>JBBRZA010000111.1:0-9445 GCA_038237145.1 Gaiellales bacterium
ACCTCGTCGCCTCGATCCGAACCTGGATCGCTAACTGGAACGACGACCCCAAACCTTTCGTCTGGCACAAGACCGCAGACCAGATCCTCGACAGCCTCGCCTCCTACTGCCAACGGATCAACGACTCAGGTCACTAGACGGTTGCGCGGCCGGCGCGACGGAGCGCCAGGCCGAAGCAACCAGCGCCGCCCGGGCTAGTACGCCCAGGACGAGCAGGATCACGCACGTCAGGCTCGCAATGCTATTTCCCTGAATCTAAGCCCGGAGCTGGGCGCCGAACGCCTGTTCCAGGGCCGAAACGATGCGGTTTCGGAGTTCGGCCGCGTCCTCGTCGGTGAGTGTCCGCTCAGGTGACTGGAACGTGACCGAGAAGGCGATCGACTTCTTTCCGAGCTCCACCTGGCCACCGCGATAGACGTCGAAGGCACGCATCTCGCGGAGCTCGGGCCCGGCGGCCTCGTGAGCCGAGCCGACGAGCTCCCCTGCGCTCACGTCGTCCGGAACCACGAAGGCGAGATCCTGGCGCACGGGCGGGTAGGTGATGACGTCCTCGTAGACGATCAGGTCGGGGACCCGGTCGACGAAGGCATCGACGTCGAGCTCGAACGCCCCCCATTCGCCGGGCAGCTCGGGCTCCCGCAATGAGGCGACCCAGCCCTCGTCGGTGCGGGCGCCGCGGCCATGCGCAGGGAGGTCCGCAGCGGACCGAAACGACGGCTGGATGCCGAGCGCGGCATACAGGCCTTCGACAGTGCCCTTCGCGAAAGCGAAGCCGCCTGCGGCGATGCCACCTACGTGCCAGCGCTCCTCGGGAAGCGGTTCGTCCGCCGGGAGGTACACGTGCGCCTGCTCGAACAGCGCGATGTCCTCGTTGCCGGCGTCGACGTTGCGACGCGCCGACGCGAGCAAACCCGCGGCGAGCGACGTCCGCAGGACCGCCTGTTCGCTCGATAGCGGCTCCTGAAGCTCGACGCCCCCGGGCGTGGAACCGCCGGGCAACAAGCTCCACGTGTACGCCTCCGAGTAGCCGAACCCGACCAGGACGTCCTCGATCCGGCGTCGAATCCTCTGCGCCTTGGACAGCGTCCCGAACATCGCCTGGCGGTGCGGGAGCCGCACCGGGACGTCGTCGAGACGGAAGCGCACGACCTCCTCGACGACGTCGATCTCACGGGTCACGTCTCGGGCACGCCACGTCGGCGCCGCGATGTTCTCGCCCTCGACGCCGAAGCCCAGGCGCCGCAGGATGGCGTGCTGCTCCTCCGGTGGAGTCTGGAGACCCATGACTGCGTCGGTCTTTTCCGGACGGAAACGAACGACCGGCGGCTCGGGCAGCCCGTCGTGCACATCCGCGCGACCAACCCACTTCGCACCGGCGAGCTCGACGATCAGCTGCGTCGCAAGCGTGGCCGCTTGCTCGGCGAGATAGGGATCGACGCCTTTCTCCCACCGATTTGACCCCTCGGTGCGTAGACGAAGCCGCTCGGAGGTCCGGAAGATCGTGTTCGGCTCGAAGTTGGCCGCCTCGAGCAGGATCTCGCTCGTCCTCTCGCCGATCTCCGTCTCCTCACCGCCCATGATCCCCGCGAGCGCGACCGCGCGCTCGGCCTCGGCGATCATCAGGTCGTACGGCTCGAGGTCGCGGTCGACGCCGTCGAGCGTGCGCAGCTTTTCGCCTGGCCGCGCGTGACGCACGACGATCTTTCCGCCTGCGAGCTTCGCGTAATCGAACGCGTGCAGCGGATTCCCGAGCGCGAGCATGACGTAGTTCGTCACGTCGACGACGTTCGAGATCGGACGCATGCCCGCGGCGAGCAGGCGCGCCTTGAGCCAGAGCGGCGACGGGCCGATCGTCGCGTCGCGGAAGAGGTGGCCGATGTAGCGCGGACAGGCTTCGAAGTCCTCGACCGTGACGTCGACCGGCTCGTCGGCGTCGCGTGGAGGGTCCGTTCCCGGCGGCGGCGAGAGCTGCAGATCGAAGAGTGCGGCAACCTCCCGTCCGATTCCGTAAACGGCGAGGAGATCGGGCCGGTTGTGGCTCGTCTCGAGCTCGAGGACCGTGTCAGTGAGTGGGAGCACGTCGGCGAGCGGCGTTCCCGGCTCGATTCCGTTCGGCAGCACCATGATGCCGGTGTGGTCCGCACCGAGCTCGACCTCGTCCTCGGCGAGGATCATCCCGTCGCTGAGCTCGCCGCGAACCTTGCGCTGCTCGAGCCGCAACCCGTTCGGCAGTACGGCGCCCGGCAGCGCGACGCCGACCGTGGCGCCGGCGCCGAAGTTCCAGGCGCCGCACACGATCTGGCGGGGATCGCCCTCCCCCACGTCGACCTGGCAGAGCTGCAGCCGGTCCGCGTTCGGGTGCTTGACCGCGTCGAGCACACGACCCACGCGGAAGAGCCCCAGGTTGCCGTCGACGTCGGCGACACCGACCGTGTGGAACCCGTCCACCTCGCAAGTCGAGATCACCAGTCGGTCCGCGAGCTCGCGGATCGGCATCTCGATCGGGACGTACTCCCGCAGCCAGCTGACAGGGACTTTCAAAACTGCCTCAGGACTCGCAGGTCGTTCTCCCAGAACATGCGAATGTCCGGAATAGCGTGGCGCTGAGCGGCGATGCGGTCGAGGCCGAGGCCCCACGCGAAGCCGGACCACTCCTCGGGGTCGTAGCCGACGTTCTCGAGCACTGCGGGGTCGACGACGCCGGCACCCCCCATCTCGAACCAACCCGTCTGCTTGCAGAACGCGCAGCCCTTGCCTCCGCAGAGGAAGCAGGTGACGTCGAACTCGACCGAGGGCTCCGTGAACGGGAAGAAGCTGGTCCGCATCCGCACCTCGCGCTGCCCCTCGCCGAACATGGCGCGGAAGAAGTGCAGCAGCGTTCCCTTCAGATCCGCGAGCGTGATCCCGCGGTCGACCGCTAGGGCCTCGACCTGATGAAAGTTGGGCGTGGAGCGCGGGCTCGGAGTGTCACGCCGGTAGACGCGGCCGATCGTCGCGATGTAGATGGGCGGCTGGCGGGTTTCCATCACGCGGATCTGGCCGGTCGACGTATGAGTGCGCAGCAGCGTTTCGTCGTTGACATAGAACGTGTCGCGATGGGACCGCGAAGGATGCGTCAGCGGCTGGTTGAGCGCGTCGAAGTTGTGCCAGACCGTCTCGACCTCGCGGCTGTCCACGATCTCGTAGCCGAGCCCGAGGAAGACATCCTCGACCTCACGCCTGATCTGCGTGAGCGGGTGCAGCCGCCCCCGCCGGAGTTGGGTGCCCGGCAGAGTGACGTCGAGCTGCTCGTCGAGCCGGACCAGCGCGGCCCGCTCGAGCTCCGCTTCTCGGGCCGCGAACGCTTCCTCGAGGCGCTCTCGCACGGCGTTCAGCGCCATGCCGGTCTCTCGATCGCGGACCTCCCGTAGGCCAACCTTGAGCTCGCTCTTGCGGCCCAGCCACGCGGTGTGCGCGTTGGCCAACTCTCCGGCCGTCGTCGCTTCCGCGAAACTCCTTAGGGCGTTGTCTGCATACGCTTCCCAGTCCACAGGCCCCGAATCTAGCTTTTGAGCAGTTACGACGCGATAGCGGAGCTGTACGACCCCTGGAGCGCCAGCGTCGTGGAGGACGTCGCCTTCTACCTCGAGGAGGCGCGCCGCTCGGGGGGGCCGGTCGTCGAGCTCGGAGTGGGCACCGGGCGGATCGCAGTACCGCTCGGCGCCGACGGGATCCGCGTGATCGGGGTCGACTCGTCGCGCGCGATGCTCGAGGTGTGTGCGCGCCGAGCCGCACTCGCAGGCGTCACGCTCGACCTGCGCGTAGGCGATCTGCGCGAGCCACCGGTCACCGAGCGTGTTCCGCTGGTGATCTGTCCATTCCGCTCGTTGCTGCACATGCACAGCGACGAGGACCGGCTGGGCGTCCTCGGCGCCTCGTATGACCTGCTTTTGCCCGGCGGTCGTTTCGTGTTCGACGTGTTCACGCCCGACGCTCACGACATCGCCGAGACGCAAGGCAAGTGGCTCGAGCGCGAGCCGGGGATCTTCGAGCATGCGGTGTGGGACGAGTCGGCGCGAACGCTCACGCTGACGGTGCGCGGCGACGAGCGGGAGACGACGATGGCCCTCGCCTGGCTCTCGCCGGACGAATGGCGCGGCCTCCTCGGGCGAGCGGGCTTCGAGATCGAGGCCTGCTACGGCTGGTTCGACCGCACGCCCTACAAGGGCCGCGAAGACACGGTGTGGGTCACCCGCCGCGCCGGCTGAGCTCGTAGAGCACGATCGCGCCGGCAGTCGCGACGTTCAAGGAATCGGTGCCGGGTGCGAGGGGGATCGTCGCCCGCTCCTCGCATGTTGCGAGCACGCTCTCAGGGAGCCCTTCGCGTTCGGCCCCCAGGACGAACGTCGTCGGGCCGGATACGTCGAGCTCCGCCGTCGGCATGCCTCCATGCGCGACGAGTGCGATCCGGCGGCCGGGCGCGTCGTCGAAGGCGAGCAGCGGCACACGGAAGAGCGCGCCCATCGACGCGCGCAACGCCTTGGGGCCCGTCGCATCGGCAGAACCCTCCGAGAGAGCGACGAACGCAGGTCCGAGCGCAGCGGCAGAACGGATGAGCGTGCCGAGGTTTCCCGGATCGCCCACGTGCCAGAGGGCAAGACCGATCTCCGGCACGGGGGCACGCGGTAGATCATCGCGCCGGAAAACACCGATCACGCGGGGCGGATGGCCGAGCGAGGACACCTCGGCCAGCAGGGCAGGCTCTACGTTCTCTCCGGCGACGAGCACCTCGACCGGCTCGATCCCCGCGTCGAGAGCGGCATCCATGAGATCTTCACCCTCGGCGACGAAGAGTCCGAGCTTGTCGCGCCAGCTGCGGTCGTGCAGCTTCCGGACGAGCTTGAGCTTCTCGTTCTCGCGAGAGGTGATCAGGCTGCTTCGGAGCCGAGCGCCAACTTGGCCTTTTCGGCGATCGCGCCGAAGGCCTGCGGATCGCTGACGGCGAGATCGGCGAGCACCTTGCGGTCGAGCTCGATCTCCGCCTTCTTCAAGCCGGCGACGAACTGGTTGTACGAAAGCCCATTCGCGCGGGCGGCCGCATTGATCCGCATGATCCAGAGGCGGCGAAACGTCCGCTTCTTGTTCTTGCGGTCGCGGTACGCGTAGGTGAGCGAGTGGTCGACTTGCTCCTTCGCGTAGCGATACGAGGACTTCTTCAGCCCCCAGTAGCCCTTGGCCTGGTCGAGAACCTTGCGCCGCTTCTTGCGCGAGGCGACCGAACGCTTGACGCGTGGCATCTAGAACCTCCTCGCGCGCTTGCCGAGCATCTGCTTCAGGGCGCTCACGTTGGCCTCCGCCACCGGCTGGTCCTTGCTGAAGCGCCGCTTCCGTTTCGAGGTCTTCTTCGTCAGGTTGTGGCTCTTCATCGCCTGGCGACGCAGCAGCTTGCCGCTGCCGGTGACCTTAAACCGCTTCTTCGCGCTGCTCGATGTTTTCGTTTTCGGCATCTCTATCTCTCTTGACTCCTGCAGTCTTTGTCGGCGCCAGCACCATCGTCATGTTTCTCCCGTCGAGCAGCGGCTGTGATTCCACCATCCCGATCTCCTGGACGTCCTCTGCGAGCCGCATCAGCAGGTCGCGGCCGCGCTCGGGATGGGTGGTCTCGCGGCCTCTGAACATGATCGTCACCTTCACTTTGGCGCGCTGGTTCAGGAAACGCTCGACGTGGCCCTTCTTCGTGTTGTAGTCGTGAACCCCGATCTTCGGCCTGAGCTTGATCTCCTTGACGTTGATCTGCGTCTGGTGCTTGCGGGCGAGCTTTGCCTTCTGCTCCAGCTCGTACCGGTACTTCCCGTAGTCCATCACCCGGGCCACCGGCGGATCGGCCTGGGAGGCAACCTCCACGAGGTCGAGCCCCTTGTCGAAGGCGTACTGCATCGCTTCCTTCGTGGGCTTGATCCCGAGCTGCGACCCGTCGTCGTCGATCAACCTGACCTGCGAGGCGCGGATGTAGTCGTTGATCCGTGCCTGCGGAGCTGGCCTCGAAGGCGGTTCAACCGTGCGCCTCGGCCTCAAAGGGCTATCACCAAACTAGATTCGATCCTTTCTGTAAAACAACAAAGCCGCTGCACGCAGCGGCCCAAAATCCTCGTCCTTCAAGACTCGGTTGAACCACGCTGAGCTCAAGCTCGCGAGGTGAGGAACGTGGGCGCTCCTGCTTGCAGACCTACAGGTTAGCAACCTCTGAGATTTCCGCACGAAGGCCGTCCAGGCTAAGGGTCGATTGCTCCCCGCCCCGCTTCCGCACCGCCAGGGATTCGTCGGATTCCTTGTCCCCATAGACGATCACGTAGGGGATCTTCTCGATCTCGGCGTCCCGGATGCGCTTGCCCACGGTCTCGTCCCGCTCGTCGACCTCGACGCGGAAGTCCGCCAAGCCCCTCTCCTTCAGCTCGCGGGCCGCCTCGCGGTGGTCCTCGCCCACCGGGATGATCCGGATCTGCACGGGCGCGAGCCAGAAGGGGAACGCCCCCGCGTAGTGCTCGATCAGGATTCCCGTGAAGCGCTCGAGCGACCCGAGTAGCGCACGGTGGATCACGACCGGATCATGCTCCGCGTTATCGGCACCGAAGTAGGTGAGGTCGAACCGCGTCGGCATCTGGTAGTCGAGCTGGATCGTCCCCATCTGCCACGACCGTCCGAGTGAGTCCGTCATGTGCAGGTCGATCTTCGGGCCGTAGAACGTTCCCTCCCCTGGGCTGATGACGTAGTCCATCTGGTGCCTCTTCAGTGCAGCCTCGAGCGCCGCTTCTGCGCTGTCCCACTGCTCGTCCGTGCCGAGTCGCTTCTCAGGCCGGGTCGAGAGCTCGGCGCTCGCCGTCACCCCGAACAGGTCGTAGAGGTACCGGGCGTACTCGACCATCCCGTCGATCTCCTCCTGGATCTGCTCTTCCGTGACGAACACGTGGGCGTCGTCCTGCGTGATGTGCTTGACGCGCAGAAGGCCGTGCAGCGTCCCGCCGCGCTCGTCCCTGTGCAGCGTGGATGACTCCGCGTAGCGCAGCGGTAGCTCGCGGTAGCTCCGCCGGCGGCTGCCGAACAGAAGCATGTGGCCCGGGCAGTTCATCGGCTTCAGGGCCAGCGCCTTCTCGTCCTCGTGGCCCTTCACGAAGAACATGTTCTCCTCGTAGTTCTCGTAGTGCCCAGAGGTGATGTACGTCTCGATGTCGTACAGGAGCGGCGTCTTCACCTCCACATAGCCGCGCTTCGCGTTCTCGCGCCGACGCAGGTCCTCCAGCTCGTTCCAGATCACCATCCCCTTCGGGTGCCAGAACGGCGAGCCGGGCGAGTTCTCGGCGAGATGGAAGAGGTCGAGCTGCGTGCCGAGCTTGCGATGGTCGCGTTTGCGGGCCTCTTCCAGCCGCTCGAGGTAGGCGTCGAGATCTGCCTGTGAGTAGAACGCAGTCCCGTAGATGCGCGTCAGCTGCTTGTTGTGTTCGTCGCCGCGCCAGTACGCCCCCGCGAGCCCCGTGAGCTTGATCGCCTTGATCGGCTTCGAGTTCTGCAGGTGCGGACCGCGGCAGAGATCAGTGAATTCACCCTGCGTGTAGAAGGAGATCGGGCCCTCCGCTGTTCCGACGAGCTCGACCTTGTACGGCTCGCCCTCAGCCTCGAAGCGCTTGCGCGCCTCGGCGGCGGAAACCTCCTCCCTGCTCCACTCGCGACCTTCCTCGAGCTCGCGACGGATCTCTTCCTCGATCCGCGGAAGATCCTCCTCGCTGATCGCCTCCGGGAATTCGAAGTCGTAATAGAACCCGTTGTCGATCGGCGGGCCGATGGCGATCTTCACGTCGGGATAGAGACGCCGTACCGCCTCCGCGAGCAGGTGCGCGGACGAGTGGCGCAGGACCGAGAGCGCATCCGAATCGTCCTTGTCACGCGTCGTGAGGATCTGGATCGGCTGGCCGTCCTCGAGCGGCAGCCGCAGATCCTGCACCCGTCCGTTCGAACGGACGAGGACGGCCTCGTCCGCGAGCTTCGGCCCGATCGCGCGCGCGGCGTCGAGCCCGGTGGCCCCGGCGGGAAGTTCGAGTTCGGAGCTATCGGGTAGAACGACCTTCATGACAGAACAGGATAAGGAACACCCGCGCGAGGACGACCGAAACGACAAAATCGACGAGTCGCCGGTACCGGATCCGACTGACAAGGACCAGCCTGCCGACGACGATCCGGGGGCCGACTAGGAACTCGCGCACGCCCCGCGCGAGAATTGTCAAGTCTCTTCGACCGCGCTGCGCAGTTTCGCCGGCGCCTTGAGCCAGTAACTCTCTCGCAGCCACTCCAGCGCACTTTCGAGTGTTTCTTCGTCGGAGACCTCCGCGGTGACCCAGCCATAGCGGCCGACGTACCGCGCAACGCTGACATGCGGGAAATGCAGCGCAATTTCCCTCTCCTCAGGCGTGAGCTTCACAGTGAGCGTTACCGAAACTTCTCCATCCGACATTGCTGCAAACATCTTAGTGTCGCCAACCTTGAAAACCGGATGTCCCCAAGGCGCGTCCTCATATGTCTCCGGAAACGACAATGCGAGATCGCGGATACGTTGTCCGTACGACACGTGTTGTATTTTCATCGTTTCGTAGGGAATCGCGCGGGGTACGCAACGTGCGATTCAAACTGCTAGGAGGAGAGATGCCTCAAAACATACGAGACGTCATGACCTCGAATCCGTGCACCATCGACGCAGAGAAATCCATTGCGTACGCCGCGAAGATGATGCAGGAGGAGGATGTCGCCCTCGCACTATCGCGGAGGACGACAGGTTGATCGGGATGCTGACCGGCCGCGAGATCGCGACGCGGGTCCCAGCAGAGGGGAGAAACCCCGATCACGTGAAGGTTCGCGACGTGGCGTCGAAGCAGCGCATCACCCTCGGTCCACGGCAGGATCTGGACGAGGCGCTGCGAATGATTGCCCAGTATCAAGTACGCAGCTCGTAGAGGAAATCTCCGAATCAGGAGGGCAGATGTCAAGTTACGAAGAAGTGCAGTTCCCAAGGCAGGTGGAAGACGAACAACCGCAGGAGAGCCTGGTGGGCCAGGAGCCCCAGGTAGAAGAACAGCAGCAAGCAGAGGAAAGCATCTCCAAGGTGCAGTCTTCGAGCCGTGGACGCCGGAAGCGCAAGACGGCGGCCAAGAAGTCCACGGGGACCCGCAAGCGTAAGACCGCTTCGCGGAAGCGGAGCACAGCGAAGCGGGGCACGACCAAGAAGCGCAGCACCGCGAAGCGCAAGACGGGCGCCCGCAAGGCCGCCGCGACGCGCAAGCGGAAGACCGCGACGCGGAAGACCGCGGGCCGCAAGGCAGCCGCGACACGCAAGCGCCGTGGCACCGCGAAGAAGCGCAGCACGTCCAAGAAGCGCAGCACCGCCAAGCGCCGGGGCCCCGCGACGCGGGGCCCGGCGAAG
>JBBRZA010000112.1:0-9305 GCA_038237145.1 Gaiellales bacterium
CGTCGTCGACACGGGAGTTTGGATCTTCGGCAAGAAGGTGATGCTCCCCGCCGGTGTGGTCAACCGAATCGACACCAAGAACGAGACCGTGTACGTCGACCGCACCAAGGATCAGATCAAGGACGCGCCGGAGTTCGACGAAAATAGTTACCGCGACGACGCCTATCGCGACGAGCTTGGCGGCTACTACGACCGCTCAAGCACCGGTCACGGCGACGAGCTGCTCTAAGGCAGTGACGGACTAGGAGCCGCTCTGCCCCGGCAGAGCGGCTCCACACAGCGTCCGGATCGTGTTGGTCGTCTACGGAGTCGTCAGTATCCCAACGCGGCTTGCTACTCGAGGAAGAACTCGATCGCCTCGTCGCCCAAGCGCTCGAGTTCACCCTCCTGATCCTCGCCAGGGAGCCAACGCGCTTCCGCGCCGCCGCCGGCACGCCCCGCTACTGCGCCGACACGAGAGCCTCGCTCGAGGAGGCGACCGTCGTGCTCGGCCTCCTCGCGATGCTCGAAGGCCGGCGGGCCAGGGAGCCACCGATTGCGCTGCGCTTCATCAATCTGCGAGCGCGGCAGCTTCGTAGGCAGCGCGCGACACTTCGTGCCCATATGTGATTGCCTCCTCGAACGTCATCGCTCGTCCCTCCTCCCACGCCTCGGCCCATGCGGAATCGGCCGCCAACGCGCGTGCGGCGGGCAGGAAGTGTTCATACACGAGACGGGAGGCAGAAGACGGAGGCACGCCGATTTCGTCGTGCAGTCGCTCTGCCGCGCCCCACAAGCGCGCGGCCTGAATCGGGTCGCACGGCGCTGCTACCGCAGCGAGGCCCGAGAGAGACTCCGCGGCGCTTCGTCTGTCGCCCAAATCCGAGAGAGCTTTCAGAGCTTCTGCGAAGAACCGCGCTGACTGCTCGTAGGCGCGCTCGTACAGGGCGGCGAGTCCGAGGTTACCGAGTGCCAAAGCGACCAGCTGCACGTGGCCCAATGCGTGAGCCAGCTGTAGGCTCTCGTCGAGCAGCATTCGGGCTCGCTCGTGGTCGCCGTTAGCGAGCGCGAGCGAGCCGAGGTTGTTGAGCGTGAGGGCTACGCCGCGCTTCTCCCCGAGTTCTCGGCGCAGCGCCAGGCTCTCCTCAAAAAGTGATTGCGCGCGAGCGAGGTCGCCCACTTCCTCCGTGTCGGCACCGAGGTTGTTCAAGGCGAGCGCGAGCGTCCACTTGTCCCCCCACTCGCGGGCAACAGCGATGCTCTCCTCGCCAGCTGCCAGCGCCCGCTCACGGTCGCCGTGCCACCGGAGATTTCCCGAGAGGTGGGAGAGGGAGAGAACCACACCTTTTCTATCGCCGAGTTGGCGGAAGAGGCGCAGACTCTCTTCTAGCAGCCTCCCTTCCTCCTCGTAGTCCGCCTGAAACAGACCCGCCAGCCGGGAGGCTCCAAAGAGCGCCTTCGCCCTCGCCTGAGCCGGAATCATCCTCTTTTTCCCCAGGCCTTCCCCGAGCCATCTCCGCCCCTCGCTGACATGGCCGCGAGCCTCCCAGAAGCCCTCCAGGGCACCGGCCAGGCGGACGGCGGTTTCCACCTGCTCATGTTCGAGTGACCAGGCGAGCGCCGCGCGGAAGTTGTCGTGTTCGCGCTCGAGCCGCTCGAGCCACACTTGCTGCTGCGGCCCCCAGATCTCAGGCTCCGCCTGTTCCGCCAACGCCAGGTAGTAACCGGCGTGCCGGTACGAGACCATGCTTGCGTTCTTGTCTTGCCGAAGCCGCTCGAGCGCGTACGCGCGGATCGTCTCCAGCATCCCGAAGCGCGGTTCGTCGGCTGTTCCAGCTTGCCGCAACAAACTCTTCTCGACGAGCGAGGCGAGGCGATCGAAGAGATCGGGATCGGACTCTTCTGCGCCGCACACTGCTTCTACAGCCTCGAGCGTGCAGCCGCCAAGGAAGACTGCAAGTCGAGCGAAGAGCTCCTGCTCCTCCGCCGAGAGCAGCTCGTAGCTCCAATCGATCGCGCCACGCAGCGTCTGCTGACGCTCTGGGAGATCGCGTGCACCCCCAGTCAGGACCGTGAGCCGCTGCTCTAGTCGGGAGAGAAGGGCCTCTGGCGGGAGCAATCGCGTCCGCGCAGCGGCCAGCTCGATCGCAAGCGGCAGGCCGTCGAGCCGGGCGCAGATTGCCGCTACGACGGGTGCATTCTGAAGCGTTAGCTCGAAATCGAATCGCACGGCGCGCGCCCGCTCGACAAAGAGCGCGACGGCCTCGTACTCGAATGGCGGGTCGAGATCAGGCGCCCGGTCCGGATCGGGAAGTGTAAGCGGCGAGACCTCGTATTCGTGCTCGCCCGAGAGGTGGAGTGGTGCTCTGCTCGTCACCATCACCTTGAGCCTCCGGGCTGCCGCGAGGAGCTTCGCTACCAGCGGTGCCGCATCGAGAACTTGCTCGAAGTTGTCGAGCAGGAGAAGAAGCTCCTTGTCCTCGAGGTAGTCGCCTAGAACCTCCTCGATCGTCTGCCTGCGGCCTTCCCGGAGTCCGAGCGTCTGTGCGATCGTTGCCAGCACAAGCTGGGGATCGCTGATCGGCGCAAGCGGGACGAAGAAAACGCCGCTCCCGAAGCTCTCGATCTGCTCGGCAGCGAGGTGGAGCGCGAGCCGGCTCTTGCCAATGCCCCCAGGTCCCGTCAGCGTTAGCAGACGTACGTCCTCCCGTCGCAGCACCTCCGAGGCTTGCTCGAGCTCGCGCTTTCGACCGATTAGCGGCGTTGCTTGGGTCGGCAGGTTCATCGGTCTGCTCTCGAGCGTCTTCAGCGGCGGAAACCGATCAGGTAGGCCCGCAATCGAAAGCTGATGGAGCCGCTCGGGCTGGGTGAGGTCCTTCAGCCGATGCTCGCCAAGATCCCGCAGCGACAACCCTTCAAGGGGCTCATCCACAAGCAGATCGCGAGTCGGTTGCGAGAGCAGCACCTGGCCGCCGTGGGCGGCGGCACAGACACGCGCGCCCCGATGGACGTCCACGCCCACGTATCCCTCCGCTGTCGCCGTCGGCTCACCTGTGTGGACGCCCATTCGAACCCGCAGCTCCATGTCGTTCGGCCAGGAGTGGCCGGCGAATGCCCGCTGCGCCTCCGCCGCCGCTGAGACCGCATCCCTGGCGCGGGTAAAGGCGACAAAAAAGGCATCTCCCTGGGTATCGACCTCAACGCCGCCATTCTCACGAGCAACCGCTCGGAAGAGCTCGCGGTGTTGGGCGAGAGCATCGCCGTATTGCTCACCAAGGGCGTGTAGAAGGCGGGTCGAACCCTCGACATCGGTGAAGAGGAATGTGACGGTTCCGGACGGAAGTTCGCGCCGCACAGGCACCATGATGCGCCAGAACAAGGTTCATGTCACGCCCCGGGCTACGCAGTCCTGCGGTAGGTCGTGCCCATGGCATCACCCCGCGTCACTGGGATTCCACGGAGGTCTGAATGAATGCCACCCTCACCTCTGTGACATGGCCGCTGCGACCAAAGCTCACGAGAATCCAACACACACGCGAGCTTGACTTCGCGAAGTCCGGCAATCCGGATGTTCCGAACAGAGCTTCAGTACCACGGGAGAACCCGTCGACGTGAGCGATGACGGCGTTTCCCTCGCGTGCCTCGGCAGGCAACACCGCAATACGAGCATCGCGCACGTGGCTAATAGGTGAGGGTGACGCCTCAATCGTCGTGTCTGTGCTTCCAGAAGAACCAGCAGAGGCCGGTTAGAACGACGAGCGGAACGACGATCGAGCCGAGGATGACAAAGGAGCTCGCCCTACCGCCAGAAGACCCCAGAATCCCCACCACGGCAAAGAATCTTGCCGCAGGTGCCGCCGGCACCGAGGAAGCGGACGATCCCCCGATGCAGCGCCTTACTGGGGAGCCGGCTTTGGTTGTCGTAGAAGAGCCGAAGCGCGACATCAACGCCGCGTGCGCGGCGCAGGGAGCGAGGAGCCGCTACGGCGCCAGCGCGGCGGAGAACTCGCCGGGTAAGCCCGGCTTCTCGGCGCGTTACCGACGCTCGGGACGGCCCGGCAATCGGAAGCTGGAGCGAGACCACACCCGCCCCTGCTTCGATGCGGGAGATGGACGAATCGCTGCACCTGGGAAAACCAAGCTGGGGCTAGAAGCGCCCGCTCTGGAGCCGCGCCTCAGCAGCCTGCGCCCGAGCGCAACAGGCTCACCACATGGCCGTGAAAGACTCTTCCCCACTGGATGCTCGAACAGACGCGCGCCCGCCCGTCGCGAGAAGCTCGGCGGGGCGTGTCGCTTTCCTGGCAAAGAACGACACGGTGTGCTCGATACGAGGGAGCGGACGTCGGGCGGCAATGGAGTGCGCATCCACCATTTCTTTCCTGGGATCGCGATTGCGTTTGGCGCCGGTGCCGCCCCGATCCTGGCGCGCAGAGAGGGTGGGGAGGTCCGGATCGGGCTGCCGTTCGGAGTCGGCGCAGGGCTGACACTGGACGAGGTTGATCTCCTCCTCGAACGCGCCAACCCTTACTGGAGAGGTGAGACGCTGGCCTTCGTCCAGAGTGGAGTGGCCGCAGTAGCAGCCGCGGTTCTTGCACGCGCTTCTATCACCGAGGAACTGCGCTCATGAGCGAACCCGCGGAGGTGACGGGACAAGGCCCGCAAGCAACTTCGCCGCCTCAGGTGATTTGAGGCTATAGCTTGACAGCTCAAACCAATGGAGCGCTGGGCCAGGCCCCAGGCTTCCGACGACGGACGACTGGTTCGCGAGTTCCTTCCACCGGCGCTGGCCGCGCGTCAGAGCTGCCTAAGCTCGGTGAAGCGGTAGGCGCGTGCTGGTTTCGGAGATCTGTCCAGATCTCGCCGGCTATGAACGTCCAACCGTGGAGGCTTCGAGGTCGTGGAGGGCGTAAGACTGGTCCAAAGTAAGTGCGCACGTCTGAGATCGCCTGGGCCGAGCCTGCGCTCGCCGGTGTCGCCGCTCGTGAGGTCGCTGATGATGTGCCGCGACGCGGCGAGCGCCTCTTCGAGGTGCGCCGCCGACTCCCCGGGGCGGCCGAGGTCGAGCGCGAGTTTCGGCATCGCCAGGCGCTGAACGATGTCGTCGTTGATCCTGAGCGTGTTGATTCAGCGGTCGTGGAGCAGATCGAGGGCGTATCGGTTGCGGTCTGCAGCATCCGTCTCCTCCATCTAGGCCGCGGTCGAGCCATGCTCGCCCGGGGCGGGATCGAGCAGGCCTTGCGCCCGGTCGATCGCGGCGAGGACGAGGCCGATCAGCGGCCGCTCCTCTGGAGTGACCGGAACCGAATGGAGTCGCTCGCGTGCCGAACGAAGGGCCTCTATGGCCTCGTCGCTCACAACTGCGATGGTAACTCCGAGACAGGGGAGGTCGTGCATCTCTCAGTCGACGCGCGGGATAGGCTTCCCGCCGTGCCTCGTCGGCTGCTTGTCGTCGCGACCGCGTCGGTTCCGCCGTCTGCTTTGCGCGCATCTGTCCGTGCGCACGCAGGCGAGGATGCAGAGACGCTGGTGGTGGCGCCGGCCTCCGACATCTCTCGGCTCGACTGGTTGACGAACGCCGACGCGGATGCCCGCACCGACGGAGCCGAACGGGCCGACGAGCTGGCGGCGGCGGCACCGACCGGCGACGTTCAGTCGTGTGTCGGTGATTCGGACCCCCTGAAAGCGATCGAGGACGCGCTTCGCACCTTCGCGGCCGATGAAATGATCGTCGTTACTCGCCCCGACGAGGATGCCGCCTGGCTCGAGAAAGGAAGTGCCGAGACGGCACTAAGTCGCTTCTCGCTTCCGGTCACGCATCTCGTCGTCGAGGAGTAGTCAGCCCGCCCGAGCGGGCAGCAGCGACAGTCCGGTGCTCCAGACAACGGCGAAGAGCAGGACGGCTGCTCCGGAGAAGACTCCGAGGGCGCCGACGGAGACGGCGGCAGCGAGCGCCTGGGATGTTCCGACGCCCGCGGCGACGAGGGCGGCAGTTCCGGCGCCGGCCTGGGTGGCGGCGCCCGCGGGGCCGATCGGCAGCGCCGCGGCTGCGGCACCGGCGCAGAGAAACAGAAGCGCGAGCGGGAACGAATAACTCAGTCCGAGCGTGCCGAGGAGGATGAACAACGCGAACCCGCGGACGAGCCAGCAGCCGAAGACGAACGCCCACGCCTGGGCTGCGCGCCCCAACGAAGTCGTGCGCGGGCTCAAACCAGCGGCCGAGCCGGAAGCGCAGGGAGCGTTTGCTTCCGGCGAGTCGTGGCAGGGCCGCGATCACGGCGGCGGCTGCGACCCGGCGGCGGTTACGAGCGCGAGCGCGACGCGCGCAGCGATCCCGGCTCCCGGGAAGACGACGGCGACGGCAGCGAGCGGCGCAAGAGCGGCGCTGTCGATCAGACCGAGCATGACAAGCGAGAGGCTGATTGCGCGGAGACCGGCAGGACACCCCGGGTAGCGGCGCACGACCGCGATCCGCATCGCATCGTCAAAGCGGCCGGGAAGGACGACACCGATCAGCGCCGCGCCGCCGTTGCCAGCTAAAAGCGCGAGCGGAGAGAGCCGCTCGCGCTTCGTAAACAGCCGTGCCCACCCAAATGCCTTGAGCGCCTGGGCAAGGAGCAGCAGCAGGCCGGCTTCCACGAGCAAGCCTGGCTGGCCGCGCGAAAGCGGCCACGAAGTCGTTGCGAAATGACGGACTGCCAGGAACGCGAGGACGATCATCACGGCAACCGACGCGAAACCGACCCCCCAGCGCGTCCTCCGCGAGTGTCGAAGCTGCCAGAGCGCTCGCAGCAACAGTCGATAGCGGCCCTCGAGCACAACCGGTGCAGCCGAGACCTCGATCGTCGCCAGCGGATCCCGCTCCAGGCGAACATCCGGCGGCAGGCGCGTTGGAGTTTGCCTCATCCGCTTCGTTCGAGGGACCACCGGCAGCATGCCACCTCACGCCGGCGCCGCCATCGGCGTTCCCGCCTATGAGCGTCGAGGGGCGACGACGCGCGTTTTCGACTCGCGGACTGAAGATGTTGAGCGAACGTGCGACTACGAGCAGCGCCGCGATCCCCGACCCCGCCGACTCGGTCAACAGCAACCGCTTCGCCCACCACTAGAGCTTCCACTCCTGCTGCTGGCGGGCGTATGCGAGCAGCGACTGCAGTCCGATCACGAGCAGCACGGCCGGGCCGCCTCCCAGCCCAACCTGTCCTCCGTCTCGCCGAAGGCGCTCGGAGTCAGGATGCTTGCGGCGCGATGTCCTTGTCCGGGTGGCCGCGGCGCGTCAGCTTCGGGCGAGCCGACGACCCCGTTCGGTGTCGGGCGGTGTGTAGTTGAGCTCGTAGTGGTGGTAGAGGGCTGACTCGTCCGCCCGAGAGAGCTCGTCCCCGTGCAACTCGATGTTGGGGGCGCTCTTGACCTGCTCCTTCGTCACCGCCATTTGAAGGTCATCCGGGCCGATTGTGATCCCGGCCAGGGGCACGAAGGTCAGGTGGCGGCCGATCAGGCCCTCTTTGACCGTGCCGAACATCGGCTCGTCGGTCTCGACGTCCACGTAGACGTCCTCAAGCTTGCCGATCTTCTCCCCGTCGCGGTCGACCAGTGTCTTGCCGTGCCACTCGCCGATGTTCTGGTGATGGGCCATTCTTTCTGCCTCCTTGCCGCGGACGCTTCTGGCCGATCCCGCCAGCTTACTCCCGGGTACGCGCGCCCGGGCTACGTCGGCGGCTGCTCGGTCGGCGACCTCGGAGCCGGGGCCGCATATCGCGAGCTTGCGCGGCGATCGATCGTTGCGACTGCTGTTAGTCCGAGGGCCACCGTCGCCGCCATTCCAACCGCACCGGAAGGTCGCTTACGTGTCCATAGCGTGCGCCCGCTCGTAGGAACTTGGGCTTCGCGTTCCTTTTTGCCCGGGCGTAACGCGGTCGGTATTCGCGGCCGCTCTCGGGTAGAACCGAGCGTATGTTCTCAGGTCTCAGTCTCGTCCCGCTCGTCCTGATCTTTCTTGCCGCAGCGGTTGCGGTCTGGGTCGCGGGGATCCAGCTGTCGCACTCGACGGACGCGCTCGATCGCCGGCTTGGGCTGGGGGAGGCGCTTGGCGGCGTGATCCTGCTCGCGGTCGCGACGAATCTCCCGGAGATCGCGATTACGGCCTCGGCGGCGCTGGCGCACGATTTGGGGATCGCGATCGGCAACATCTTGGGTGGGATCGCGATTCAGACGGTCGTGCTGGTGGCGCTCGACGTGGCGATGGGCCCGGAGTCAGCCCTGACGACGCGTGCCGCCTCGCTTGTGCTCGGGCTCGAGGGCCTGCTCGTGATCGTCGTGCTCGCGATCTCGGTGATGGGGGCGCAGCTGCCTTCCTCGCACCCGCACGGACGGCTCGAGCCAGCCGCGCTCTTGATCGCGCTCTGCTGGCTGGTCGGCGTCTGGCTCGTCAACCGGGCGCGCCGCGGTCTGCCCTGGCACGACTCCTCCGGTACCGCGCCGGGAGGTCAGGAGAAACCGCGCGGCCACTCGAAGGCGGTTCACGCCGAGAAGATGACCCTCGCCCGCGCCGCCGCCGTCTTCGCCCTGGCCGGAGGCGTGACGCTGGTCGCGGGGGTCGTGCTCGAGCGAAGCGGCGAGCGGATCGCCAGCCACGTCGGCTTCTCCGGCGTCCTCTTCGGCGCGACCGTCCTGGCCGCCGCGACCGCGCTGCCCGAGCTCTCGACGGGGATCGCGTCGGTGAAGCTCGGCGACTACCAGCTCGCCGTCTCCGACATCTTCGGCGGCAACGCCTTCCTGCCGGTGCTCTTTCTGCTCGCGAGCCTGCTCTCCGGTGCGGCCGTCCTGCCTCAAGCGCAGCCGACGGACATCTACCTGACTGCGCTCGGGATCGTGCTGACCGTCGTCTACGGGTGGGGCCTGATCACGCGCCCCCACCGGCAGCTGCTGCGCATGGGCATGGACTCGCTGACCGTGCTCGTCCTCTACGCGGCCGGCATCGCCGGGCTGATCGCCGTGACCAACCACTGAGCGTCGAACACACCGGAGATCGGCTCGCGGCTTGTTGGGGAAGATGTTGCGGGGGCTCGCAGGTAAGACCATCGCCGGGATAAAGGCCAGGCCGGCGAGAGGCATCCCGCACAAATGGGGACAACGGCGACGAAGTCGAATTCACCCGCGTGTTCGCCGTACCCGTAACAGGCGCGTAGGAAATCGGCCGAAAGTCTCGCATTTCGTGGTCTAGACGACGGGGATTCTTTCGGAGCGGCCCGGCGCCGAGGCGCGCCAAGGGCCTACCGGCTTACGCGCGGCTCGACGAAGGGCTCCTCTTTCTCAGGGTGCCCCGTTTC
>JBBRZA010000113.1:0-9289 GCA_038237145.1 Gaiellales bacterium
CACTCTCTACACCGGTCCCTTGAGCGTCTCGGCTACCACCACCGTCAAGTACCGGGCCTGGGACGTCGCCGGCAACGTCGAGGCGACAAACAGCCAGCTGATCCAGGTCGACTCGGCGGCACCCAATTCTTCGATCGCCTGTAACGGCTCCGCGTGCTCGAGCAACTGGTACGCGGGTCCGGTGAGCGTCTCGCTCCTCGCGACCGACCTGGGCTCGGGAGTAGCGACCATTCGCTACACGATGGATGGCACCGAACCCACGACTTCGAGCACCCTCTACACCGGCCCCTTCACTGTCTCGAGCTCAACCACGGTGAAGTACAGGGCCTGGGACGTCGCCGGCAACGTGGAGGCGACCAAGAGCCAGCTCATCCGGATCGACACGTTCGCTCCGACCGTCAGCATCACGTCCCCGGCGAACGGGGCCACGATCACCGGCAACATCAAGATCGTGGCGTCACCGGCCGACGCCGAGACAGGTGTCGCGTCGGTGAGGTTCTACCTGGACGGGGTCCTTCTGGGTTCGGTCACCAGCTCGCCGTGGCAGGTCGCCTGGAACACGAGGAAGAGCACTTCGGGACAGCACGTGCTGACCGCCGTCGCCACCGACCGGGCAGGCAACAGCAAGACATCGGCGACGGTCACGGTCACCGTTCGCTGACGCGCAGCATCACCTTCGATCTCTCCCAGCCTCGCCTTCACCGTCGTCAGTTCATTTTGGGGCCCGAGCCTTCACTCGCCGCCGCGGGGTGGGTGTCAGACGAGATCGGCCCTTCGCTCTACCTGAGCCACTGCCCAGACCTGCGGCTTGCCTCCGTGATCGACAGGCGAGGAGTCCCATGGCGCTTGCTCGGGACTGCGATTCAGAGCGACCCCGACGCCCCTGCGCCTCTTCAACAACTCGAAGGCAACGAAAGAAGTGAGCTTCTCGACGTCTACCGATCGTGGGCGGGCCGGTGGGTCCTGCTCAGCGACTCTGAGCTTCATCTTGACGCCTGCGGACTGCTCGGGTGCTTCTACCGCACGATCCATCGCGGCTCGACGGCTGAGCTCTGGGCGTCGAGCAGCCCGGCACTGATCGCGGCACTACCCGGCCGCGAACCCATCGAGCGCCGGGCGCCGCGGCTCCATTGGGGCAAGGGAATGGAGTGGTATCCGCCGCCGAAGTCCGGGTTCGCGGGCGTCAGTAGGCTCCTGCCGACGCAGGTTCTCTCGCTGGCAGCTGGAGCCGAACAGCGTGTCCTCGGGCGTCCGCCGCTGGTCGATGCGGGGCAGCCGACCTACGAACAGGCGCTGGATGCGCTTCAGAGAAGCCTGGTCACCTCGTTGAGCGCTCTCGATGAACGCGGCGAGCCGATGTGGCTCCCACTGACTTCGGGCTTCGACTCACGCCTGATCCTCGCAGCCGCCAAGCACGCTGATCTCCCGCTCGAGACGTTCACGCAGGAGTACCCGCTCATGTCGAGCGGCGACCGCCGATATCCGCCACTCCTCGCGCGCGAGCTCGGCTACAACCACACATTCATTCGCCCGGCGGGGTTCTCGCGCCGACGCGAGAAGCTGTTCGACGCCCACTGTGCACAGCATTGCGTAGAAGTGGATCGCAGATTCTTCGCCCACGAGCAATGGGACGCTATTCCGCCGCCGGCGCAGATCTTGCGCGGGGCCGTCTTCTGGGCTTACACGATGAATCGCAAATTTCCAGACCCGGTTGTCAGCGATCTTTTCCAGGCCATCAGCAAGCGTTTCCACTTCGACGAATTCCATCGCGACTCTTGTTCCCATTTCGAGGGCATCGCTGAATGGGTCGACTGGGTCGCGCGCACGCCGCACCCGGGTCTCGATTGGCGCGATCGCTTGTTCCTCGAGCAAAGCAACGGGGGCTGGGTGAGCTCGGTGGAGCAGGCGCTCGACCTTACGGCGTACGAGCGCTTCTACGTCGCCAATTCCCACGTCTATGTCTCGACAACGCTGACGCTCTCGGAAGAGACACGGCGCTCCCGTCGTCACCACGTTGATCTCATTGGGCGGATGGCTCCCGAGGTGCTGCGGTTCCCGTTCAACCCGCCCGACGACTCGATGCCCCGAATCTCGCTCAGGTTGCGGGAGGAATGGCACCAGGCGAAAGCCCATTCCCGGAAGACGCGATACGCCGTGGTCCTCGGCCGCCGAGGGATCTGGGCTGCGAAACGAGCGGTGAAGAGGTCCCGTTGAGCGTGTTGGGTCTGGCTGGCTCGTCCGCATTTCCGCATGATGTGAGCCTGTGATGAGGAGCTTCGTAGTGCCGGAGTCGAAGCAGCCGATGGTGCCGGGACCGGCACCCAGTTTCTCGATCATCATCCCTGCGTATCAGTCCGCCGCGGTCGTCGCGGACGCGGTCGAGTCGGCCCTCACGCAGACGGTTTCCGCGCACGAGGTGATCGTGTGCGACGACGGCTCGACGGACGACTTGTGCGGTGCTCTCGCACCGTACGCCGGCGAGATCCAGCTTCTGCACAAGGAGCACAGCGGCGTCGCAGGCACCCGCAATCTCGCGATTCGAGCCGCAACCGGTGACTTCGTCGCGTCCCTCGATTCCGACAACAAACTCATGCCCGAGTACCTCGAGGCCTTGAGCGAGCTGGCGGTGGCCCGCCCTGATCTCGATGTCCTTACCACCGATGCATTCCTCGAGGTCGACGGAGAGATCCATGGTCGCTACTACCGCGGCAAGGCTCGCTTCGTCACGGACGATCAACGTCGCGGGATCATCCACCAGCACTTCGTCTACGCGAATGCGGCGTACCGACGGGAGGCACTGCTCGCCGTGGGAGGCTACGACGAGTTCTACGATCCAACGCCCTACCACGGCGTCGAGGACACGGACCTTCTGGTTCGCATCATCCTCGCCGGCTCGTGTGTGGGTCTCGTCGACGAGCCTCTCGCCGTGTACCGCATCCACGAGGGTAGCTTGAGCTCGAACCGTCCCCGCTCGATGCGAGGAGGCGTACTCGTGCTCGAGCGGGCTGCCTCCCATCCGAGCTTAAGGGAGGGCGAGCTGCGATACCTCAGGGGTCAGCTGACGGCGAAACGGCAGGAGGCAGCGCTCGCCGAGGCCGAGCAGTCCTTGCGCGGACTAGCGCCGTACCCGCGTCGGCGCTGCCTGAAGATCGCGTTCGGGGGTTGGGGTTACCCGATGGCCTCCAGGATCAGTGCCCTCGCGGGGGCGATTGCGCCGCGCACTGCGGGCCGTTTCCTCGAGCGGCGCGAGCGGACGAGCGGTCGGTCTCGGCTCGCGCTTCGAACCTACGGGCGCTAGTCGCGGCCCGGCCCGCTGAGCAGCTCGCCGAGTGTTTGGTTCAGCGAGCGTGTCGGCTCCCAGCCAGTCGTTTCACGAAGAAGCCGCGAATTTGCGACGAGCTCGGCGCGATCCGTCGACCGAACTCTTCGCTGCTCGACCTCGATCTCGATTTCGCGACCGAGGAGCTGCTCGCAAGCCTGCACGAGCTCGGCGACGGAGACGGAACGGCCGGACCCGAGGTTGACGGTGGTTGTGGCAGTACCCGAAGTTCCGATCAGTTGGTGCAGCGCCGCAGCAACGTCGACCACGTCGGTGTAGTCCCGCCTCGCCTCGAGGTTGCCGAGCCGCACCGTAGGGCTTCCGCTTCGAAGCTGGTCGATGATCTCGGGCACGACGTGTGGGTTGGTCTCGCGCCTCCCGATGACGTTGAAGATGCGCGCCGAGACGCACCGCGTTCCCGTCCGTGCCGCGAACTCGGTGACGAGTCGCTCCCCCTCGAGCTTGGTCTTGCCATAGAGGTCGAGTGGCCCGGGTTCGCAGGCCTCGTCGATCGGCCCACGGCGCTCGGGGTAGACGGCCGCGGTAGACGCGAACAGCAGCAGCTCCGGTGGTCGCCGCTCGAGCGCGTCGAGCAGCGCCTGCGTGCCGCTGACGTTAACGTCCCAGGCGAGCTCCGGCGCACCGTCGACCGCCGGGATGAAGTGCAACGCAGCCAGGTGCACGACGATCTCGGGAGCAGTCTGGGCGAGCGCACGCGCGAGGGCCGGGCCGTCCCGAACGTCCAGCTCATGGAGCTCGGCCTCCTCGTGAATCCAAGACCGGCGGCCACGCGAGAGGGTGTCGACGACAGCCACGCGCTCCCCGGCCGCGACGAGCCGGTCGACCAGGTGGCTGCCGAGGAAGCCGGCTCCGCCGGTGACGAGCACGCTCTTGGACATTCCGCTGGCAGCTTACGTTCGAGGTGCGTCGTTGGCCCAGACGACGAATCTCTCGTCTGAAGCGAGTGCCGGGGTCGAGTCTGGCTCCCGAGCCGGAATGGACGCGGCCTCGTCGCTGACCTTCTCGATCCCCAGATGACCGAGGTGCGCCAGGATCACCTCGTCGTCGAGCGCGTTCGGCTCGAGCTTCTTCGGCGCGTGGTAGTGGACCTGCATCCGCAGCACGCCGTCTTTCTTGAGCACTCTGCTGATCTCGCGTGCGGCGCCTGGGAAGTCGTCGACGTGGTCGATCGCGTTCACGGAGATGATCGCGTCGAACGACTCCGACGCGAACGGCATGTCCTCGGCAAGGCCGCGCACGAAGGTCACACGATCCGCGAATTCGGAAAGCGGAAAGCCCGCCGCCTCGTACTCCTGGACGAGAGGGTCGAGCCCGACGATGTGGCAGTCCTCGAAGGCGATCGAAAGCGGGTACGGGCCGCAGCCGAGATCGAGGATCGTCTTGCCGGCGAAGTGGTCGCGCGGGATCTTCAGAGCTTCCGGATACCGGTTCAGGCTGACCGCGACCGTCGTCACCCCGGCGCTCGCCTCGAGCGTCGCTCTGACCTGTTTCTCCTCCTCGGTCGGCGGCGGCTGGCCGTACATGGTGCGCTCGCCTCGATACCAGGCAACGCGCCTGCGGAGCCCTTCTTCCCACCAGGCAAGCTCGGAGCGATGCTTCCGGCCCAAGCGCTGTGCTGGGCGCCCCTTGGCCTTCGAACGCCAGATGCTCGTCAATTCCCGAGCACCACGCAGCAGTCCCATATGTGGGCGAGTCTAATTGTCATGACTGCGGCTCATCAGCGCTTCGTGCTGAGCCGGGCTCGTCTAAGGCGTCGTGTCCACCTGTCCCACAGTGGTGGGACGAGCTCGCCGGTGAGCGTCTTCCAGAGCACCGAGAGCGGGCCGTCCCAGTCCTTCACGCTCACGCGGCGCAGGCAGTACCGATCGGTGCCGGCACCGTTCCGCCCGGTTTCCGTCGTGAAGGCGGAGCGATAGCCGGCCCTGATCGCGGCGGCGCGAACACGCTCGTCGTGGCTGCCGTGCGGATAGGCCAGCACGGGGATTGCGGACGGCACCTGGGCCTGGAGCTCACGCAACGATCCCGCCAGCTCCTCGTCGAGGACTTCCGGAGGGGACTGCGGCAGACGGCCATGCATGCGCGCGTGCGACCCAATCGCAGCGCCGGCGGCCGCGAGCTCTCGCAGTTCGTCCCAGCTCGCGAGCGGCAGGTCGTCGGCGAACGATGCAGCGCCGCCAACACACGCGGTGTTCACGAAGATCTGGGGCTTGGCGTAGCCGTGACCGTTGATGGCCGTGACCGCGTCTCGAAAACCGTCGTCGGCCGTGAGGACGAAGCTGCGCCTTGGCAGCTTGACCGAAGGATTTGCATGGAACTCGGCCAGTTCCTCCGGGGACAGCGGTCGAAAGCCGAGCCAACGCAGCCAGCGCAGTTGGCGCCGGAACATCGCCGGATCGACGTCCAGCCGCTCTTGCCCTGGAATCCGATCGCCGGCGAGCCTGTGATAGGTGAGCACGACGTAGGAGCTTCCCGTGAGACGCGCCCACTCCTCGTCCGTCGCAGCAGAGCGCGCGCCGGCCCAGAACGACGCGTCGCCCGCGGCCGCGAGCGGCAAACGCTCGAGGACCCTCTTCGGGGCCGACAAGAGCATTCGCAGGAGCAACCGCGACGGCCAGTAGATGTTGAAAAACGCGCCGAGCTGAAGCTCCGTCAGGAGCGTCGGATCCGCTCGAACGACCTCCACCGAGGCGGCACCCCAGGCGCGGCAGGCCTCGATGAAGGAGCTCGCATCGGGAAGGACCTCGGCTTCTCCCCAGGAGAGCGCCATGCCGCGGCGGCGCAGGCGGACGGCGAGCGCCTCGGCCTTCGCTGCCCCCTCCGGGAGCCCGCGGCCTGCGTCGTCCAGCAGCTCCGCGGGCCCGGTCACTCGACCGACGGGCTCGTGAAACGGGCCGACGAGCGGCCGGAGGCTTTCGGCGGCCGCCGCCTGCGCCAATGAGCGCGCGAGCCTGCTTTCCGGTGGGCCTGTCATGGCGTGGAGGATGATCATCGCGGTGACCGAGCATAGAATGCGCTCCGCGCGTACCCTGCCTCGGCGCGCTCTACGACGACTTGCTCGGATGAGCCTTCATCGTGTCGATCCTCGCTTCCTCCTGCCGCATCCCGTGCGTCGCGCGGTCGTGTTGGGCGGGCTGGAGGACTGGCGGACCGGGCTCACGTCTGCGGGGATCGAGGTGTCGGACGAATCGAGCGACCTCCTCACCGCGGACGTTGTCGTGAGCCCGGCGCGGCTCGCCGCCGAGGCGCGGCGCGCGGGAGCCCGGTCGGTCATCGTCGAGGGATCGCGTGAGCGGGCGTTCCGCGGCGGCAGCTACCACGCGCGGCGGCTTCTCCTCAGGCCGACCCGTGAACGCCCGACGCTGGCCTTGCCGCTCGACCAGCCGGCACCGGTCTCATACGCGCTGGAACGCTGGAGCGTCATGGATCGCCGCTGGAAGACAGCCCGGATGCAGGCAGCCCGCGCGCTGGTTTCCCGAGGGCTCTTTCCCTCCTGGGCCTCGCCGGTGGTCACAGTCGCCACGCAGGCTGCAGGTCAGCCGAGCATGGTCGCCGCTGCCGGTGAGCTCGGCCTTCCAAGTGACGCGAGCTGGTTCCTGACGTTCGGCCAGGGGGACGCCCTCAGCCGGAACGCGTTCCAGCTCTTTCGAGCCGGCTCAGACCGTCCGGACTGGGTCCTGAAGTTCGCGCGCGTCGCGGGGTACTCGGAGCGGTTCGACAACGACGAGCGCGGCCTCCAATTGGCGCACGCCGCCGGAGGCGTCGTCGCCGCGCACGCGCCTAAGCTCGTCGGCCGCTTCGACGTCGACGGCGTCCACGCGTCACTCGAGACGGCTGCCGCGGGAAGGCGGCTGCCCGACTTCTTGGTCGCGCCTGGAGACCGAGACGCCAAGCTGAGGCTGATCGAGCGGATCGGCGGCTGGATAGTCGAGCTGGGCCGCTTGACGCAGACCTCGCCGGAGACGATGGGCCCGGAGCGCGATCGACTCCGGAGCGCCGTCGTACCCCGGTGGAGCGATCTCGGCGTGCACCCGGATCTGGTGGAGAAGCTGCCGGCTCTGCCGGCCGTGACGCAGCACAACGACCTCGGCAGCTGGAACGTCGTGGCAGGCGACGAAGGCTTCGTGGTGGTTGACTGGGAGAACTACCGGGAAGCCGCCCTGCCGCTCTGGGATCTTCTCTACTTCCTGGGAAATGCCCTCGTTCTTCTCGACGGGCCGGGTGCTCCTGAGCACCTTCCGGCGCGCATGGCGCAGCTCTTCGCCGGCGAGTCACCCGCGTCGCCCGTGCTGTTCTCCTGGGTTCATCGTGCGGTCGAGGCGGCTTCGATCCCGCCGGACGCGGTTGGCGCCATCGCGACGCTCTGCTGGCTCAGCCACTCTCTCTCTGCCGGCGCTCACAACGTGGACCTCGCCACGTTCACTCCTCGGGATCCGCCGCGAACGCACGGCATCGAAGGCATCGCACGGGCGTGGATGGCGCACCCCGCACTCGGCCAGGGCTGGAGTGCCTGGCGTGACTGAGGCGTCGTTCCGTTTGGGGCCCGACTCGTCCAAGATGTGCCGGTGAGCTGGCGGACGCTTCCACGGCGCGTGGCAACGCGCTTCGGCCTCGGCCGGAGGCTCTTGTGGCGGACGCGCAAGAGCAGCGAGGTGGACTTCTGGCAGGGGTGGCTTACCGGCGCGCCCGGAACCGAGCAATGGTGGAGCGACCGCGACGCTCGGTTGGATCCCGAAACGGAGATCAGAGATCCGATCATGCGCGCGGAGCTCGAACGCAATCCCGCGGACGAGATCTCGATCCTCGACGTGGGGGCGGGCCCTGTGACGTGGCTCGGCTTCCGCTACCCGGGAAAGACGCTCACGATCGTCCCGGTCGATCCCCTGGCCGACGAGTACGAGCGCCTGCTCCGTGAAGCCGAGCTCGATCCGCCGATTCGCACCATCCGCGTTGCGGGCGAGGACCTGCTCGAGCACTTCGGATCGGACGCGTTCGACATCGCATACGCGACCAACGCGCTCGACCACAGCGCCGATCCGCTCACGATCATCTCCAACATGGTCGCCGTCGTGCGTCCGGGCGGGATCGTGCTCCTGAGGCACAAGCGGAACGAGGGCGAGAGCGCGCGGTACGGGGGCCTACACCAGTGGAACTTCGACGTCGTAGACGAAAGCTTGCTCGTCTGGAACAAGGCCGCCGAGGTGAACGTCGGCTCCGCGCTCGCGGGACGCGCCGTGACGACGGCGTGGATCTCGGAGAATGAGGTGCTCGCGCGCCTCGTCGTCACCGCATGACTGCTGCCCCGGTTACCGCCACCAGACCCAGATCGTCCGTCCATCGGGCATCACGAATGACTTCACCGGGGTGAATCCGAGCGAGCGCGCCGCCGCCTCGACCTTCCTGCGCGTGATGTTCGGGTTCGGCACCGGGGACGGATCGCCGATGACGAGCGCGTTCACGCGCCGCGGCGAGACCAGTTCGCGGCGGTACGCGGCGACGGTATCGCCGTCTGGATACGGGCGCAGGTAGTCGACCAGGAGGTACCGGTGAAACCAGAGCTGGGCCGCGAGGATGAGACGCGAGTTTCCGAAGATCAGGTCGTTGAGACCGAGCGTCAGATGTAGCTGCTCGCCCCGCTGCTCCGCGTGATGCGTCGACCAGGCAACGACGTCGCGGGCAAGCGGAAGCCAGCGACGGTGCATGGCCGGAAGCGGGTGCGTCACCCGACCGATGTCGTAGCCGCCCCCTGCGACCTCGGTCTGGATGATCCCTCGTCCGTCGGTGACGGGGACCGAGCCAAGACCGGGGACCGACACTCTCCGTACCTTCGCCAACGGCTCGACCCAACCACTCTTCGCCGTGACCGCACCGACGCTGAGGGCCACGAGGACGCTTGCCAGAGCTACTCGCGGCGCCCGAGCGGGAATGCTCGCAATTGCAGCCACGCCGAGG
>JBBRZA010000114.1:0-9231 GCA_038237145.1 Gaiellales bacterium
CCGGCGGAGGATCGGCGCGCAGGCCGCCAGGATCACCGCCACGGCGCAGAGGAAGAGCAGTCCGCCCCTGAGACTCGATGCTCCGGAGACGGCCCCGATGAGCGCCGGACCGGCCACGAAGCCCAGATAACCGAGGATCGCGACCGTCGAGAGCGCCGCGCCGCGCCCGCCTTCGCCCCCCACCCGCCCGGCCAGGCCGAACAGGGTCGGGGCCGACAAGGCCAGGCCTCCGCCGGCGACGACGAAGCCGGCCAGCGCCACCACGGCATCGTGTGCCGTCGCGGCCAGCGCGAGCCCGCCTGCCGCCGCGGCCCCTGCAACCAGCATCCGCCCGGCGATGGACGGCCACTCGACCTTCTGTGCCACCAGGCGGCCCGTCACCATCGCGGCGGCGAACAGACCAGGCCCGAGGCCGCTGACCGCAGGGCTCGCATGGAGCGTCCGCTCGAGGAAGAGCGCGCTCCACGCCTCGAGCCCGTTCTCCACGAGAAAGGCGAGCGCGAGTACGAGCCCGACGATGAGCAGAGGACGCGCCAGGCGCGCGCGCCGCTGCGGCGGTGCGAGCGGCGGATACGGCCCGAGATTCGCCAGCGCGGTCAGTGCGGTGACGACCCCAACACCGGCCAGGATCCAGGCTGGGTGCGCGCCGGCGTGCCGCAACAACCCGGAGCCGATGCCGCCGACGAGGACGCCGCTCGAGAACGCGGCGTGCAGTCCGTCCATGATCCGAATTCCGTGCAGCGCCTCCAGCCTTGCGGCATGGGCGTTGATCGCGATGTCGAGGCAGCCGGTGCCGATCCCGATGACGGCCAGAAAGAGGACGAGCGCCGAAACGGAATGCGCGAGTCCCGGCAGCCATTCCACCGCACCGAAGAACACGAGAAAGATCGGGACGAGCCGCGCTCCGAACACGTCCGCGAGCCGTCCCGACACCAGCATCGCCGGCAGAGCTGCAAGCGCGACGCACAGCAACGCCAGCCCGAGCTGCGCGTCGCTCGCGCCCGTCGCGCGCTGGATCGCCGGCAGACACGCAGCCCACGAGCCCCAGTAGAGCCCGAAGACCGCGTACCCCGCGGCAAGGCCTCTCGCTCTACTCAGGGTTGCAGATACCGCTCGACGAGATTGTGCTCCTGCAGGCGCCGCAACCCCTCGCGAATCTCGCGCGCTCGAACGGCGCCGACGCCGGCGATCGCCTCGAGATCTCGCTGGGACGCACGGACGATCGAGTCCAGGTCGCCGAGGCCTCCCACCACCTTCTTGATGACGCCGTCCGGCAGCCTCGGGATCCGCGACAGGATCCGAAAGCCTCGCGACGTGACGCTATGGTCGAGCGGATTGACCTCGCGCGGGAAGGCGAGCAGCTCGGCGAGACGCTCGGACTCGAGCAGCTGCCGGTACGGCAGCGCGTGAAGCCCTTCGAGCGCGAGCTCGGCGCGCGGTCCCGGCCCATCGGCGTGGTAGTCGTGGACGACCATCGCGCGCTCTGCGGGAACCTCGCCGACGAGCTCGTGCAGCTGCATCTGAATCAGGCGTGCCTCGGCGCCGAGCTCGATGCAGTCGCGCTCGATCTCGGCCGCCATGCGTGTCGTCATCTCCGCTCGCTGGAGGACGACGAGGACATCGTCCAGCACGACGGCGTTCTGGAACTCGAGCGCAGTCAGCCGTGTCAGCACCTGCTGGAGCCGTTGCCCGTACGTCTCGAGTGTGGCGAGCGCCTGGTTCGTCTTCGCCAGCACCTCGGGGACCGGATCGAGCTGGTAGCGAGTCGGTCCGACGTACACCGAGATGGTCGACCGCTGCTGGGAGATCGAGATCACAAGCGCGCCGGTCTGCTTGGCGACGCGCTCGGCGGTGCGGTGACGCGTTCCGGTCTCCACCGACGGAATCGTCGGGTCGGGCATCAGCTGCACGTTCGCGTATGCGAGCTTCGAGCGCGTCGGATTGACGATGATCGCGCCGTCCATCTTCGCCAGCTCGTAGAGGAGCTGCCCCGTGAACGGGACATCGAGGCGGATCCCGCCGGAGAAGAGGAACGAGAGCTCGCTCGGATCGCCGATGACGATCAGCGCGCCCTCGCGGGAGCGGATGATGTCGTCCATCCCCTGGCGCAGCTCCGTTCCCGGCGCGATCCGCCGGAGCGCGGCGAGCAGCTCCGGATCACGCCGCGGATCGTCCTCGGACGGCGTGCGCGTGAAGCCCAGGGCGGCCTGTGCTTCGGGCATCAGTGCCATTTTGTCAGGCCTCAGCCCGCGAGCTCGGGTTCCGGAGTCTGAACCGGCCGTCGCCCGACGGTGGCGACGATCAGGCCGGCCAGGATGCAGCCCGCTCCCGCGAGCTGAAGCGTGGACGGCGACTCGTCGATGATCAGCGCCGCGAAGATCACCGACAGCACCGGCTGTAGCGTCAGCAGGATCGAGGTCACGACCGCGGGCAGCCGTGGCAGCGAGCTCGAGATCAGCAGCCAGCCGATGACTTGCGACGAGAGGGCGAGTAGGACGAGCCAGCCCGTCGCAGACAGCGAAGGCGCGAGATCGAGATCGCCGATCACCGCTCCGATCGCCGCGCAGAAGATCGCCGAAGACAGCGTCGCGGTGAAGAGCGGGCCTGCAGGCCGACGGAGATCCTTGCTGCCCTGTCGCAGGGCGAGGAGGAAGCCCGCATATGCGACGCCGGTCAGCACGCCGTAGACCGCGCCGAGCCGCGGATTCGATCCGTAGGCGCCCTGCTCGAGCGCGCCCGAGATGAGGACGACGCCGAAGCCGACGATCGGAATCGCTACGAGCGACGAGCGGTCCGGCCGCTCGCCAAGCAGAGCCCACGCGAGCAGGCCGACGAGCACGACCTGCACATTGCCGAGCACGGTCGCAAGCCCGGCTCCCACCAGCTCGATCGCGTTGTGCCAGAGAATCAGATCCGCGGCGAAGAATGCCCCCGCGAGCCACGCCAGCAGCACCGCCCGGCTTTCCCTTTTGCCGTAACGGCGATCCTCGATTCGCGCGAGCACGAAGAGCGGCGGCAGCGCCCACACGCAGCGGTAAAAGGCGCCGGTCGACGAGGACACGTGCGAGAGCCGAAACAGAATCCCCGAAAAAGAAATCCCGACCGCGGCGACGAGCACGGCCAGCACGGGCCTCTGGCCGACGGCGCGGAACATCACGGGAAAGACGCTAGCCGAGCCCGGCGGCGATGGCCTTCGGCAGCGTCTCTGCCTGCAGCACGTCAAGCTTGCGTCGTGTCGGCGGTGTGTCAGCAGGCACGACGACGGTCTTCAGCCCGAGCTTTGCGCATTCCTCGAGCCTGCGCTCGGCCTGTGCGGCGGGACGCAACCTGCCCGTGAGCCCGATCTCGCCGAATGCCGCGAGCCCTTCCTTCGTCGGGACGCCCTTTGCGGCCGACGCGATCGCCAGCGCGACGGCAAGATCCGCACCGGGCTCGTCGATGCGCACGCCGCCCGCGACGTTGACGAATACGTCTGCGCTTCCGAGCGCGACGCGCGCGTGGCGACCCAGGACGGCGACGATCATCGCCAGCCGCTTCGGGTCGACACCCGTCGCAACACGGCGCGGCATCGCCAGGTCCGACGGCGCAACGAGCGCCTGAATCTCCAGCAGGATCGGCCTCGTTCCCTCGAGTGCACACGCGACGGCGGAGCCGACCTCGCTGCCGGCGGTGCGTCCGAAGAGCTCGGACGGATCGGGAACGCCGACAAGGCCCGTCCCGGTCATCTCGAACACCCCGAGCTCGTTGGTCGAGCCGAACCGGTTCTTCGCCGCACGCAGGACGCGATGGGCGTGATAGCGGTCGCCCTCGAATTGCAGCACACAGTCGACGAGATGCTCGAGCACTCGCGGCCCGGCAACCGTGCCGTCCTTCGTCACGTGACCGACGAGGATCGTCGCGACGCCGAGTTCCTTCGACGCGCGCATCAGCCGCGACGCCGCCTCGCGCACCTGGGCCACCGAGCCGGGCGCCGAGCCAATCTCCGCGGAATACAGCGTCTGCACCGAATCGATCACGCAGACGTCGGGCCGCTCGGCCTCGAGCGTCGCCAGCACCGTCTCGAGCTCGGTCTCAGCCAGGATCTCGACCCGCTCGGCACCGCCGAGACGTTCGGCACGAAGCTTCACCTGCGCGGCGGACTCCTCACCGGTGACGAGCAGGGCGCGCCGGTCCTTGGACATCTCGGCAAGGGCTGTCAACAACAGCGTCGACTTACCGACCCCGGGCTCACCGCCGACGAGCACGAGCGAAGCGGGCACGAGCCCTCCACCCAGCACCCGATCGAACTCGGGCACGCCGGTGGACATCCGGGCGGCCTCGTCGGCCTTGACGTCGACGAGGCGCAGGAGCGGCTGCGGCCCTGCCTTGGCCACGGGGCCGCCGCCGACGAGCTCCTCGACGAGCGTGCCGAATGCGTTGCACCCGGGGCACTTCCCGAACCAGCGGCCAGCGGTGTAGCCGCAGTCGGTGCACGCATAGTTGACGGCGGGCTTGGCCACTTGGCCAGTCTAGGAGGCGGTCCCGACGGCATCCGCGGCGAATGTGTGACGAGTTAGCTCGCGGTGCTACGCCGCAACGGACTGATCGACAGCACCCGCGGCGATCTCGCGGCGGCATACGACCTCGATCGAGTTTCCGTCGGGATCCTGGATGCGGGCCGCATAGTAATCACGGCTGAACTCAGGCCGGATCCCCGGCTCCCAGCTGGATCGTCCACCGGCGCCGACCGCCTCGATATGGAAGGCGTCGACAGCTTCAGGATCCTGAGCACCGAGACATAGTTCGAGGCTGCCGGCGGCATCCGACTCCGCCACCCAGAGCGAACTGGGGCTTCCAGCGATGCCGAACCAGGCACGCCGACCGTCCCGCCAGTCGAGCATCAGCACGAAGCCGAGGGGGCACAGGGCCTCTTCATAGAAGCGCCTGCTCGCCTCGTAGTCCCGCACCGGCAAGATCACGTAGTCGATAGCCATCCGGACAGAATAGTACGGTCGTACTATTCTTGTCAAATGAGCGACAGCCCGGCCTCCACCAAGCCGTCTAGAATAAGACGGACGTGCTAGAAACCAAAGGCCAGCGTACCCGCAACTCCATCCTCGAGGCCGCAGCGGCAGTAGCGACTGAGGAGGGTCTCGACCCCCTCTCGATCGGCCGTCTCGCAGAGGCAACAGGAATGAGCAAGAGCGGGCTCTTCGCCCACTTCGGCTCGAAAGAGGAGCTCCAGCTTGCGACCGTCGAGTACGCCGCCGCACTCTTCGTCGCCGAGGTGATCGACCCGGCTCGTACCGCACCAAAGGGCCTGGCCAGGATCTGGTCGCTCTGCGACCACATGATCGGGTACGCGGAGCGACAGGTCTTCCCCGGTGGCTGCTTCTTCGCCGCCACCTCGTTCGAGTTCAACAACCGTCCCGGGCCAGTGCGAGATCGGATCGAGGAGATGATCCGTTCCTGGCTCTCATACCTCGAGCACGCCGTCGAGCAGGCGCAGGAGGCGGGTGAGCTCGACCCGAACGCGAGCGCACGCGAAATCGCCTTCCAGCTGGATGCGTTTGCCCAGGCGTCGAACGCGCAGTACCAGCTATTCCGCGACCCGCAGGTCTTCGACGATGCGCGCCGCGCGATTCAGGAACGACTGGAGAGCCTCCGCCCCTAGAAGTCCAGGTCGTCGAGGTCGTGCGCGTGGCGTGCGCGGAAGACCGAGAAGCTGAACGCCGATGCGGTCGAGGCAACGGCTATGACTTTCGCGATCGTCGGAACGTCAGCGGCAGCGCAGACGAGCGGCAGGACAAGCGCGAGCCCGAGCTGCCAGAGCTGGAAGCTGAACAACGGCTTGCTTCCGTCAGCGGCTTGCGCCTGCGTTCGTCCCGCGAAGAGCAAACCGAGGATCGCGACGAGGAACAGGATGGGGGCCATGCTTCCAGATCAGCTTTGCCAAGCCGTCGCTACATCCCTTGGCAGATTGATCGGTAGCTAGCGGGCGTTGGGGTCGAGCTTCCGGCGTTCCTCCAGCTCGGCCATCCCACGCGCGTACAGCTCCCGAAGTCTCCGAGCTGATTCCGGGATGGACGGAAGGCCTCGCCCAGAGGGCTCACGATCTCTCTTCATCCTCTTCCTCTTCATCGTCCCCTTCAAGCCACTTGCGGATGGCGCGGACATCGACGAGTAGATCGGATAGTGCGCCGATGATAGCGAGAACCTCGGTTCGATACACAACCGTTTCGTCTCTCGCCACGCCCGAATGGTCGCGGCGCTCGTGTGCGTTGGCAAGATGGCTCGTGTGGACACTGTCCGAGATTGGCGCTCATGTCCCTGAGGGGCCGCGTCTTCGCCGCGGGCTACGACCCGCTCACTGCGCGCTGGGGAGAAAGAGCACGGCGCGGGGCTGCGCCGGCAATTGCTTGCGCACGCGCGGGGGCGCGTGCTCGAGATCGGTGTCGGCACGGGGCTCAGCCTCCCGCACTACCCACCGGTGGACGAGCTCGTCGCGGCAGACCCCTCCGAGCCGATGCTGCGCCGCGCGAGACGCCGCGCCGATGAGGCCGGTTGCAACGTCACGTTCATCGAGGCTTCCGCCGAGCCGCTTCCGTTCGAGGACGACTCGTTCGACACCGTGGTCTCGATGGTCGTTCTCTGCACCGTCGAAGATCAGCGCCGTGCGTTGGAGGAGATTCGGAGGATCCTCCGCCCGACCGGTCAGTTCCTCTTCTCCGAGCACGTCCGCTCCGAGGATCCGAAGCGGGCGCGTTGGCAGGACCGGCTCGAGCCCATCTCGGGAGTGGTCGGCAACGGCTGCCATCCGAACCGCCGCACGCGCGATGCGATCCACGACGCGGGGTTCGACGTCAGCGACGTCGAGCAGGGCGAGCTGCCCGGCGTTCCGGCGTTGGTACGGCCTTACATGAGCGGGCGAGCGCTAGTCCGCGGCTAGTTCGTCGGAGTCGTCCGAGGCGGAAACCACGGGCTCCTCCGGCGGAACCGTGACGACGTCCTCGGGCGTGACCTCGCCCGGGATCACCGTCATGTCGACCTCTTCGGTGTCGCCCTTGCGCGACACGAGGATCGTCGAGCCGGCCTCGACCGTGCGGCCGAGCACGAAGTCCGCGAGCGGGTCCTCGATCACCCGCTGGATCGCGCGGCGCAGCGGCCTCGCGCCCATTGCCGGGTCGTAGCCCTTGTCGACGAGCAGCTCCTTCGCGTCGTCCGTCAGCTCGATCGCGACGCTGTGGATCGCCATCTGCTCCTTCACGCGCTTCATCTGGATGTCGACGATCGTCAGGATCTCTTCCTTCGTCAGCTTGTGGAAGACGATCACTTCGTCGATGCGGTTCAAGAGCTCGGGCCGGAAGACCTTCTTCAGCTCGCCCATGACCTTGTTCTTCATGTCGTCGTAGGTCATGCCGCTGTCGTCGCCCATGGTGAAACCGAGCGACTGGTTCTTCGAGATCTGGCCGGCGCCGATGTTCGACGTCATGACGATGATCGTGTTGCGGAAGTCGACGCGGCGCCCCTGAGCATCCGTAAGCTTCCCTTCTTCCAGGATCTGAAGGAGGATGTTGAACACGTCCGGATGCGCCTTCTCGATTTCGTCGAGCAGGAGCACGGAGTACGGCTTGCGGCGCACGGCCTCGGTGAGCTGGCCTCCTTCGTCGTAGCCGATGTAGCCCGGAGGCGAGCCGACGAGGCGGGACACGGAGTGCTTCTCCATGTACTCCGACATGTCGACCTGGATCATCGCGTCCTCGTCGCCGAACAGGAACTCGGCGAGCGTGCGCGCCAGCTCGGTCTTACCGACACCTGAAGGGCCGAGAAAGATGAACGACCCGGTTGGGCGCTTCGGATCCTTGATGCCCGCGCGCGCGCGACGGATCGAGCGCGAGACGGCCTCGATCGCTTCCTCCTGGCCGATGACGCGCTTGTGCAGCTCGTCCTCCATGCGCGTGAGGCGCGCGGACTCGGCCTCGGTGAGCTTGAAGACAGGAATGCCGGTCCACATCGAGACGATGTCCGCGATCTCTTCCTCGCCGACCTCGGGCTGCTCGGCCTCGGCCTCGTTCTGACGCCAGTTCTCCTCCAGCTCGCGCTTCTTCTGCGACAGCTTGCGCTCCTTGTCGCGCAGCGAGGCGGCCTTCTCGAACTCCTGGTTCTCGATCGAGTCTTCCTTGTCCTTGCGGACCTTCTCGATCTCTTCCTCGAGCTCGCGGTAGCGGGGCGGCGCACTCATCGTGCGGATGCGCATGCGCGACCCGGCCTCGTCGATCAGATCGATCGCCTTGTCGGGAAGGTGGCGGTCCTGGATGTACCGATCGGCGAGCGACGCCGCAGCAAACAGCGCGTCGTCGGAGATCTTGCAGCGGTGATGCGCCTCGTAGCGGTCGCGCAGGCCACGCAGGATCTGCACGGTGTCGTCCACCGACGGCTCTTCGACGCGGATCTGCTGGAAGCGGCGCTCCAGCGCTGCGTCGCGCTCGAGGTACTTGCGGTACTCGTCAAGCGTCGTCGCGCCGATCGTCTGCAGCTCGCCGCGGGCGAGCGCAGGCTTGAGGATCGAAGCCGCGTCGATTGCGCCCTCGGCCGCGCCGGCGCCGACGAGATTGTGGAGCTCGTCGATGAACAGGATGATGTCTCCGCGCTGGGTGATCTCCTTCATCACCTTCTTGAGGCGCTCCTCGAATTCACCGCGGTACTTCGAGCCTGCGACCAGGGCGGCGAGGTCGAGCGTGTAGATCTGCTTGTTCTTCAGCAGCTCGGGAACCTGGTTCGCGGAGATCCGCGCCGCAAGCCCTTCCACGACGGCGGTCTTGCCGACGCCGGGCTCGCCGATCAGCACGGGATTGTTCTTCGTGCGGCGCGACAGGATCTGCATCACGCGCTCGATCTCCGTCTGGCGGCCGACAACCGGGTCGAGCTTGCCCTCGGAAGCCTGCTTGGTCAGGTTGCGTCCGAACTGGTCGAGGAGCTTCGAGCTCTTCGCCTTCTCGCCCGGAGCGGCAGCCCCACCCTGCTGGCGGCGTCCAGGACCGGAGAGCATCCGGATGATCTCGTTACGAATCTTGTCCGCATCCGCGTCGAAGTCGAGCAGGATGCGTGCGGCGACGCCCTCGTTCTCACGCACGAGGCCGAGCAGGATGTGCTCGGTGCCGATGTAGTTGTGGCCGAGCGAGAGCGCCTCGCGCAACGCTAGCTCCAGCACCTTCTTGGCGCGCGGCGTGAACGGGATCTGCCCGGTCGTGA
>JBBRZA010000115.1:0-8817 GCA_038237145.1 Gaiellales bacterium
CCTGGATCGAGTTCCAGCGTGCTCTTGACCCACTAGCGCCACCAAAAGAACTGCCGACATTGCCGTGGGATCGTCCGCGCCTAGGGGCGTCGCCAAAGGAAAACGAGACCTCAGCGGGTAGGTAGGGCTCGGGGCTGGCCCTCGTTTTCCGCGTTGGCTTCGCCGTAGATGCCTGCGCGGTCTCCCCTGCGAGGGCCGACCCCACTACATAAGACGCCAGCGAGACGCCGAACCCCGAGTCGCGCTCACAAACTTCTTACAAGGCGTTACCCGTCGAGTCTCGACCACGCATCCCTTGCATTGGGGTGGCGCGTCCGTACAGTCAGAGGAAGGACGTTCGCCTTTCTGCGGTGGGGTGATGGGGCCGCGCGTTTAGCCATCGACCGAAGGGTCAATCAAGCAATCCGGTCAAAGTGGAGCGGCGTAGTCCATGCCAGCTTCCGTCGAGGGTAAGGGGAGAAGTCAATGCGGGTGGGGAACCACAAGATCCCAAGCAGGGGAGATCAGGTCGAGCAACGCCAAAACGGCATTCGCCGCATTGGCGCTGTCTGGTACTCCGACCAGCTTCAGGTTCTGGTGAAATCGAGCAGTCTGCGCATCGGGCGCGACCAATTTTCCATTCAGACGGCCGCTGATGAGGAAGGTGCTCGAAGCCGGGACGAGAGCCTGGAGTCGCGGCTCATAGCTCAGTCCCGGATGGCAGGAAGCGTCTGAGGCCGCCTAGCGCTCGAATTCGCGCTCGGCGCACTCCGGGCAAAAGAAGACAAGCTCATCGTCCGTATCGAAGTAATCCTGCCAGCGGTCCCCATCGTCCGGCAACCAAACCCGGTAGCACTCCGCGCACTGCGGGATGAGGGCGACCTGCTCGGCGCTCAGGGCCACCCACGAACGCTGCGATAGCAGTGCCAACGCCCTCGATCGGCTTCGCCCCGGACGAAACCTCTTCCAGGTAAACCTTCCGCTCGCCGCGCCCTCTTCTTCGTCTTCTTGGCTGCGAGGACGACCAGGCCCAGGCCCGCAAGCATCCACCCCGCGCGTCTCACCGCTGGGGCGACGGCTTCGTGGATTGTATGGGCGCTTTCCCGCCCGTTGGAAGGTCCTTACCCCTGCCCCAGCTGATCGGAGCAGGGGTGCGTTCGCTGCTCTATGCGGAGATGACGACTTCGCCGGCCGAGACCTGCGGCGCCGCCGAGTCGCCGAGATCCGGCAGGTTCTCGCGGATCCAATTCGCCGCGGCGCTGGTCGACTCGTTCGCGCCTGCCTCGTTGTCGTAGACGCTGATCGAAACCGCCCCCTCAGCTGTGCGGACGAGGTAGTAGGCCTTGAATCCGTCGATCCCGCTGACCAAGCTCTTAACGTCTGCTTCGTTGCTGACAAGCGCATCGGCCAGCTCGGGGCCGGCCGAGTACGTGCGAACGGTGGCGTACATACGAACCTCCTGTTAGAGGGGCCGCCGCTCGGCGACGTGGGATCGACACGCGGTTGGCCGGCGGAGTCTCGCACCATCCTAGCCGCCGTCACATGCGGTCCAGTTCCAGGGAGCTGGCTCACGCCCGCGTCCCTCTCGTCTGAAGAGGGCGCCAGGAAGATGACCTATCGCAGAGAGCCCGAGCGGCTCCCGTGCCGGTGAATACAAGGCGGCGGGGGCTTCGCCTTCCAAAAGCGTTTTCAGCCGGTGTCGTACCAGACAGGTGTAAGGGGCGTTTCGGCGGGCAACACGCAATCGTTCAAAGGCTCGCCGTCTTCACAACTGGAGGTACTGATGGGAATCATCGCGTTCATCATTCTTGGAGCCCTCGCCGGCCTGATCGCGAAGGCTTTGCTTCCCGGTGACGATCCGGGTGGCTTTATCGTGACCACAATCATCGGAATCATTGGCGCGATCCTGGGCGGCTTCCTCGCGGCAGCCTTGTTCGACGCCCACCCACTCGATGAATTCTTCGATATCAGCACCTGGCTGACAGCAATCGTCGGCTCGATCATTCTGCTACTGATCTACCGCGCCGTCACGAGCCGCGGCGGCAGAGGCGCGCACACCTAGACCCTAAGGGCGGAGGGGCTCCTGGGGTCCCTTCGCTTTAACGCTCCCGCGATCGGTCGGCTTCCGAACGTTTCGCCTTGAAAAAGGGGCCGTCGCTGGTCGTCGCTGTCAGCTCGACTACCTAGGTGTGACAAATGAGGATGTCCCGCTCGCCGTGGAATTTCGGCGGCGGTCCGGTGATGTGATTCTCTCAAGAGGGTATCCGTTAGCCGCCCCTTCCCCGACGAAGCGTTTCTTCGCGCTCTGAGAGGCTGATTCGCCCGTCCTGGCGACCTTTCAGTCGAGGGAGTCGAGGGCGAGCGCGACGGCCTCGTCGAACGTCAGCGTTCTGCCCTGTTCCCAGGCCTCGGTGAAGGCGGAGTCGTCCAGCTGCGTATGGATGACAGCGAGCGCCTCCTCGATCATCTTCTCGAGAAACGGGGGCGGAGTGGCACCGATCTCGTCGTGCACGGCCTCCGCACAAGAAAGGAGCCGCGTGGCGTCTGCGCTTGCTCCGCCAGCGAAGGCAAGGACACGGGCGAAGCGAGAGAGGTCGTACGCAGTCTGAAGGGGCGCGCCGCGGTCGCGGTCGATGCGCAGGACATCCTGCATCATCGAGATCGCGTCTCGAGCCCGCCCTTGCTCGGTGGCCAAGTACGCCAGAGCGCCCAGCGTCTGCGCCTCGAGTTGTGAGTTGGAGAGCGCTCGAGCGCGGCCGAGGTTGTCCTCGTGCACCGCTCGGGCACGTTCGGGGTCGCCGAGCTCCTCGTAGATCCACCCAAGGAGGCGAGCGGCAAACACTGCGTTGTCCTCATCGCCGATGTCGCGGAAGAGCTGGGCGCTGTCGTCGAAGAGCTGTCGCGCCCTCGAGAAGTCACCTTCGTCCCCGACGGCGAGTCCCAGCATGACGCCGGAGTTTGCGGTTCCCCATGCATCACCGAGCTCACGATGAAGCTCAAGCGCTTCCCCGGCACGGACCCTCGCCGCCGCAGGTTCGCCGCTTTGGCGCGCCATCAAGGCTGCTCCTGCGAGCGCCTTCGCGCGGCTTGTGGTCGGCCGCTCGTCGTCACGAAGTAGGCGCTCGAGCCGGGGCCGGCCCTCCGTCAGCAGGCCCGCCCCTTCCCAGAAGGGCGTCAACGCCCCCGCGAGTCGCAAGGCAAGCTGTGATTCCCCTGACGTCTCCAGCCAGTCGAGAGCAGCTCTCAGGTTGTCATTGTCCGCCTCCAGCCGCGTCAACCACTCCTCCGGGTTGCGCCCCACATACGGCTCCGCCTCCTCCGCGAGCGCGAGGAACCACTCGGCGTGGCGCGAGCGAATCCTGTCAGCCTCATCCGACTCTTCGAGCTGTTCGCTCGCGTAGTCGCGGATCGTTTCGAGCATCCAGAGGCGCTCGTCGGTGTGGCGGACGAGGCTCTTGTCGGCGAGGGACTGCAGCGTGTCGAGGTCGGCGGCCACGATCGCCTCGGCGGCGTCGAGGGTGCAGCCGCCGCGGAAGACGGCGAGACGGGCGAACAGACCCTTCTCGTGGTCGGTCAGGAGGTCGTGGCTCCAGGCGATCGTTGCGCGGAGTGTCTGCTGGCGAGCTTCGGCGTCGCGTCCGCCTTTGAGCAGGTCGAGGCGCTGGGTGAGGCGTTCGAGGATCTGGGCGGGGGAGAGAACGCTGGTGCGCGCGGCTGCGAGCTCGACGGCGAGGGGGAGGTTGTCGAGGCGGCGGCAGAGTTCGCCGATCGTCTCGCCGGGCCGGAGCCGGGAGCGCGCGCAGAACAGCTCGACCGCGTCGGGGTCGGCCAAGGGTGGTACCGGGTACTCGACCTCTCCTCTGACTCGCAGGAGCTCGCGGCTGGTGACGAGGAGCCGCAGGTTGGGGCAGGTCTCGACGAGCGTGGCGAGGTCGGGTGCGGCCGCGACGACCTGTTCGAGGTTGTCGAGCAGGAGGAGCATTTCGCGCTCGCCGATGTGGTCGGCCAGGCCGTCCTTGGCGCCCAGCGTCTGGGAGATCGTTTCGGTGACGAGGGTGGGGTCGCGGAGGGTCGCCAGCCCGACCCAGAACACCCCCGCCTTGAACTCGGGCACGAGCTCGGCCGCGGCCTCGATCGCTAGGCGTGTCTTGCCCGAGCCACCGGGCCCGGTCAGGGTGACGAGGCGGGCGCCGTCGCTGAGGAGAGAGGCGACCTCTTCGACCTCCGTGTCTCTACCGACGAAGGAACTGGCCGGCCGGGGCAGGTTCGTGTTCGAGATCGTCTTCAGCGGCGGGAAGCGCTCCGCGCCGAGCTGGAAGATCAACACCGCCTCGGCGAAGTCCTTCAGCCGGTGTTCGCCCAGATCGGTCACGTCGACGGCCACCAGTTCGCGCGTCTCCTTCGAGACGAGCACCTGACCGCCGTGCCCGGCCGCCGCGATCCGCGCTCCCTTGTGCACGTCCGACCCCACGTAGCCCTCCTCGGCCAGGTGGGGCGTGCCGGTGTGGATGCCGATGCGCACCTGGATCGGCCCGACTGCAAGCGCCTCAGTCGCCCCTCTGGCCGCCTCGAGCGCGCCCGGGGCCGTCGGGAAGGCGACGAAGAAGGCGTCACCCTGCGTATCGACCTCGACCCCGCCGTGGCGCGTGAACGCCTCGCGCAGGGTGCGGCGATGCTCCGCGAGCGCCTGCGCATACTTATCGACCCCCAGCTCGTGCAAGAGCTTGGTCGAGCCTTCGACGTCGGTGAAGAGGAAGGTGACCGTGCCGGAAGGAAGATCGCCCCGCATAGCATCATCATGAATCAGCGCGGCAGCGAACTCACGCCGCGACACACCCGCAGTTCAAATTCACCTCCGCATGGGCCTCTGTGCCGATCAAGAAGGGCAGCCTGACCGGAAACCACTTCTCTCACGCGAGCGTGACGGCGACCTCCTGGATCGGGTGACGGTGGAGCTCGCGCTCGGCGGCGAGGGCGAGCTTGGCGAGGTCGCGGTAGCCGATGATCTTTCGGAACTGGCGCTCGGCTTCGAGCATGCCGGCGGCGGTCCAACGCAGGCACATGTCGCCCGACTGCCAGCGCTTCACGTTGCGCGAGGTGCGGCGGACGATCTCGATCATCGACTCGCAGGGGTTCGTCGAGGCGAGCGTGCGCTTCAGCGAGCCCTTGATCCCGAGGCGGGTGAGGGTGAGCGTTTCGGCGATGCCTTCGCGCAGCGAGGCGGCGGCGCCGGGGTGGGAGCGCTCGAGCTCCGCGGCGAGGGCTCGCAGCTCGCTGAGCGCGCGGTCGTGATCGTCGAGCTCCCACGCTCGCCGCAACCGCTGCTTGACCCGCGGTCGGTCGCGCTCGGGCAGGTGGCGAGGACGTTTCTTTCCTTGTGGCGGATACAGCGCTGGACCGGCACCGGGCCGAGCACCTCGTCGATCGCCTTGCGCAGCGCCTTCGAGCCGTCGATCACGCCCAGCACGCCTTGCGAGACGTCGAGGCCGCGGGCGACGAGGTTCGTCAGCAGCTCGCGGGCGACGGTCGCGTTCTCGGTCGACCCGTCCCAGAGCCCGAGCGGGATCTTCACGCCGTCAGTGCTGATACCGAGCGCGACGACGCAGCAGCGGCCCTTCAGCTCGATCCCGTCCAGCATCAGCGCCGCCAACCTGATGTCGTCGAGGCGGCGGCTCATCAGCCCGATCAGGTTCTCGCGCGTGCGCGCGACGAACTCGCGCGAGACGGCCGAGCGCGACGTCGATCGGGCAGCCGCCTCGACCTCGGCGCCGACCGGCTCGCGGGTGCGCTCGAACCGCCGCGTTGAGACGCCGGCCAGCATCTGCTCCAGCACCAGCCGACTGAGCGGATCCCGATCCGCGAAGTGTTGGTAGGTGCGCAGCGGCACCTCCGTCCTCCCGTCCGCGCTCCGCACCCGCGGCCGTTCAACCCGCATACGCCGCCCGCCCAGCGTGACCTCGCCCGCCTCGTGGCCGTGGCGCACAGCGACTCGCTCCGGGTCGTGCTTGCCCTTCGCGCCCACGACCTCGACGACTTCTTCCTCCAGCAACTCGGCGAGCACGCCGAGTCCGATGCCCACCGACAAGGCCAGCAGCCCCTCCCTCGCGGCGCCGACCAGTTCGCCAAGCTCCTCCTGCACCCGAGCCGGCAACTCCTCCTGCACGGTCGCGGCCTGCGCGACCAGTACGGTTGTCTCCTTCACGGCGGTTCCTCCTTCGATCTTGGACGGAATCGCCTCGTACGCTCCCCAGCGGAGCAGACGAGGCCGGAGGGACCGCCGTCAAGTTCTACGAGCTACGGGACAACCTCTGACAAATCCCTGGAGTGCGCAGTGTTTAGGAATGTGCCCCGAACGAGGGTCAGCGTTGTGACACTGTGACTCGTGATTCAGGTTTCCGAGGTGCGCCAGAAGGCGTTTCCGCGATCCCGTTCGGGCAGGAGATGCGGACCCGCCATAATCGCCTTAGAAAAGCTCCGACGATCAGGAGGTCAGGCATGTGGATACGTGTCGCGAGGTTCGAGGGTGGCAGCGCGGAGGCGATAGAGGCCGAGACGGCGAACACGAAACGGCAGTTGGCCGAGGCCCGAACGTCGGGGCCCCCGCCGGGACTCGAAGGCGTGAAGCGTGTCGTGGAGGCGATCGACCGCGAGCGTGGCGCCGGCGTGACTTTGGTCTTCTGCGACAGCGAGGAGGACGTGCGGAAGGCGCATCAAGCCCTGGACGCCATGTCCCCTTCGTCTGAAGGGTCCGGTCGAAGAGCCTCCGTAGAGCTCTACGAGATCGTGACCGACGAAGACATGGCTTAACGCTCGAGAACCGCGATCGTTTCACCGATGAGGCCGACCTGCTCGGCGCTCACCGCCGGGAGTTTAAGAGCGCCCGACCGTCGCGTGACCATGACGTGACGCGAATTGCCGCAGTGTTTCGGTTGCTAACCATCGATCCGCACCACCGAGTTCTCGCATGGCCGCGGCAGCTATGCCAGCCTCGCCGATTGTTATGGCTGGCGATAGGGCCGAACCTGGTGGTGCTGTAACGGGACTCCTTACAACAAGGCGTCGCCGCAGGCGGGGGCAAACACGCCTGCGGCAGCGGTGCGGGTTTCCACTGATCACGTGTTGAAACCTGGAAGGACGCACGTATCTGATTCTGAACGGCAGCCGTTACGCCACCAGAGTGATAAATGCATCTGAGCCCCGGAGGCCGCAGCCGGACGCTCAGAGCGGGCCGCCACTACCACGGCCCTCTCCCGAGTATCGGCGCCGAGCCTGGATCGCGTTCCAGCGCGTCCTCGACCCACTGGCCCTACGACACCGGTTGGCACGAATGCCGGCCCGCAGGCATCGAAGACACTAAGCTCTTTCGCCCTAGGACGACCCGCCGCGACGCCATCGCAGAGCATCTTGCAATCGAGCAGGGTCTGCATACAGTTGAAGAGCAGGGGATCTTTAGGGGAAGAGCAGGGACCTTTCAGGGGGTTTCATGCGGCCATTGCAGATTCGAGCAAGGACGGACGCGGACGCGGACTGCTTGATGCGGGAGTTAGCTGCGTACTCACCAACGCGGTCGCCAGGGGCGATCCTGGTCGAACTTGAAGAGCGGTCCGAGGCCGATCTGCTGGGCGTTCTGGCTGCGGTGGAGAAGTGCCTTAGCGCCAACGAGATTCGTAGCGTGCGCATCCAATTGGACGGACGCTCTTACATGCTGGCGCCCTCAGGCTAGAAGGCCCGCTACCCGAACTCGCGCAGCGCACTTCTCGCAATAACTGTGTGCGTAGCTCTAAGAAGCCTGGACAGTCAGTGGGCCGTGTCCGCGAGCGCACGGGTCGAATCAGTTACTTCCTCGAGCGCAGCCTCAACCTCCATCTTCTCACTCGGCTGTTACGGATATCAGCCCACGCATCGGCGGCGTCGGCCAGGGCCGGGGAATCCTCCGGGTTGAACCCGTAACCAAGGCCTGGGTCGCGAGTCGACCGCCGAGCATGTGGAGTGATTTCGCCACGCTCGCTTCGAAGCAGTCCTCGCCAGTGCATCGGGCATCTGTCTACTGCCTCGGGAGGAGTTGTCCTTCCTTGCCGGGTCACCAACGGCGAAATGGCTTTTATGCCCTACGCTCCGAATGCGTCGGCAAAAGAACCATTAAGAGAGGAGGCCAGCCCGCAGCGTAAGAGCGAGACGCTGGAGAAGGTATTCACGCCGTGGATGCTGCAGGTATCTCCGGACCAATTCTTCGCACTGCCTCAGCTGATGACAGATAGAGCTTCAAAGAAGACTCGATCTCTGTGAGCGAGCGCTCAAAGTCGTAGCCGAACATCCTCATAGACGAAAACGGCAGCGTCGGCTGGATCGCGCCACGTGTAGATAGTTCTCGCCGCGGCGGTCTTCTCCAAGGTTCTCCCACGCAAGTCCAACTCGTGACACTTCACGACGAGATGAGTCGCGGTTGGTGGGGCCGATTCGAGAAAGCCTGCGACGCTCTCGTTGTAACTGCTGTGCAGATCGACGTCCGGCTCCGAGCGGCGAAGCAGTTCAACCGCGACGTTGAACGCCCAAGTGGACGCACTACGCGGCATGCCGTTGCAGATCACTAGCATCGGGCTTGAGGAACGCCGCAGGTTTGCGAAGCGGCCACCTCTGCCAACTGTGATGGACCTGACTGTTGGGCGGCGCGAGGTTGACCGGCCGCCCGATGGTGAAGGAGGATGTCCCGCGCGCCGTGGATTTTCGGCGGCGGTCCCGGTGTTGATGCTCAGGCATTGACGAGGATAACGGCCTCCTTGGTCGGGGCGTGCGCGGCGGTGGAGTGTCGGCGGCGGTCGTGGTCGCGTTCGATCGCGA
>JBBRZA010000116.1:0-8781 GCA_038237145.1 Gaiellales bacterium
ATCTTTGGGTACCGGCTGATGGCCTTGTCGCTGATGGCGATCCTCGTGCTCGGCTTCTCGGTCTGGGCCCATCACATGTTCGTGTCCGGCATGGCGCCGTGGCTGCGCGTGCCCATGATGATCACGACGCTGATGATCGCCGTCCCGACCGGAATCAAGGTGTTCTCGTGGCTGGCGACGATCTGGGAGGGGAAGCTCAACTTCTCCACGCCGATGCTGTGGGCGGTCGGGTTTGTCTCGATGTTCGTGATCGGCGGCCTCTCCGGGATCTACCTCGGCGCCGTTCCGATCGACATCCACACGAGCGACACCTACTTCGTGGTGGCGCACATCCACTACGTTCTCTTCGGCGGCTCGCTCTTCACGATCTTCGCCGGCATCTACTACTGGTTCCCGAAGATGACCGGCCGCCAGTACAACGAGAAGCTCGGAAAGCTCCACTTCTGGCTCACGTTCATCGGCTTCAACCTGACGTTCTTCCCGATGCACCTGATCGGGACTCAGGGCATGCCGCGACGCGTCTCGGACTACGACCCGCAGTTCGGTAACTGGAACCTGTTCATCTCGGTCGCGTCTTTCGCCCTCGGTGCGTCGACGATCGTGTTCCTCTACAACATGATCACGAGCATCCGCCGCGGTGCCCCCGCCGAGGCGAACCCCTGGCGCGCGCTCACACTCGAGTGGCAGGTCTCGTCGCCACCGCCGATCTTCAACTTCGACGAGATCCCGCAGGTGGTGGGGAACCCGTACGAGTACGGCGTTCCAGGTGCGCGCCACGCCGTTTTGAACGGCGACCGCGCACCGACCGAGGAAGAGATAAGGAGTCATTGATGCATCTGTTGGTCGTCGCCAACGAGACCGTCACGGGACGGAAGCTCATCGAAGAGGTCGAGCGGCGAAAGGGCTCGAGCGATCTCCAAGTGACTGTCATCGCTCCGGTCAGCCAGCCGCAGCGGGGCTACGTGGTCTACGAGGACACGCGCCGGGCAGCGGCGGGACGACGGCTCGACCGGACGCTCTCGATGCTCCGAGATGAGGGCATCTCCGCGCACGGGCTCGTCGTCGACTCAGACCCGGTGACAGCGGTACGCGACGCGCTCGCCCAACTCGAGCCCTCTGTGGACGAGATCATCCTCGCAACGCACCCGCAACAGAAGTCGGGCTGGCTGCGCAAGAACGTCGTGGATCGCATCCGCGAAGGTGCTGGCAGCGTCCCTGTCGAGCACGTCATCGTGGACATCACGGATGAAACGGGCGCCAAGAACGTCCTCGTCCTCGCAAACGAAACGGTTGTGGGGCAGGCGCTGCTGGACCGGATCCGCGAGCGGGCCGCGCGCGGTAACGCCAGCTTCTTGATCATCTCGCCGCAGAGCGACCCCACCCAGGCAGAACACCCGGAGGCAGAGCGGCGGCTCGAGCAAGCTTTGGCCGCGCTACGAGGCGAGGGGATCGACGCCCACGGTCAGGTGGCGCACCCGGACCCGTTCTCGGCCGCACTGGACGCCATCGGCGAGGAGCGAGTCGACGAAATCATCGTGTCGACCTTCGCGCCGTCGCGATCTCCGTGGCTGAGAAAGAACCTCGTGCAGCGCCTGCACGACGAGACCAAGCTGCCGGTCGAGCACATCGTCTTTCAGCCGGATCAGGTCGAGAAAGGCGCTCCGGCCTAGTGTCCGCCCACGCCGAAGCGCATCACGGCCCGCCGATCGCAAACCAGAGCTCGCGCATCAACGCGTCCGTGCTCGTGATGCTGCTCTTCATCGCGTCCGAGATCATGCTGTTCGGCGCGTTCTTCACGGCCTACTTCTTCGTCCGTGTCGTCAACGGAATCGCGTGGCCGCAGCCGCCCTTCGAGCTGCCGGTGTTCGTCGCGGGAGTCAACACCGCGATCCTCGTCACCTCCAGCTTCACGATGCACTGGGCGTTGCAGTCGGTCAAGCGCGGCAACCGTGCCGGCCTGCAGGCCGGCCTGCTCCTGACGTTCCTGATGGGCCTCGTCTTCCTGCTGACACAAGCGCGCGAGTACTCACGCGTCGGATTCGCTCCGCACGACGGCGCGTTCGGAACGATCTTCTACTGCCTGACGGGCCTGCACGGCGCGCACGTCTTCGTGGGCCTCTCGATCCTGCTGTTCATGACGATCCGCGCCTTCCGCGGTCACTTCTCGGCGGAGCACCATCACGGCGTCGAGATCGGAGGGATCTACTGGCACTTCGTGGACGTAATGTGGATTGTCGTGTACTCGACCGTCTATCTGATCTGATCTCTCTGACGAAAGATCCGATCCAACTGAGAACCGAGATGTCGAAACAGAAGCCAGGAAAAGTGTTCGGGTTCACAGTTGGCCCTTTCGCCGAAGGTGAAAGGGCATGATCAATCCGCTTCGCAGCGAGGCCGAGGCATTCAGGTTTTTGATCGCCTCGATCGTCTACTTCGGGGCGATCGTGATCGCCTCTGTTGCTGGCGGAAAGTGGGTCGGGCTCGGAGTGTTCGTCGCCCTGACAGCCGCAGCGCTCGGCTGGTGGGGCCAGGCGCGCCGCGAGGAGCGCCCGCCAAAGACCGCGCCGCGTCCTCACGCGGCCGGCGAACGCCGCATCCTCGTGATCGCGAACGAGACGGTTGGCGGCCATGCGCTCCGCTCGACGATCCTGGCGAAGAGCCTGGACGTCCGCGAGGAGGTGCTCGTGGTCACACCGGCACTGAACTCGCCCCTCCGGCACTGGGTATCGGACGAGGACGGAGCTCGAGCCGCCGCGCAGGAACGACTCGACATCAGTCTCGCCCAGCTTGCGGAAGCAGGCGTGCAGGCACGTGGCGAGGTAGGCGACGGCGACCCTCTTCAAGCGATCGAGGACGCGCTACGAATGTTCGGGGCGGACGAGATCATCATCTCCACGCACCCGGAGGGCCGCTCGAACTGGCTCGAGCGCGGCATCGTCGAGAACGCGCGAGAGCGCTTCGCGGTCCCGATCACGCACGTCGTGGTCGACCTGGAGCGCGAAGACCGCTAGTACAGCAGCAGCTGCGTGCAGCGGAAGAGCGCCAACCTCTTGCCGGCCTCGTCCGTCACGGTTGCGTCCCAGACCTGCGTCGTCCGTCCGCCGTGCACCAGTCGCGACTCGCACGCAAGCGTCCCCTCGACCGCGGTTCCGAGAAAGTTGGTCTTCAGCTCGATCGTCGCGAAGCCGGTGGCGCCTTCAGGAAGTGACGCGATACAGCCGTAGCCACACGAGGAGTCGGCCAGCGTGACGACGGTGCCCGCGTGCAGGTAGCCGTTCGGCGCGAGTAGCTCGTCCCGTAAGGGAAGCCGCATCCGTACGTGACCCTGCTCAATTTCCTCGACCTGGATTCCAATCAGGCCGGGCAGCCTGCCCTGGCCGAGCTCCTTGAAGACGTCGAGGTCGACGGCCACTTACTTGCCGGCGTGGTCGGCGACATACCTTGCAACGGCGTTGATCTGGGCGTCAGTGAGAACACCCTTGAAGGCAGGCATGATCCCGCCTCCCTTGATCACCTGGCTCTTGACGCGCGCGAAGGGTGGCTTGAGCAGATCGAGGTTCGGCCCCTGAGTTCCGGTCGTTCTCGCGTCCTTCAGTGTGTGACAGCCGCCGCACTTCGTGATGAAGATCTGCTTTCCGTCCGTCCCGCTCACCGCCTGCGCTTCGGCGAAGCCCTGCAGTCCTGCGTTGGCGGCGACGAAGGCCGAGACGTCGATCGCGTCCTGCCCGGTAACGAGGTTCGCGGGCATGTTCGCCTTGAGATAGTCAGGGTTGCTCGGCCGCACAGGGTACTGGCCCGCGAACTTGATCTGGTCGTGGACGATGTCCAGGATCGCCGACTCCTTGAACCCCTCGGAGCGCGCCTGCGCGAACGAGTAGTCGAGATTCGGGCCGATCGTCCCTTGCGATCCTGCAGCCGTGAGCGCATGGCATCCCGCACACTTCTCCGTGAAGAGCGTGCGCCCGTTCTCCTTGTCCGCGGCCGCGTTGTTCACGGGGCCGCCGGTTCCGCACGCCGACAGCAGAAGTGCGACAGCCAACCCTCCGACGGCGGCTGAGAGCCGGCGGAACATTAGTGTTCCTGCCAGCAATGCACTGCGGCTTCTGGCCCGCGATCACGCGGCGCCGGAGTGGTGCTCGCGACCCGGAAACTCGCCAGCATCACTGGCAGAAACACTAGGCGGGAGGCTTGTCGGCCGATTTCACCTTGGAGATGGCCTCGTCGCGGGTCGGGTAGATCGTGAAGACGCGGTCGAGCCCGGTGATCTCGAAGACCTTGGTGATGTTGCGGTCGCTGCAGACGAGCGAGAGCTGTCCCTCGTTCGTTCGCAACCTCTTGACGCCACCGACGAGCACCCCGAGGGTGGTCGAGTCGATGAACGTCGTGTCGCTGAAATCGACGACCACCTGTTTTCCGCCCTGGCCGATCACTTCGAGGAGTTGCTGCTTGAACTCGGGCGCGGTGTACAGGTCAACCTCGCCTGCAAGCGAGATCACATAAGCGTCGTCTCCCAACTGCTCCGTCTTGATGTCGAAGTTCATCGTCCCCCCGGCGGTCGTGTGACGAGCCTCTTCCCGTCGGCGCGGAGTCTAACCTCCGGTGGCTGAGGACTGTTGCAAGGTCTTGATCCGCTGGCGGATCTGCGCGGCGGTGGTGGGATCGAGCTTGAACTTCAAGAGCCGCTCGTATGCGCTGATCGCCACAGGCGTCTGCTGGAGCGTGTCGGCCGCCTGAGCCAGCGAGAACAGCGCCTGCTCGTCGTTCGGCTGAGCTTTGACGATCAGCTGGTAGGTCGCGACCGCCTGGGTGGCCGCGGTCTGGTACTTCACCGACGCCTGCTGCAACCGCGCGCTCGCCTTGCCGGAGAGGGCCGCCACGATCGGGTCCTCGCCGAGGGCCTGCCCGAACTTGTCGGTGGAGGAAGGTCGAAACGGGGAGCCGACGCCGGCGTCCTGCTGCGCGAGGGACGCGAGCTGAGCCTCGCGGAGGTAGCGGTCGGCCTGCCCGAGCTCGAGCTGGCCCAGATGCCGGAGGGCCGTGACGTCCTGTGGCCTCAGCCTTGTGTACTCCGTCCAGGCAGCGATCGCTTCATCGATGCGGCCCTTCCTCTCCAACGCGTTTGCGAGGTCCTTGCGGCGAATCGCGTTGAGCGGGCTCTCATCGGCTCGCTTCTGCGCCTCCGAGACGGACGCGCCGGAGCTACCGGTGTTGCCAAACGCATCGCGGATGAGCTGGCCGAGGTCGAGCCCGCCGGAGCCCACGCCGAGGAACACGAACCCGCCCCCGAAGACGAGGATGAGAAAGACGAACGCCCACTTCGCCTGATTGCGCAGGCGGGGGAAGAACATCGTGTTCTCGGCTAAGCGCGGGGAGCCGCCACCGGCTTTGCGCCCGGCCGGGCGAGCATTGCGCGCCTTGCGCTGTGCGCGGCGGCGGTCAACTCTTGCCAATCCATCCCTCCCTTCTCGTAGCGCGCTTCCCCGTCCACGTACGTCGCGATCACGCGGTCGGGCGACCCTCCGAGCACCACTGCCCCGGCGGAGTCCTCCCAGGGTAGATACGCCGAGCCCTCGAGGGACACAATCGCGAAGTCTGCCCGCTTTCCGGGAACGAGCGAGCCGATCTCGGCGTCGAGACCCAGGGCGCGCGCGGAGCCGAGCGTCCCGAGCTCGAGTGCCTCGGCGGCGGGGAGAACATCCGGGCGACCTGCTCGCGCGCGCGCCGAACCGACAACGCTCCGCAGCTCCTCGAAGAAGTCGAACGACGGCGCCGAGGCAGGGCTGTCCGTGCCGACACCGACACGCGCGCCGGCCGCCCGTAGCTCTTCGAGCGGCGCGACGCCGCAACCGAGCGCCCCGTTCGAGCGGGGGCAATGCGCGACGCCGGTCCCGGTCGAGGCGAGCAGGTCGATCTCGTCCTGGTCGAGCACGACACAGTGGGCGGCGACCACGTTCGGCCCGAGCAGGTCGTGCTCCGCCAACAGATGCGTCCCAGTCTTGCCGGGCGAAGCGACGAGCAAATCCCTGTACCCGCCCCACGCGCCTGCTCCGGTAAGCAGATAGGCCACCTCCGCAGGGCTCTCGGAGATGTGCGTCGCGATCGGCAGGCCGAGTTCCGCGCAGGCTTCATAGAGCTCGATCGAGACCGAGTAGGGAGCGTGAGGAGAGACACCGGGCCGCACCCGCGCCGAGAACGCGTCGCCGACGCGGTCGCGGATTTCGGCGAAGTGCTCGAGGGCAGGAACCGGATCGGCGCCGAAGACCTCGAGGTAGACGGTGGCACGGAGACCGAGCTCCGCGCAGGCCACCGCGGTTGCACCGCTGTAGCTGCAGTCGCCGACGGTCGTCACGCCCGAGGCGAGGCACTGCGCGGCTCCGAACTTCGCGACGTCGATGTACTCGTCCCAGCCGATCCGCGCCTTGCGCTGGATGTGCAAGGTGATCCATTCCGCAAAGTCGCCGAGACCATCACCGAAGCCCCCGTACACCGCGTACTCGAGGTGCGAGTGCGCGTTCACGAACCCGGGAATGATCACTGCATCGTCGTGGCGTGTGCCTTCACCGAGATCGTCGGCCTTGCCGACCACGGCGATGAGCCCGTCCTCGATGACAATCGCGCCGCCCTCGATCGGCGGGCCCTCGATCGGAAGGACCCAATCAGCAGAAACGACCTTCATGCCGAGGCGATGCTAGCGGTGTTTTCCATCATCGAGCGAAGCGACGATCTAACCCCACCCGCGGAAAATGCGCAGCATTTTCTGCGGAGATCATGGGTCGGTAAGGCTAGCTGGTTCAGCGCGCAGCGCCCTGCGATCCATGAGCACCGCGAGCCAGATGGATCCCTCATAGAGCACCACTAACGGAACCGCTTCCATGGTGGTCGTTACGGGGTCGATCCCCGGCAACAACACCGCGATCACGGCGACGATGAAGTAACCGAGGCGCCGGTTGCTGCGCAGCTGGTGTGTGGTGAGAACGTCGAGCCGCACGAGCGCGAGGATGAAGATCGGAAGCTCGAATACGAGGCCGACAGCGAAGAGGACGGTCAGCACGAACGAGTAGTAGTCCTTCGCGCGGATCTGGATGTCGAACTGGTGCTGATCGAAGTTCGTCAGGAACTGGATCGCCTTCGGCAGCACGATCCAGTAGCCGAACGCGACGCCCGCGGCCAGGAGCACGGTCGCAACGAGCACGAACCCGAGAACCATGCGCTCTGCGTGTTGCTCGACCGCGGGGGCGAGGAAGCTCCAGAGCTGCCACAACACAACCGGCAGCGCGAGCGCGAAACCGGCCATGAGGCTGACCTTCATGGCGGTGAGGAAAGGCTCCGCAACCCCGAGGGTGACCGGATTGCCACGGCCTGCAGGAAGGGGAGCGTTCAGCCAGTGCAGGAGGTGCCGGTGAAAGACGAAGGCCACCGCGAAACCAACCGCGAGTGCGCCGAGCGAGACGAAGATGCGCGACCGGAGCTCATCGAGATGCTCGACGAGCGTCGCCTCCTCACCTTGACGAAGGCGCCGCGGAAGACGCTTCATGGTGGTCTAGACGGGGTCGCGCTCGCGCTCGCGCTCGCGCTCGCGCGCTGCGATCGTCGCGTCGGTCGTCTGCATGGGCAGCTCGGCCGGCTCGTCGTCCTTGTCGTTCCCGCTGACCGAGTCCTTGAACTCGCGCATGCCCTTCCCCATCGAACGTCCGATCTCGGGAAGTCGCTTGGCTCCGAACAGCAGCAACGCCAGCAGTAGCAGCAGAATGATCTCCCACGGGCCGACGTTTGGCATGTGCTCAGGGTAGCGGTTTGGACGGAGAAGTGGAAACGACCCTCCAGACGTGCCTCCGCCGCCCACCGCGGGCTGTTCGGCGCCCGCCCCACATTGGCTACCATGGGGCTACTAGCTGCCTGCCCAGGCCGCTTTCCTACACGGAAAAGGACGTAACAAACTTGGCTGTGCTCGAGCTGAAGAATCTCCACGTCGCCCTGGAGGACGGGACCGAGATCGTCAAGGGCGTCGACCTCTCCGTGAGGCCCAACGAGGTGCATGCGGTGATGGGCCCGAACGGGTCAGGCAAGTCCACGCTCGCGTATGCCCTGATGGGTCACCCGGCCTACGAGATCACCGAGGGCGAGCTCCTCCTCGACGGCGAGAACATCCTCGAGATGGAGGCAGACGAGCGCGCCCAGCGCGGCCTTTTCCTCGCGTTCCAGTATCCGCACGCCGTCCCGGGCGTCACCGTGACCAGCTTCCTGCGCAGCGCGATCAACGCGATCCGGAAGGCCCGGAACGGCGGCGAGGAAAACCCGATCCCGATTCCGGAGTTCCGCAAGGAGCTGCTCGACCAGATGGACCGGCTCAAGGTCTCCCGCGAGCTCGCGTCGCGGTATCTCAACGACGGCTTCTCGGGCGGCGAGAAGAAGCGAGTGGAAATCCTCCAGATGGCGATGCTGAAGCCGCGCATAGCGATTCTCGACGAAACCGACTCCGGACTGGATATCGACGCACTCAAAGTCGTCGCCGGCGGGGTGAAGGAGCTGGTCGGCCCCGAGATGGGGGCCCTCGTGATCACGCACTACCAGCGGATCCTCGACTACATCACCCCTGATTTCGTGCACGTCTTCATCGACGGGCGTATCGTGGATGAAGGCGGTCCGGAGTTGGCACACAAACTCGAGGCCGAGGGCTACGAACGTTATGGGGTGGTGGCAGCAGTCTGATGGCAACCGAGACCGAGACCGTTCAGCAGATCCGCGAGGAGTACAAGTACGGCTTCTCGAACCCGGACGAGG
>JBBRZA010000117.1:0-8348 GCA_038237145.1 Gaiellales bacterium
GCCACCTGACCCGAGACGGCCGACACCCCGACTCGCCCCCTCACCTCGAACAGACCACGTTGAGCGCCGAGATCGCCTCGGCGGACTGATCCACGAATACGGCCTCGCAGCGTGAGAACCGAATTTCCGCACCCCACAGGCCGCTTGACCCGCCGCTCAGGGTGGAGGACACTCGAACGATGCCTTTGAGCAACTATTTGGTCGGAAGCACAGTTGCGGGAGCGGCCTTCGTGCTCCTCGCCTTCGTCGCTTGCAGCGGCGAGACGACCGGTGCGCACGCGTCGCGGCCAGAAACCGCGGGTGCGGTCTCGACGGCCGTCAGCCATGACTCGCCCGGCGCGATCGCGTATCAAACGTTCGCGGGGGCGCTGCGGCTGGTCCGATCTGACGGCTCTCACGACCGCGAGATCGTGAGCGGCGTTCCTGGTGAGCACCTCCAGCCAGATTGGTCGCCGGACGGCGAGCATCTAATCTTCACCGCCCGCACTTCGAAGGACGTGCTGTACGAGGTCGATGCGGACGGGCGAAATGCGCATCAGCTCATTGACTGCGCCAAATTGTGCATTGGAGACGAGTCCGCGTCCTACTCGCCGGACGGACGTCGGATCGCGTTCATTCGCGCGTTCGGGCCGCTGACCGATGTCCCAGCCGACTGCGGGCTATGGATCTTCGACCGCAGGACAGCCAAGCTGACGCGGTTGACGAGCCATCCGAAATGCCAGGACAGGGAGGCATATCCGCGCTGGTCGCCAGATGGGTCTACGCTCGTTTTCTTTCGCGATATCAATGACCGGCAGGGTCCAGGTGTAACGGCGACCCAGGCGATCTTCACGATGAAGGCGAACGGCGGTAAGCAGCGCCAACTGACGCCGCTGAAGCTGGTCGCAGGCAACCCCGACTGGTCACCAAACGGCCGTCTGATCGTTTTCAGCACGTATTCGCTTGGTTTCTTCCCGGACGCGGAGGTCTCCAACATCTACACGATGAGGCCAGACGGGACGTCGATCAGCCAGCTCACGCACTACACCGCGACCCAAGGCCGTGCATCTCATCCGCATTGGGTCCGCGACGGAAGCGGGATCATTTACGTCCTCGGCGGCGACGGCCACCGTGAGATCTGGTTCATGAGCACCGACGGAACGACACGAACCCGGATTGCGACCGGCGGCGACAGTTGGCACCCGACGTGGCAACCAATTCCCTAGCGGGTACAACGGGAAGCGGCGGGAGCCGCCGCCTGCGCCACAGTTGCTCCTATGTCAAGGTGGGGCTCGCTTTTAGTGTGTTGAAGACGACGCGGGCGAGTTTTCGTTTGAGGCAGCGGATCGCTTCGCGCCGGCTCTTTCCCTCCGCTTGCTTGCGCTCGAGATACGCGCGCGCCTCAGGGTAGTAGCGGCCTTGTGTGATCGGGAATGTTCCCAGAGCGTCTGCGGGGCGGCCGTCACGTGAGCGCGTGGTTGACGGCGGCGTCGGCGAGAAGCTGGAGCGGGTTGAGGAGATCGGGCGCGCTCGCCGTTTCACCCAGAAGCAGCGGGATTTCGGTGCAGCCGAGGATGATCCCGTCGACCCGTCTTGCTCGTAGCTCGTCGACCGCCTCGCGAGCTGCCCGGACGGACTCTGCGTCATCACGACCCTCCATCACCTTCTCGATCGCGTCGTCAAGTCTCGTCCGCAGCTCTCCTGCGATCGTCTCAGTCGCGCAACCAGTTGCTTGCAGCGGCTGCGTGTAGACGACCGGGTCTCCGAAGCCGGGCACGCCGACGCGGCGCCATTGACGGTGGCGCACCTCGGCCAGAGTGACGTCGATCATGCTCAGCACCTCGCACCCGGCGGTCTGCTCGATCTCAGTACGAAACAGGTGCAGGAAGTTCGAGGTGACGACGATGAAGTCGGCCAGGCGGCCGATCTGCGCCGCCGCCTCGAGAAACCGAGGATGTGGCCGCAGAGGGGGCGCCGCTGCTCCCGACTCGGTCGCGACGAATGGTACGAATCGGAAGTAGTAGACGACCATCGGCGGATAGCCGCTGTTGCCACGAGGCGGGATGAGCTGGTGTGCGAACCCGTGTACAACGCCCGAACGTTGCGGCGGGGGCGGGATTTGAACAGACATCCGCGACCGCATACCGGTTCGTCGAGATCCACGCCATCGGCTAATGCTCATGGTCGGACGGGCTCGAGTTCAGTTATCTGGAGCGATCCGGACTCGAACCGGCGACCTCCCCAAGGGATCCAGGCGAAAACCGTTGCCGGCGTTTGCGACCACCCCTACGCTTGCGCGTTGGGTAGGTCGCGCTATCGCAGCTTGACCCTTCTCTTGATCGTGGTCCCGTTTCCCCAGGGATCGACGAGAAGGATCTGGACACTCAGGTACTGCGTTTTGGTCGCGCGACGAAAGACAAAGGAGACGACGCCCGTCCCTGCGGTCACCGTTCCGTTCTTGTTCGCGACATACGAGCCGGCGCTGGCGCTCGCCGTGAACGTGACGGCGTTCTCCTCGACATTGTCGCGAGCCGAGAACGTGACGCGGACGGTCCAGCGACCGCGCCGCGCGTGTGGACGAGCCACTTGGACACGTGTGACGGCCGCTGACGGCGCTATCGCGTCGAAGTCCACGACACCCGTCCACGTGTCGTTGAAGACGATCGGCGACACGTTCTCGCCGGTGGAGTAGTCGACCGTGCCTGTTCCCGTGCCGCGGAGCGCCGTGTACTTCCCCGAACCCTCCACGATCGTCCACGGCCCGGACGCGCCCGTGCGGTGTTCGAGCTCGCCCGCGAACCCGGCGGTGAACGTACCGCTGGCGTCGGAACAGGTGAAGACGCGCCTGCCCGCGCCGTTGCCGAGCCAACTGCCCGACGCGCACAGCGGCGCCGACGCGGTGAACGTCCCCTCGTGCCGATCCGCATCCGGTGGATGAATGCCGTCCAGATGCAGCGTTACCTGCATCGGCGCCCCGAGGGCGCCTGGAGCCGAACCCAAGGCGACCAGGACTACCATGCCGACCATCGCGATTCCCGTTTGTTTGATGAACATCTTCATCGTCCCTCCCTCGTCCCTCCCAGCAGGTGGCGATCTCTCACACGTCGAAGCGTGCGATCCCGCGGTTGCCGGCGACCTAATCCCCGGTAAATCGATCCTTCGGCGGCCGCTGGAACGGCGCGAGGCGCGGTGTTAGCCTCAGACGAGGTGGCGCCCGCCGGGCTCGAGTTCCGGATTCTGGGCCCGTTCGAGGTGTTGGCCAACGGGCGGCCGCTTCCGTTGGGACCGGGCAAGGAGCGGGCACTTCTGGCGGTCCTGCTCCTCTATCGGAACGAGCGCGTCTCGACCGACCGACTGACCGACGTGCTCTGGGATGAGTCGCCGCCCGAGAGCGCGCCGAAGATGATCCAGATCTACGTCTCGCGCCTGCGGCGCGCACTCGCAGACGACACGGGCCGGGACCGGCGCCTCGTCACACAGCCGGGCGGATACCGCCTGCGGGTCGAGCCCGACGAGCTCGATCTGGACCGCTTCGAGCGCATGCATGCCGAGGGACGGAACGCGCTCGTCGCCGATCCGGCACTCGCGACGTTGAGGCTTCGCGAGGCGCTGTCCCTCTGGCGCGGCCCACCCCTTGCGGACGTCGCGCTGGGGCGCGTCCTCGAGCATGAAGGCGCTCGGCTCGAGGAGCTTCGCCTGGCCGCCCTCGAGGAACGGATCGAGGCTGACCTCACACTCGGCGCGGGGCCGGAGCTCGTGGACGAGCTCGAGGCGCTCGTCCGTCAGCGGCCGCTGCGCGAGCGACCGGCCGCGCAGCTCATGCTCGCGCTCTACCGGTCGGGTCGGCAGGCGGAGGCGCTCGCGATCTACAAGCAGACGCGCGACCATCTGGTCGACGAGCTCGCAATCGAGCCGGGACGTTCACTGAAGGAGCTCCAGCAGGCGATTCTCCGGCAGGATCCGGCGCTCGATCCGCCGGCGAGCGAGCGCTCGAGTGCCCCACCGACGCCGGTTCGCGAGCGGCGACCGGCACCAACACCGGAGCGACCCGCGAAGCAATTGCCCAAGAGGTTGGTCGTGGGCGGGATGCTCGCCTCTGCGCTAGCCGCGGCTGCGGTGATCGCGATTACGGTCGTAGCGGAACCGAAGCGACGGCCGGTGCGGCTCTCGGCGGACGCGATCGGAGTCGTTCGCGACGGGCGCCTGGTCGATCAGGCCCGCACCGGGGGGACTCCGGCCGCGATCGCCGCCGGAGGTGGAGCGATCTGGATCGCCAGTGCCGGCGCGAACTCGGTTTCACGTCTCGATCCGAAGACGTTGGAAGTCCGCCAGACGATCGAGGTCGGGAACGGGCCGAGCGGGATCGCGATCGGCGGCAGGGCGGTGTGGGTGGCGAACGGGCTCGACGGAACGGTCGCTCGCATCGATCCGAGGGCGAACAAGGTCGTCCAGACGATCCAGGTCGGTAGCGGCCCCACTGCGATCGCCTACGGCCTCGGCTCTGTCTGGGTGGCGAACCGGGCCGATCAGACCGTCTCTCGGATCGAACCTCGAACGGGAAACGTCCTCGACACCCTCGCCGCCGGCACGGACGCGGCCGCGATCACCGCCGGCGACGGCGCCGTCTGGGTCGTCGACCAGGCGCGCGGCAGAATCGCCCGACTCGAGCCGGGCTTCACCGAGCCCGTCCTGACGATCAACGTCGGCAACGGCCCGTCGGCGCTCGCGCTCGGCGCCGGCTCGTTGTGGGTTGCGAATACCCTCGACTCGACGGTCTCGCGCATCGATCCGGGGTCCAACCGAGTGATCGCGACCGTGGCCGTGGGCGCCGGACCGAGCGGTCTCGCGGTCGCGGCCGACGGGATCTGGGTCGCGAACGAGTTCGACGACACGCTTTCGCGCATCTCCCCTCAGACGAACCGCGTCGACCGGACGATTAGCCTCGGGCAACGGCCTACCGGAGCAACGGCCGCGAACGGAGCGGTCTTGGTCGCGGCCGGACCTATGGCCGCGAGCCACCGCGGCGGCACGCTGCGGCTCGTGACGAACAAGTTTCCGTACGGCTCGATCGACCCGCTCAACGGGGGCAGTTACGCCGCGATCATCCTCACGAACGACGGCCTGACGGGCTTCCGGCGCGTCGGCGGCGTGGAGGGGGCCGAGCTCGTGCCGGACCTCGCGCTCGACCTGCCGACGCCGACCGACGACGGCAGGAGCTACACGTTCCGACTCCGGCGTGGGATCCATTACTCGAACGGGGAGCTCGTTCGGCCGGAGGACTTCCGGCGTGCGCTCGAACGCGTGTTCATCGTGTTTCACGACACCTATGTCTATGGGGCGATCGTCGGCGCCCCCACCTGCGCGTCGACGCCCAGCCGCTGCGATCTCTCGCGCGGGGTGGTCGCGGACGACCGAGCCTGGACGGTGACGTTCCATCTCCAGAGGCCCGATCCCGACTTTCTCGCCAAGCTTGCGCTTCCGGCCGCGTACGCCGTGCCGACCACGACGCCGGCCAGGGATGTCCGCACACATCCTGTTCCGGCGACAGGGCCCTACATGATCGCGATGTACAGGCCCGGACGCGTCGTGGGGCTCGTCCGCAATCCGCACTTCCGAACCTGGTCGAGCGCCGCTCAGCCCGCCGGCTACCCCGACGCGATCGTCTGGACACTCGGTACGTCCCCAGCGCCGCAGGTGGGCGCGGTCGAGCGCGGGAGGGCCGACGTCGCTTCCGAAGGCGTACCGCCGAACCGGTTCACGGAGGTCGAGACCCAGTATGCGAGCCAGGTGCGCTTGAACCCGGCGCCGCGGACGACCTTCCTGTTCCTCAACACGCGCCTGCGGCCGTTCGACGACGTCCGCGTCCGCCGTGCGGTCAGCTACGCGATCGACCGGGCCGCCGTCGTGCGCGCGCTCGGCGGTGCGGAGCGGGCGCAGCCGACGTGCCAGATCCTGCCCCCCAACTTCCCAGGCTACCGTCCTTACTGCCCGTTCACGCTGCAGCCGTCGGCCGCCGGCACCTGGACGGCGCCGGACATCGCGAAGGCGCGGCAGCTCGTTGCCGCATCCGGCACGCGTGGCGCGGCGGTGACGGTGTGGATATCGCCGAATCACCGGCCGGAGGCCGCGGTGGTCGTCGCGGTCCTGAAACAGCTCGGGTACGACGCACGGGGAAAGCAGCTGGGCATTGACTTCTACAACACCAATGTCGGCGACTCACGCCTGAAGATCCAGGCCGGCGTGCACACGTGGCAGGCCGACTACCCCGCGCCGTCCAACTTCCTCGACGCCTTGCTGAGCTGCCGTGCGTTCCGCCGCGACACGGGACAGAACCTCAACGCCTCGGAATTCTGCGACCGCGCGATCGACAGGAGAATCCAGCGCTCCCTCGAGCTCCAGCCGACCGATCCGGCGGCCGCGAACGCCCTCTGGTCGAGGATCGATCGTGAGCTGGTCGACAAAGCGCCGCTGGTGCCGCTGGTGAACCCGAAGCACGTCGATTTCCTCTCGCGGCGGGTCGGCAACTACCAGTACAACCCGCAGTGGGGCGTGTTGCTTGACCAGCTCTGGGTGCGTTAGAAGGTTCGGCCCCTAGCAGTGGAAGCTGCCGGTGGCGCGCCCGCTACTTCCCGCGACGCCTTGCGCGACGAACGTGCCGCCGTGCAAGCCGCCCTTGAACGACACGCCGCGCCCGAGCCAGCGCTTCGATCTGTAGTAGGCGACGACACCTCCGCTCCGGGAACCGGACATCCCGAGCGAGAAGAGCGTCAGGCCTGCGTTCGTTCTGCTCCCGTCCAGCGACCTCGACCCGATCCGGACCTGCAGCAGTTGTACGCCGTCCACCTTCTTCCGCGTACAGGAGCCATGCCTGAAGACGACGCCGGAGAAGACGCTCAGGCGCGCGCTCGCCGGACCACAGTAGTGCGCGACGTTCCCGGTCATCCGGATACACGGAGTGCCGCCTGCAAGGACGGAATGCGTTCCCGAAGCGACGGCGAGCGTCGCTGCGGTCGCCGCGACGCCGAGCACGACGGAACCCCGCACTCGCGGAGTACGTGTGGCCTTCATGCGCAGGGTGAAGCTGCGGATCATGCGAAGGCCACTGTGCGCCCGACTGGTTGCCCGGCGGATAACCGCCGGTAAACGGAGCCGCGAGGGGTTTACCGGCGATTAGGCGAGGAGCAACCGCCGCCGTCCACGATCGACACGTTGATCCCGAAAAGGAGGAGCGGATGAGCATCAAGGTGTGCACGGCGATTGTCGCCGTGAGCTGTGCGGCACTGGCGTTCGGCACGGCCGCGTCCGCGGACGGGTTGACTGTTACTCAGTTGCAGGCGAACGGCTGGACGTGCCCGACGCCCGTCGGGCTGCCCCACTGTCGCCCACCTGGGCTTGCGGCGGGGGCGGCGGGAGGTCTTCCTAAGATCTCGATTCTCGTCTTCGATCCGACGGGGACCCGGCTTCTAGGGACGGAACATCTCGTTCGACCCGATCTCTACAACGGCCAGCCTTGTCCGCAAGATCCAGACCCTTTGACCGGCGGCTACACGCTCTTGGGGAACGGCTACTACGGCTGCCACCACTTCACGCCTTAGTAGCGACAGATGTTGGAGGAGGCCCCGCGCTTGGGGGCCTCCTCCTCGCAGCTTGGTCGACGGCACGCGCCGGACGCTTGATCCGGCCGCGTGTCAAGGCCGGTCGAAAACGGACCCTCCTCGCGCCGGTTGAAATCGGACCCCCTCTGGTGAGCGGCGGTGAAAGCCTCTCTGGCGGTTCGCGGGCGGCGGCCGATGAGGCCGTGGGGAGCCTGATCGAGCCGGACGGCGCTGTTTCGATGGTCGCCTGCTCGGATCGGTGCGCTGGGAGGCGTTCTGCGGGCCTGCGGGCGGGTGGGTGGCGCGACTGGTTGCCTATCGTGTTTCGGGCTCTCGGGCGGGTGGGCGGCCGCCGAGGTCGCGGTCGCGGAGGCGGTAGCTGTCGCCTTTCAAGCTGAGGATTTCGGCGTGGTGGACGAGCCAGTCGATCATGGCGGCGGCGACGACTTCGTCGCCGAAGATCTCGCCCCAGGCGGAGAACGGCTTGTTCGACGTGACGATCAGCGACGCGCGTTCGTAGCGGCTGGAGACGAGCGAGAACATCAGGTTGGCGGCCTGGGCGTCGAAGGGGATGTAGCCGACCTCGTCGACGACGAGCAGCGGTGTCCAGAGCAGCTTGCGCAGCTCGTCGTCGAGGCGGCCTTGCCGTTGCGCGTCGCCGAGGCGGGCGAAGGTGCAGGACGCGTACTCGCTTCGGTGCGCGCCGCAGGTGCACGGCGCGTCGCGCGACCTGCTCGACTACGTCGACTACACCATCTCGGTCGAGTTGAACGC
>JBBRZA010000118.1:0-8344 GCA_038237145.1 Gaiellales bacterium
CAGGCGGTCGAACGGCGACAGCAGCGCCGTACGCCCCTCGAACGGCTGGCCGATCGCCGCCGCGTCGACCACCCAAGTGCCAGAGGTTCCTTCGACTTCGGCGGGCTCTCCGGCGACCTCCTCGAACTGGCGCTCCCCCGCAACACCGGCCACCTCGGCCCGGGCGATCCCGAGTGCGCGCAGTCTTCGTGCCGCCATGACCCGGCGGGCCTCGGGTAACGGGACGATCTCGGCAACGACCGGATAGACGCGCTCGGCGAGGTCCCATAGGCGCTGCCGTCCCTTGCGCCGGGTGGTGGCGACCTCGCCGCGGGCGGACAGGAACTCCAGCATCTGCGTGACGTTGCGATTGCCAGTCCAGCCCGTCGACTGCCACGGCACGACGCTCGTGTCCGGTATGTCGCGTGACAGCAAGGGCCCGGACGTCCGCAACAGCTCGAGGATGTCCCTGCGGAAGGCATCGTTCGCCTCCACCCATCGGCCGGCACCCGGACCGGGTACCGACACCTTGCCCCTCCCCTCGTCCGCGAACGGCCATGCAGCCATCGCAGCGAGGTGCAGCCCGAAGTCGGCGGTCGGCCGGATTATCGCGCGGACCTCGTAGAGGGTGCGGTCCTCCTCCAATGCCGTGATGAGGTCAGCGGGACGGTAGGCGTCGCCAAGTCGCGTGTACGCAACGAGGTCGGCGCTGGGCGCTACCGCGGCCGTCGGGTCGAGCTGCAGGAACGTCAGGCGGTCGACGACCGTCAGCAGGTCGGTCGGTCGGTCGGTGCGCGTCCAGGAGCTGAGCGCGGATCGCGATGCGCCGGACTTCGACCCGGTCGAGCCGGTGGACGGACACGGCGGGAGAGTACCCCGACGTATGGTACGGCCCCTGATCCAGGTTCACACCCTCACCGACGGCGGCCAGACATCGCTGGACATAGCGCGCAAGATCGCGGCGTTCGTCGACGGCGCACGTGAGACGCTCGAGCTCGCGCTCTACGACATCAGGCTGCACGACGAGACAGGGGACATCGTCCGCGCTGCCCTCGTCGGCGCGCATGAGAGCGGCGTTCACGTCCGGCTCGTCTACAACGTGGACGACGTGGACGAGCGTCCGCCCGTGCCACCGCCGCCGAAGACCGAACCGAGTCTGATCGAGACGCTGCCGTTCGAGACCGCGGCCGTGCCCGGCTGGCCGGATCTGATGCACCACAAGTACGTCGTGCGCGACCGCGACGCGGTCTGGAGCGGCTCGACGAACTGGACCGACGATTCGTGGACGCGCGAGGAGAACGTGATCGTCGTGGTCGAGTCGACGGGGGTTGCGATTCGCTTCCAGGAAGATTTCTCGCAGCTGTGGAAGAAGCGGAAGGTCGCCGCGTCGGGGAGGGTGGCGACGGATCCGATCCGCGTCGGCGACGCGCAGGTGCGCACGTGGTTCTCGCCGAAGCGCGGCGAGAAGCTCGCGCACCGGATTGCGGACATGATCGGCGGCGCTGAGCGGCGCGTCCGAGTTGCCTCGCCGGTGATCTCGTCCGGCCCGATCCTCGGCACGCTCGCCGAGGTGGCTGCCGACGGCAAGGTCGATCTTGCGGGTGTCGTCGACGCAACGCAGATCGCCGAGGTGCTCGAGCAATGGCGGCGGAACGGGAACGTCAGCTGGAAAGGGCCGTCACTGCGGTTTCTGCTCGAGCGACCGACGTTCACCGGCAAGCGTTCGACACCGTACGCACCCGGCGCGGTGCACGACTACATGCATGCGAAGGTGGTCGTGGCCGACGACACGGTGTTCATCGGCAGCTTCAACCTCTCGCACTCGGGCGAGACGAACGCCGAGAACGTGCTCGAGATCGCAGACGCGGCGCTCGCCGAACGGATGGCCGGCTTCGTCGACTCGATCCGCGTGCGGTATCCGGCGCTAGCGCTGAACTAGCTCGCGCGGATTCGGCAGCGGCGTCAGCAGCGGCTCCACCTTGTCGCGGAGGTGTTCGTAGTCCGGCGGCAGGGACAGTCGTTCGCCGAGAGTCTCGAACGGCTCGTCGACGGTGAAGCCCGGGCCGATCGTCGCGATCTCGAAGAGAACGCCGCTCGGCTCGCGGAAGTAGATGGACTTGAAGTAGAAGCGTTCGATGACGGGCGTCGGGTGCGCGCCGGCGGCGGCGACCTGCTTCTGCCAGGCCTCGTGTTCGTTCGGCGGCGAAGCCCACGCGACGTGGTGGACGGTGCCTGCGCCGGGAACGCCCGGGTCTCCGGGCGGGATGTCGTAGGCGTACCAGGAGCCGCGCTTCGCGCCGCGCATCTCCCAGGTGTCGTCGCCCTTGGGCTCGAAGGCGAGAGTCTCCTCGAGGAAACGGCGGCTTTGCTCCGGGTCGGCGTACGCGCGCACGCCGTCGAATCCCTGCAGCGCGAACTCGCGCGGAATCTGGGGATGGTCTGCGACCAGCGGCTCGTCGTCGGTCGCGACGGCCGCGATCTCGAGGGCCAGGCCTTCCGGATCCTCGAAGCGGAGGCCGGTGTCGGCGCGCTGCGTCGGGATGTTCTCCGCGGCGAGCCGCTCCTCCCAGAAGTCGAGCGCCTCGTCGGACGCGACGCGGAGGACGATGCGGTGCACCATCCCTGCACCTGCGCGCCCGCGGCGTGCTTGCGGGTACTCGAAGAACGTCAGGTCACTTCCGGCGCTCCCCTTCTCGTCGGCGTAGAAGAGGTGGTAGACGGTCGGGTCGTCCTGGTTCACGGATTTCTTGACGAGCCGCAGGCCCAGAACGCGGACATAGAAGTCGACGTTGCCGGGCGCGTCGCCCGTGATGCACGTGATGTGGTGGATTCCTTCGAAGCGCATCGCCGCTTGGACTGTACCCCGGCAGTCATGATCCAGGCGTGGGATTGACTGCGCGTGTGCGGTCGGCGGCCGGAGAGCCACAAGGCGCGCTGGTCTTGTTCCACGGGCGCGGTGCGGATGAGAACGATCTCTTTCCCTTGCTGGACGCGCTCGACCCGGAGCGCCGTTTCGTCGGCGCGACGCCGCGTGCGCCCCTGTCGCTGCCGCCCGGCGGCGCGCATTGGTACGTGCTCGGCGGGATCGGCACGCCCGAGGCGACGACGTTCGATGCGAGCTACGCGGCGGCGGCGGAATGGCTGGACGGCTTTCTGGCGGAGCACGGTGTCGGGCACGACCGGCTCGTTCTGGGCGGCTTTTCGCAGGGCGGCGTCATGACGTATTCGCTCGGGCTCGGCCGCGGCCGACCGCGACCGGCGGCGCTCACCGTGTTCAGCTCGTTCATCCCGACGGTCGAGGGTTTCGAGCTCGACCTGTCGCCACCGCTGCCGCCTGGGGCGATCGGGCACGGGACGCTGGATCCGGTGATCGGAGTCGAGTGGGGACGGCAGGCGCGCGAGGTGCTCGAAGCCGCCGGCGCGGAAGTCCTCTACCGCGAGACGCCGATGTACCACCAGATCGACCCGGACTTCGTTGTCGAGGTCTCGACGTGGATCCAGCGAGTCATTCCGCCTCGCGGATGAAGGCGGCGAAGTTCGTACGCGCATTGTCGAGGCCCGGTCCGAATTCGCTGAGCAGTGACGGCGAAAGCTTCGGTCCTTTGTCGGTGAGCCCGACCATCGCGCGATAGCTGCTCCACTCCCAGTCTCCAGCAGTGGCGCACAGTCGTGCGCGAACGGGATTCAGGACGATGTACCGCGCAGCTTCGAAGAAGTGCCAATCAGTCTGAATGAGGTCAGACCAGAAGCGGCGCTCGAAAACGTGTCCTTCGTAGCCATGGCGCCAGTCGTACCACTGCGCGTAACAACCATTGAGGTACTGCATCCCGGCGGAAACCGTCGGCTCTACCGTCGTAACGAGCATGTGAAAGTGGTTCGTGAGCAGGCACCAGGAATGCAGCTCCCATTCGTAGAGAGCCATGGTCTCGTCGAGGAGACCTAGAAACCGCCGACGAGAGGTGTCATCGGTGAAGATCGGCAGCTTCCGCACGCCGCGGCTGACGAGGTGGTAGATCCCCCCTGCAACTTGCGGGCGCAGCGGACGCGGCACTCCTGTCCTTTCGGGGCATTGTCTTGGGGTCAGACCCCAGGACTTGTCTCGATGGAACGGGCCCCGTTGTACTTGGACAACGGGAGTTTCACGCTACTCCCCAGGTGTGACTCGGGCGTGGCAGTTTTGCGTCGAAATGGGAACAGTTACTCGACGAGCGCGAGAAATCGCTTCGTTCGCTCATGGCTTGGCGACGAGAAGAAGCGGTCTGGCGGCGCTTCCTCGATTACCTGCCCCTCGTCCATCATCAGGATCGAGCTCGCCACGTGATGCGCGAAACGCAGCTCGTGGCTCACCACGACCATCGTCATCCCGTCACGCGCCAGTCCTTCCATCACGTCCAGCACCTCCCGGACGAGCTCGACGTCCAGCGCCGACGTCGGCTCGTCGAACAGCATCGCCTTCGGACGCATGACGAGCGCACGCGCGATCGCCACCCGCTGCTGCTGGCCCCCGGACAGCTCCTCCGGATAGTTGTCCGCTTTGTCGGCGAGGCCCACGCGCTCGAGGAACTCGCGCGCACGCTCGCGCGCCTCGCGCTTCCTCAGGCCACGCACTTCGACGAGCCCGCACATGACATTGCCGAGCGCCGTCATGTTCTGGAAGAGATTGAACCGCTGAAACACCATCCCGATCTCCGACCGGTGCGCCGCGAGCTCCTTTTCCCGCAAGTCACTCAGGCGGGCGCTCTCTAGGAAGACCGAGCCGGAATCCACCGGCTCCAGCAACGCGAGGCACCGAAGCAACGTCGACTTCCCCGAGCCGGACGGCCCGATGATCACCTTCACCTCGCCGCGGCCGACCTCGATCGACACGCCACGCAGCACCTCGAGCCCGTCGTAGGACTTGTGCACGGCCTCCGCATTGAGAACGACGTCGCTCATCGGGCATCGTGCGCGACCGAGGCAACGGGAACACGACGACGTCGCCGCCCTGCCGAGGTCCAGGTGTAGCGCCGTTCGAGCTGGGCCTGGATCGCCATCAGGACACTGACGATCACCAGGTAGTAGATGACCGCCGCGGCGTACGCCTCCGCATAGTGGAAGTCGGCGGCGCCGCGTACCTGCGACGCCGTCAGCAGCTCGTGCAGCGAGATGACGTACGCCAGGCTCGTCAGCTTCAACAGGGTGATGAACTCGTTCCCGGTCGGCGGGATGACGATGCGGATCGCCTGCGGCACGATCACGCGGCGCAGAATGCGGGGACGCGTCATCCCCAGCGCCCTGCCGGCCAGCTCTTGACCCGGATCAACCGAGAGCAAGCCGGCGCGGATGATCTCCGACATGTACGCCGCCTCGTTCAACGACAGCGCAATGAACGCCGCCAGGAAGGGCTTGAACCAATCGCTTGCGAAGGTGCTCCAGATCTGCGGCAGGCCGTTCCAGATGAACAACAGCTGCAAGAGCGTCGGCGTCGCGCGGAAGATCCAGTTGTAAAAGAAGACGAAGCCGCGCACCGCCCTGAAGCGGCTGCTGCGACCCAACGCGAGGAAGAACCCGATCACGCAGGCAACCGCCAACGAAACGAGCGTCAGTTCGAGCGCGAGGAGCGCCCCATGCCAGTACGGCCTGGAAGTGAGCGCTTCCCAGAAAATGTGGGTGTCGAAGCTGGCGAGCACCCGCTATGCGACCTACTTCACGTCAGTGGCCGGGATCTGATGCTTTGCGGCGATCTTCTTCAGCGTCCCGTTCTTCTTGAGCGTCTTGATCGCCGCTTTCAGCGCCGTGCCCAGCTTGGTCTCCCCTTTCCGGTAATAGATCCCGAACGAGTCGGTCTCTGGGAACAGATACGCGATCGCGAGCTTGCCGGGGTTCTGCTTCTTCTGGTACGCGCCCGACGTGTCCTGCGTCAGCACGGCGTCCGCGCGGCCGACGATGAGCTGGCCCACTGCGTCCGTGTCGCCCGGGTAACTCTGCAACGTGAACTGAGCCTTGCCCGAGGACTTGAACTCCTCGTTGAGGGCCTTGAGGTACTCCTCGTACTTCGTTCCCGCCTGCACCGCGACGGTTTTGCCCGACAGATCGTTTGGGCCTTTGATCCGCTTCGGGTTGCCGGCCTGCACGACGAGTGCGCGATGCGTCTTCATGTAAGCGACCGCCGGGAACTGCTTGAGACGGTCCGGTGTGATGAAGATCCCGCTGATCACGACCGTGCATCGCTTGGCTGCGAGGGCCGGGAGCAGTCCGGGGAAGCCCGTTTCCACGAACTTCGCCTTGATCTTCCAGTTCTTCGCGATCGCGTTTGCCATGTCGATGTCGAATCCGACCGCCTTGCCGGCCGCCGTCTTGTACTCCATCGGCGGGAAGGTCGGGTCGCTGCAAAACTTGAACGAGCCCTTGATGGGCGAGGCCGCCCCCACTGTGCCGACCACAGCCAGAGCTGCGATCAAGGCCAGGATGCTGATTGCGCCGAAGCTGCGATTCATGACTCCTCCTAATTAGCCAACGCCGGCGAGCAAGAACGCGCGCTGCTCCTTGAGCATCTCACGCGCGATCACCAGCCGCTGAATCTGGTTCGTCCCCTCGTAGATCTGTGTGATCTTCGCGTCCCGCATCATCCGCTCGAGCGGGTACTCGGAGATGTACCCGTAGCCGCCGAGCACCTGTACGGCGTCCGTCGTCACCTCCATGGCCACGTCCGTGCAATAGAGCTTGGTCATCGCGGAGAGCTTCGTCAGCTCCGACCCTTCGATCCCCTCGTCGACGGCCGCGCCGAACTTGTACAGGAGCCCGCGCGCCGCCTCGCACTTCGTCTCCATGTCCGCGAGCATCGCCGCGATGATCTGGTGCTCACCGATCGGCTTGCCCATCGTCTCCCGGGTCTTCGCATACTCGAGCGCGTAGTCGGTCGCGCCCTGCGCCAGGCCGAGCCCTTGCGCTGCAACGCCCGGCCGCGAGCGATCGAGGATGCGCATCGCGATCTTGAACCCATCTCCCTCTTCGCCGAGCAGGTTCGCCGCCGGCACGCAGACGTCCTCGAAGACGAGCTCCCCAGTCGTCGACCCCTTGATCCCCATCTTCGGCTCGATGCGCGCCACCTCGAATCCCGGCGTGTCAGCCTCGACGACGAACGCCGAGATCCCTGAGTGCCCCAGCTCGGGATCCGTCTTCGCGAACACGGTGTACAGGTGCGCCACCCCCGCGTTGGTGATGAACCGCTTGGATCCGTTCAGGACGTACTCGTCACCTTCGCGCCGTGCCGTCGAACGCATGGCCGCCGAGTCGGACCCAGAGCCGGACTCCGTGAGCGCATATGCGCAGAGCCACTCACCCGACGCGAGATGTGGCAGGTACCGCTGCTTCTGCTCGTCGTTACCTGCGAGCTTGAGGCCGAGCGACCCGAGCTCCTGCACCGCGAGGATCAGGCCGCTCGTGGCGCAGACCTTCGAGACCTCCTCGATCGCAACGAGCGCCAGAAGCGTCCCCGTCCCGAGCCCCCCGAACTCCTCGTCGAAGAAGAGCCCGAAGAGGTCGTTCTCCCGAAAGAGCTCGACGACGTCCCAGGGAAACTCGTGGCTCTCGTCGATCTCCGCAGCCCTCGGCGCAATCCGCTCGCGCGCGAGCTGACGGACGAGATCGCGGATCTCGCGCTGCTCCTCGGTCAGCGGCTCGTACGCCACACCGCAAGTCTATGAGGGTCAGTCGCTACTTGGCCAGTACGTCAAGAGGGCGAACATGACGACGAGCAGCAATAGGATCACGATCGTGTTCATGGTCGTTCAAACGGGCGAGCGCCCAAAAGGGTTCCGGGGGTGATCCTCGAGAACGGGGTCGTCCGGACGATGGCGCCGACGCTGCCCGTCGCCCGCGCGCTTGCAATCGCCGGCGACCGGGTCGCAGGCGGCGTCGGAACCCACGAGACGGCGCTGGCGAGCCCCGACCGGGTCGACCTGGGCGGCCGCTGTGTCCTGCCGGGCTTCAACGACTCACACGTCCACTTTCCGACCTGGGCGCTCGCACAACGCCAGATCCGGCTCGAAGGAACAGCCTCACTGGACGAAGCGCTGCAGCGCGTGGCGGCGGCCACAGGGGAAATCCGGCCCGGAAGCTGGCTCCGCGGCATGGGCTGGCGGGCCGGCGACTGGTCACCGCCGACCGAGCCGACGAAGGAGGCGCTCGACCGCGTCACCGGCGACACACCGACCGCACTGATGGGGCGCGACTACCACTCGCTCTGGCTGAACTCGGCGGCTCTCGCGCACGCGAACAGCGACCTCGAGGCCGAAGGCGGTGTCGTCGTCCGCGACGAGCGCGGCGAGCCGACCGGCGTGCTCCGTGAGGAATGCGCCTGGCACTTCCGTGACACCTACGTGCG
>JBBRZA010000119.1:0-8318 GCA_038237145.1 Gaiellales bacterium
GCAGTTGACGTCTTGCCCGACCCGCAGATCCGCCAGGAGCTCTCGGCGCTCTCGAGCTGGCCGACGATTCCCCAGGTCTTCGTCCGCGGCGAGCTGATCGGGGGCGCTGACATCGTCCAGGAGCTGGCGGAGACCGGCGAGTTGAAGCAGAAGCTCGACTCGGCCCTCGGCGAGGGATGGCAGGCTGGCGGCGAGGAACGGGTCGTCGCGGTGAGCGCCGGATCCAACCCACTCCGGCTTGTGCCCTAGCTAGAGGACGAAGGCGAAGAGCAGGACGAGCCCGGCCAGGAGAGCGCCGAGGACGGCGAAGGTGAGGAAGGCCCAGGGATTGGCGCTGATGCCGTTGTCCTCGTCCCAGCGAGACGCGGGCTTGCGGGGCCTGGCCACTGCGGAAGCCTAGTCGCCGGCGAGTCGCTGCCGGCCGAGAGCGTCCTCCAGCGCCTCTTCGGCGTCGCTCGGGACGATCCCGAGCGCACCGAGAGCCTGTGGGGTGCGTAAACGCGGCCGGCTGAGTTTGCGCACCCCACAGGGGTCCCCTGTTACGAGACGGACCGAAGTTCAAATTGCGGACCCCCTCAAAGGCGAGGGGCAAAACCCATCGGTCCGCTGGAAGCGCGAGCTCAGCGCGGCGGCGGCTCTGTCTTCGTTCCGCCGCAGCGATCGCACACAAACTTGTGGTCGCCGAAAAGCCCGCGGACATTCTCGGGCGGGTCCATTCGCCCTGTTCCGCCGCATTTCTTGCACGGCTCGGGTGGGCTCGGGCTTTCCGGCGTCATCAGGGCTGAGGCTAGCGGCTACACGCGCGCCCACGACCCGCCGCTGGCGGGGCTGCCAAGACCAAGCTGCAATGCCCCCGGAGGGGATACCACAGGGGCCTGGTCGACCGGATCGGGGGTTACGACTCCGGGTCAGGGCAGCCCGCTTGCGACGGAACGGAGAACCTATCGCGGACGGCTGGCAGCGTCTACGCCGTCAGCGGGTATTTCGCCAAACCCTCCTAGGAGGGTTTGGCGAAATAAGGCCACGAGTTTGGCGTTCCTGCCCGAGTCCGTCATCGTACGGCGGGATGGGAGTTGGGGACCCTCTGGCAGACGCGGAGACGCGCGTTGAACGCGCACGGAAGCATTTGACGGAGCTCTTCGGGGTGCTGGAAGGGACAGCTGAAGCCTGCTTCGCAGAGCTTCAGATAGAGCATGACCCCGCGACGGGCGAGTTGCTTCGGGTGGTTGAGCCGGAAACCTTGCCGGGACCCCCACCATTGGCCTCCGTCCTCATTGGAGAGACCGTCTACAACCTTCGCGCGGCTCTCGATTACGTCGTCTACGTGCTCGCGAGCACAAATACCGGCACCGACGTTGTCGGTACACAATTTCCTATTGAAAGTAACGCTGGGCAGTTCGACGCACGCGTCACGGGGCGGCTCGGCAAAAAGATCTTTCCGCAGTTCTTGAAGGGCGTGCATCCTGACCACGTCCAGATGATTCGCGCATTGCAGCCGTTCGAGGGGTGCGCTTGGACGCGGGTACTGCGCGACCTGTCGAATCCAGACAAGCATCGGCAGCTAACGATCCTCCTGACGGAGTCCGAGATTGATCCATATTTCAAGCCGTCCTCCAGACCGCCGGACGATCCGGCGGTCGCCATTAGCCTCGTCGTCGGTGGCGATGTCAGGGTCGCCATTGTGTTCGACGATGGTAAAGGTAACGACGTGGTGGGTACGCTTCGCTTGCTCCATACCTCGGTTGAAACTGCGGTTCAACTCTTCCGCGTCGCGCTCGAAACGTTCAAGAGCGCGAAGACGTAGGCGTTTACTAACAGCCATCGATCGCCCCCCGAAGTGGGGCAATGCCGTCCGACCGCCAGGACTGGAATTAGTCCTGCAAATGCCGATAAAAGTGCCCCCGCGCAGTTAGCGCTGCCGGGGGCGTGACCAATGGAGAGTGACCTCCAGTGGCATCTGGCAAGGCAGCGCGTCGCACGGCTGTTGGCGACGTTCAGGAACTTCTCGACTCTCCCGAAATCCTCGCTCTGATCGAGCGAATTGACGCGGCCGGCGACGGCAGAGGCCGCAAGGGATTCGGGACGCGAGCGCTCGTCGGCGCTTGCCTCGTAAAGGCTCTGTTCGCGCTTCCCACCTGGACGTGGGTCGCGGCGCTGATCGCTGAGCATCCGGGCCTCCAGGCGGCCCTGGGCGACACGCCGAGCGTGTGGGCCATGTACCGCTTCTCCCGCAAGCTCCGCGAGAACCGTCCCGCGCTGGCGGCCTGCCTCGATGCCTGCGCCGCTTCGCTAACCGACAGAGATAATCTCCGTCGAGATGACGCTTGACGCACTGAGCGCGATCCGTGCGGCGGAGGTTGAATCACCATCGGAGTTCGACGGCTTATCGCTAGAGGCCGCGGGCGGCATGGCGTTCGACCTCCCCCAACCAGATGTAGTGGTGCGACCACAGCTCGCGGTTTCCGCCCTGAAGGCCAAAGACGCGCGGATTCAGGTCTACGAATACTCCGGAGTAGCGGTCTTCCAGGGCTGCCGACTTATCAAGGAGAGCAGCCCGCCTTTTGTCCTCTTTGCATTCGGTGGGGTTACGGAGAGAGTGCGAATCATCGATGGCGCTCTCCGCGTCTACTCGGACGATCCAGAAGAACTCTCCCAACTGGCCGAAGATCCGAGCCTGTGCTTTGCGGAGATCTTGGACAGATACGCCCTTGACTACTCGGTCGGTGAAGGTTCGCGCGCACGGTTTGCGCCTGTCGTGCTGATTCCCCAAGAAAAGCTCGACCTTACGGAACCGATTTTGGCGGAGCGCGTCATGGCTGAAATAATCACGGCCCTCGATGTGGCCCCCGCCGAAGATACCGTCCTCAAAGGCAAAATAAATATCCCGACGGGCGACGGGTCTGTCATGATTTTTTGGCCATTTGCGCTCAACGTGGGTCGATACGTGAGCGACGTTCGAGAGCGACGACAGCGCTGAACCGCTGTTTTTTTCGCCAAACCCTCCTAGGACTTTCGGCGCTTCCCGTGGGTCAGGGCTTCAAGCTTCGGAGCTCCGCCGACTTCGACCGGGTGATCCGTCGCGGGCCGAGCACCGCTTCGGCAGGGCGGCCCAGCGAGTCGGAGTCAGCGCTTGTCGACTTGACCCGCGAGCTTCTTGAGCGTCGCGGCGAGCGCTCGAACGGCATCCTCAAGCGCAGCGATTCGCTCGGAGTCGTCTATCCCGTCCTCAGACGGGAATTTACGGCCACCGATTTCGTCTCCGAGGCTGCCGAAGGGCGGCTTTACGAGTTCCCTACGAACTGCCTCCCCCGCGTCCATAGGGCAACCCTCTCGCGCTGGGTTCCTCGCGTCAAGTGCCTGGGCTACGCGGGTCGCCGAGGCGGCCGTGGCGTCCTCCTGCGTCCTCACGCCGCCTCATATCGAGCCGCTCTTTCACGCTCATTTGTTGTCTGTTGAGACGACACTAGACAGGAAGGAGCACCGGTTCTCACATCAAGTTGGCGGCCGCCGAGCTCTTTGTTCATGCGAGTTTGTGGCTTGGGGGTGCTGGAACGACGATCACACGGGTCGACGCGAAAAATGGCGATCTTCGCTCTTTCCCGCCTCGACTCGAAAGCGAAATGCGCCTCGACAGGCCCGGCGCTGCGCGCACCTCCACCGAGGCGGCTCCCCGCTGCCTTACAAGATACAGGTAGTTACTGTACCGTCGGTGCGTGCCGACTGAAGACACGGTCGTCGCCTAACGCCCGCGGCTCGCTGGGTGCGGCCACCGGCGTTCGCCTTGATGCGTCCGAGCGCGACAGGCTCACTGACATGGCCCTGAAAGACTCTTCCCCACAACGATCGAGGATCCTCGGTACGGGCGTTCCGATAAGACGGATGTGCCGTCGGTTACAACGCCAGTCCCAGCGCACCTCCCAAGGGAACATGAAGGGAACACAAGCTCGACCACCCGCGCCTACCCGCCCGCTCCTCATCCGGAGCTCCATGGTAAGGAGCGGGTCGACGGTTCGAGTCCGTCAGAGGGCTTCAGGAACACCCTGTAAAACGCGTACTTCCGGCGATTTTTGTTGCCTCTTCAGGCACGCGAGAGAACGCTGAGGGAACATTTTGATCCCCTCCTTAACGAAGACGGCGGTTACGCCCCAGCCTTCTCCGGCTCATGCGGGCCGGAGAAGGCGTTGCAGCGTCTGCGTACGTTGTCGAACCCGCGCCCTGCATAGCCGATCGGCCAGCCGGGCTTCTGCCCCGCCTCAGGCCCCGGCGCGCTGGGACACCGGCGGCGAGGTGGCGGCGGCGAAGAGGCTGATGAGCCAGAAGATCACTACGGAGGACGGCGAGAGCAGGCTTTATGACGTGGGCGTGGGGTCGCTGGTCGTCGGGCGCACAGAGGAGTGCGACCTCACCCTCGCCGATCCTATGGTCTCCGGCCGGCACGCGCCTTTGACGGTGCTCCCCGAGGGGGTTGGACTGCGCGACCTGGGCTCGAGCCACGGCACCTTCGTCGATGGGAAGCAGATCCAGGGGGTCACCCCTCTCGTGGGCGGCGAGGAGCTCTCTAGGTGCGGATCATGAAGAAGAGAGCGGTTGCGGCAGGAAGGCGCCGCTTTGGCCCCGGAATCATCTTGCGCTCGCCGTGGTGGACAATGCTGGCCGCCGCAGCGCTCCTCGCGATCGGCTTCGGCTCCGTCTGGGTGCTGACCAGGGGCCCCAACCAGCAGGAGCTCGAGCGGGCGACCGTGCACATCCAGCGGATGGGCGCAGACGGGGAGCCAGAGGAATTCGGCTCGGGCTCGATCATTCGAGAGGACGGACTCATCCTTACAAACGCGCACGTGGTTGATCCGACTGCTCCCGGACTCGCACTGCGCTACGGGCCCCGGGAGGGTAGGGCGGCGGAGAGATTCGTCGTCTCGCTCTTCGCTGGCGACGAAGACAGGCCGGCAGAGCCGACCTACAGGGCGCGTGTCGTTGCTCTCGACGGCTACCTCGACGTCGCGGTCCTCCAGATCGATCGCACCCTCGACGGCGCACCTGTCGATCCGACAACGCTCGAGCTCCCGACCGTCGCTCTTGGCGACTCCGACCGGCTCGAGAACGACGACGAGATCCGTGTCCTCGGTTACCCCGAGGTGGGCGAGGGGGAGCAGGGGACGATCAATTCCGACCGGGGGTCCGTTTCGGGGTTCCCCCCCGACGATATCCTTGACATTTTGCGTGGTTGGATCAAGACGAGCGCACTGATTTCCCCGGGCAGCTCGGGCGGACTCGCCGCGGACGAGCGCGGGAGCTTGATCGGGATACCCTCCCAACTCGTGTATGGGCGCGAGAATGAGAGCGGGGGGTTCGGCGGCACGCAGGGGAGAATCCGCCCCATCAACTTGGTAAAGCCGGTGATCCGGGCGGCCGAGGCCGGGGAGGAGTGGACGAGCCGAGCCGTTGTCGACGGCACAGGCAAAGAGACCTTTACAACCCTGGGGTGGACGACGGAGACGCCCTCGCCCGGCACCTGCCCGAGCTACTCGGAGAGCGCGAGCTTCCCTTCCGGCACGACCGCGCTCTTTCCCGTCTTCCTCGCGCGTGCAATGACCGAGGACGAGGATCTGCAGTTCGTCTGGCGATACCAGGGCGACGCCGACGAGCCCGAGCAGGCGGTCACGAGCGCTATCACCTGGAAGCCGGAGGCTGACAACGATTGTCGCTCCGCCCCCTTACCGAAGGCGGTGCTTGGCGATGACGGAACACTCGCCGAAGGGGTGTATGTGGTCGAGGCCCGCGCCGGCCCGCCTCTCCGTCTCATTGGGCGGGCAGAGACGACTGTTGGCGTCCCGCCGACTGGGGAGGAAACACCGAGCGATCCGAGCGAGTTCCCGAACTCGGACGAGGAGACGATCCTCGCCACGCTCCCCGCCGGCCTTAGCGAGAGCTGTAGCCGGGAGGTGAACGAGGGCCTATTCGCGGCCGCCTCGGCCGGCGTCGGCTGCGCGGGCCCCGGCGGGATCGCCGTCTACTACGAGCTGTTCCTTTCCCGCGATGCTTTCGCCGGCCAGTACTGGAAGCTCTTTGAGGAGCACGTCGAGCCCCAGGGCGGCGCGAAAGGCGACGACGGATGCGGCGAGGCCGCGGCAGGCGAGGGTACGTACACGGTTGGAGCAGAGAAGAGCGTGGCCGGGCGCGTCCTCTGCTTCCGCGACAAGGACGGAAAGGCTGTGCTCGCTTGGAAGCATGATCGTCTCCTCATCCTCAGTTATGCCCTGGGAGACAAGCCCAAGCCTCTCTGGCGCTGGTGGGCGAATGCGGGACCGTGCCCGCCGGAAGAGTTCGCCGAGGCGTGCTCCTGAGCGCGGTGGGTGAAGTTCTGACGGAGTAGTTGATCCCGCCAGGCGCGTCACCTACGCGCCGCGGCCGTTCGAGTCCAGTGGCTGGAGGGAACTGGGATCGAACCGGCGAGACTAGGAGGGTCTAGCGAAACGCTGTAGGCGTCTGTTCATGCGATGTTCAGGGTAGCGCCGCCGTCGGCTTACCCACAAATCAGGCGGGTTTTACCCATCGTCGAACGAGAGCGGCTCCGGCTCGGGATAGTCGGTCTGCGCCTTCGGAGCCTTCTTGAACGTCTAGACGAGATCCACTCTCGTCCTTGACATGCTGGCGGAACACGAGCGGTAGCTATTTCAAGGCGTCCATGCGATCCCACCCGTCGCGATCGTACTGCGCGAGAAGGTCGTCCATCTGCTCGGCGCGCGCCTCCTCAGCATCACGCTTTAGCACCGGCTCGGTGATCCGAAGCTGCGCCGCCGAATCGTCGGGCGGGCAGTAGGCGGTCAGGATGCCGGTGTCGGCGTTGACCTCGACTTCCGCGATGGTCGTATGGTTGAACTCGCGGTCGGGAACGTCAACGTCCCACACGACATGCAAGCCCGGCGAAGGTGGCACCGTAAGCCGGACGTTCCGGCAGACCCATCGGTGCGTGTCAGCTTCCCCCTGGTCGCCGCCGTGGAGCACCTTCACGAGCGTCACCGAGTAGAGGGTCGCGACCTCAGGCGTCATCCTTGACCTCCCATTCCATCTGGCACGTCGAGGTTGTCGCCGTAGTAGAGGAGGTTTGGCGGCGCGGCCTCGGCGCGAGCGCGCGCTCGGCGCCGGGGTCGCTGCGGCCGAGGTGCACCCCGTCCGCCTCGAGCCGGAGCGTCGCCTCGACGTCGTCGTTGACCACGAAGGTCACGGGGAGTGCCCTGAACGGCCGGCCGATCTCGACGAGCTCGTCCGTCGAGATGCCCTTCACGCGCAGCTGGATCACGGTCGCGCCGCCCTCGACCGCGATCCGCGCGGTCTCGAGGTTGTCGACGAGCGCGTGCAGCCTCAACTGACCCTCGCCCTCGCGTCGAGCGTGTCGGGGTCGAGGTTGTAGAGCGCGTCGTACAGCGCGGCGTGGAACGTCCCGGGCCCCTTCGCCTCGCGCGCCGCGTCCTCGCCGGCGACCCCGAATGCGGCAAGCGCCTCGGCCGCGGCCTCGAGCAGCGCGTCCGGCTTGGCGGCGAGGAACGCGCCGGTGATCGCGCTCGACATGCAGCCGGTGCCGCTGACCGTCCCGAGCAGCGCGTCGCCGTTCGCCACGCGCAGCACGCGCTCGCCGTCGGAGACGTGGTCGACCGGCCCGGTGACGGACGCGACCACGTCGAGCGCCCGCGCCGCGGCGCGCGCCAGCTCGCCCGGGTCGCTCCCGGCCGCCATTGACTCCACCCCGCGCACCTCCGCGTCAACGCCGACCAGCGTCGAGACCTCGCCCGCGTTGCCGCACAGGACGGCGACGTCGACCTCGTCGAGGATCCGCTTTGCGGTCTCCGTCCGGTAGCGCGTCGCGCCGGCGCCGACGGGGTCGAGCACGACCGGGATCCCCTTCGCGCCCGCCGCCTTCCCGGCCGCCAGCATCGCCTCGATCCAGTGGGGCGAGAGCGTGCCGATGTTGATCACGAGCGCGCCGGCCAGCCCGACCATCTCCTCGACCTCCTCGCGCGCGTGCGCCATCACCGGCAGCGCGCCGAGCGCGAGCGTCGCGTTGGCGGTCTCGTTCATGACGACGTAGTTCGTGATCTGGTGGACGAGCGGCTTGCGCACCCTGATCGCGCGCAGGCTCGCCCCGGGGGAAACGCTCATGGGGCTCCTTTCAGGTTCAGCACGTCGACCGGCCCCTCGCCAGGGCCGAGCTCGCCGAAGCCGTGGCGCACCGCCTCGGACGCGGCGTGCGCGGCGCCGCGGGCGGCGTCGACGAGGGTCTCGCCGCGCGCAAGCAGCGCGGCGAGCGTGGCGGAGTGGGTGCA
>JBBRZA010000120.1:0-8291 GCA_038237145.1 Gaiellales bacterium
ACCTCGTCGCCTCGATCCGAACCTGGATCGCTAACTGGAACGACGACCCCAAACCTTTCGTCTGGCACAAGACCGCAGACCAGATCCTCGACAGCCTCGCCTCCTACTGCCAACGGATCAACGACTCAGGTCACTAGACGGCCGCGGCTGCGATCTGAAATGCCGGGGCGACCGGCTGCGTCTGTTCCCGTCCGAGGACGCGCTCGAGCGCAGCGACGCAGCGTTCGTCGAAGGCCGAGCCGCTTTCGTCTCGCAGCAGGGCGAGCGCAGCCTCGTGGCTCCACGCAGCTCGATAGACCCGTGGCGAAACGAGCGCGTCGTAGACGTCGCAGACGGTGAGGATGCGGGTGTCGAGGCCGATCGAGCTTGCGTTCAGGCCTCGGGGGTAGCCGTTGCCGTCGAGGCGCTCGTGGTGGCTGTGGACGAGCTCCTGTGCCGAGGAGTTGAAACCGCCGAGCTCTCGGAGGAGCTTGATTCCCCACTCGGGATGCCGCTTGATGACGGCGAACTCGTCTTCCTCCAGCGCGGCCGGTTTTCGCAGGATGCGGGTCGGCACAGACAGCTTCCCGATGTCGTGTAGAAGCCCGCCGATCGCAAGCGCCCGCAATCGCCCCGGCGGGAGCCCAAGCTCCTCGCCGACCTGTACCGCGCGCATGGCGACACGCCGTGTGTGCTCTTCCGTCGATTCGTCCTTCTCGGCGAGGCGCTGCACCAACGCGTGCACACGTGCCCCGAGGAACGCTTCCTCTTTCGCAACGAGCTCCGCGGCTCGAAGGTCGCCTACGAGCGGTCGTGACTGGACAGACCGACTCAGGTCGATTGCGACAGCTGTTCCGACGATCACGATCCCGACAAGCTCGAAGCCGTGGCCGAGCCACCAGCCGAGATCCGTGTAGTTCAGGAGGAGCGCAGGGGGCAGCGCTGCGGTTAGCCAGGCAACGCCGACCACGACCGCCAGGTCGGCTATCCGCTGGGTCAGCAGGTAGGTCTTCAGCGCCCGCAGGATGAGCAGTGAGTAGAAGAATGCTCCGACGCCGAGAGCGATGACGGCTGCAGGACTCGCGGGTTCGGGGACCGCCGGAACCAGGCTCGGCACGGCCATGCCGACCACGCCGAGCGCGATAACGCCGACAAGGGTCACGACCTGGAGAACGAGGAGGGAACGGATGCGCTGCGGTCGCCGCAGGCCCGGCAGCGCGGAGAGCGCGAGGACGGCGCCGCCGACGGGCAACGTCGCGGCTCCGGTCAGAGCGATCACGCCGTTGTCGCCGATCACGACCCCAGGCGTGGCCAGCCCATGGATGGCGAGGAGTGCGGCCATGACGGTGAAAGCCGATCCAACGAGCACGACTCGCCCGTCCTGGCGTCTGACGCCGACCACCGTGAGCGCGAGGGCGGCGACGGATGCCATTGCGGCGCTGACGCCGACGCCGATGAAGTGCACGTTCGTTCCCAGGTTGTGCGAGTGGTGCCCGAGGAAGGTCAGAGCCGCTCCAGGCACGAGCGCTCCGGCCCCGAGAAGCGCGAGATCCTGGACCACGCGATCGCGAGGGATTGGCCGCATCACACCCCAAATCGGCTGTGACCGTCGCTACTTACACGCCCAAAAGGGGGAGCCGGGGTCAGGTCAGGCGGCGATGTCCTTGACCAGGTAAAGCAACGTGTCGTCGATCTCCATGGGCCTCGCTCGCACGATGATCGTCCCCTGGACGCGCTTCGGCGGCAGGCCCGCGTCGCGGTAGCCAAGGCGCCTGTACAGACGCAATGCGCCCTCGTTCGCGATGCTCGCGCTGATGCTGATCTGGCGGTGACCACGCGCACGAGCCAGTTGTTCCGCGGCCTCGGAGAGCTCGGTCCCGATGCCGCGCCCACGGAGCTCCGCAGGGACGAAGACGTCTCCGATCTCCGGCACGCCAAGCGTTGTCTCCTCCCACGCGACGTGCGCGTGGCCGACCGGCTCGCCTCCATCCCAGGCCACCAGATAGGTCTGGCCGCTTTCGAGCCTATGCAAGGGGAGCCGGTCTCCGATCCGCGCTACGTCGGCCTCGTTCAGCTCGCGGACGTCGATGCCGCCACCATTCGCCTCAGCAAGATCAGGGCGCCGCCCTTGTCCAGCATCTCGTTGAGGTTGCCACATTTCGGGCTCTGCACGCATGAAGGACAGCCGTCGGTGCAGGGGCAGCCCTCGAGCATCCTGGCGGTGTCCTCGACCCAGCCCTCGAATGCGTTGAACCCGCGCTCGGTGATCCCGACGCCGCCGGAGTGCCCGTCGTAGACGAACACCGTGGGCGCATCCGTCTGGAAGTGGATGTTCGTCGAAAGCCCGCCGATGTCCCAGCGGTCGCACATCGCCCACAGCGGCAGCAGCGCGATCATGGAGTGCTCCGCAGCATGCAGGGTACCGAGTAGCTTTGGCATCTTGTCGAGACCAGCGAGCTGCTCCGGCTCGGGCACGTACCAGATCGCCTCCGTCTCGAAGCTGGTCTGAGGCAGGTCGAGCTCGACGGTCTCGAGCGTCAACTGGTCGCGGATGGATTTCTTCTGGTACGCGACCACGCGCTCGGTGACCGAAATGCGTCCAAAGTGGAGATCGAGGCCGCATCGCCGCTCGGTTCGCAGCGTCTCCTCGATCGCCGTACTGGTGTCCTTTTTCGCCTGGGTGTAGTAGTCGCCCTTGTACGGCGTCACGAGCGCCGTACGGCTCTGCAGGTCGAGCTCGTGCACGAGGTAGCTTTCGCCGAGGTGGAGGTAGACGGCGCCCTCGTGGACGGTCGAGTACGCGCGCTCGCGCTCGACGATGCCGAGGACCGTGCCGCTCGTCGCTTCCACGACTGCGAACGTGTCGGGCGTGGTGCTCCGCAGGCCGAACTGCCCGGCCGGATAGTCCCGCCCCGCCCACACGTAGCCGTTCTTCGTCAGCTGCAGCTCGGGCAAAAGCGCAGCGCGCTCGAGCGCCTCGTTCCCGAGCGTGGCGCGGTCGTCGTCGTCGAGCGGCGCCTCGAACGCCGCAGCCCTGACGTGTCCGTCGAGCACGCGTGGGTTCGCGGGGTCGAGGATCGCCGCCTCGACGCGTCGTTGCAGCAGGGTCTCCGGCTCGCGGACGAAGTACTGGTCGAGCGCGTCCTCACTTGCGACGAGTACCGCCAGGCCGTGTCCGCGCCGCCCTGCGCGTCCCCATTGTTGACGCAGCGACGCGACGGTTCCGGGAAAGCCGACCGAGATGGCGCAGTCCAGCAGGCCGATGTCGATGCCCAGCTCCAGGGCGTCCGTGGCGGCGACGCCCAGCAGCTCGCCCTCAACGAGTCGGCGCTCGATGTCCCGCCGTTGAGCGGGTGTGTAGCCGGCGCGGTAGGGAGCAAGGCGCTTGGCGGTCTCGGTGTCGACCCGCTGCACCGTGAACCGGTGAATCAGCTCTGCCGCCTTCCTGCTCTTCGCGAAACAGATGGTGCGGAGGCCGCGCGAGACGAGGTCCGCCATCAGCTTCGACGCGTCGCCCAGCGCGCTCGCGCGCAGACCGAGCTCGGCGTCCAGCAACTCCGGGTTCCAGAGGAGAATCGTGCGCTCGGCTCGCGGAGCCGCGTCGTTCTCGATGACGGTCGTCTCGATTCCCGCGATGCTCCGCGCAAGCTCGCCGGGATTGGCGATCGTCGCCGAGGCCATTAGAAACTGCGGCTCGGCGCCGTAAACCTGGGCGAGCCGGCGCAGACGTCGCAGGACGTTGCCGACGTGCGAACCGAACACGCCTCGGTAGACGTGTGCCTCATCCACGACGATGTAGCGCAGGTTGTGCAGGACGTCGGCCCAGCGATCGTGGTGTGGCAGCACACCGACATGGAGCATGTCGGGGTTCGTGAGGATGACATTCGCCCACTTCCGGATCTGCCAGCGACGTTCGCCCGGTGTGTCGCCGTCGTAGATGGCGGCGCGGACGTTCGGCGCGTGCAATTCGGCCAGTGCGCGCGCTTGATCCTGGGCAAGCGCCTTCGTTGGATAGAGGTAGAGCGCTCGACTCTTCGGCTCGCGGGCGATTCGGTCGAGGACCGGCAGGTTGAAACCAAGTGACTTCCCGGACGCGGTCCCGGTCGCGAGGATCAGGTGCTCGCCGCGTGCCGCAACATCGAACGCCTCGCGTTGGTGAACGTAGAGCGTTGGAAACGGCAGTGCCTCGCGGAGGCCGGGATGGAGCTCCTCGGGAAGCGGCGCAGTCCGCGATTCCGCGGCGGGCACGGTCTCGACGTGCGCTGCCTCCTCTCCCTCGAGCAGATCGTCCCAGGTGGCGGCGCCGACGGCCATCCGCCCATTGAAGCGCGTTGTGGTTACCCCAGGGTCGTGAAGAGCGTCAGCTGCATGCCTTCTGTGTCACGCATGCGTACGTTCCGGTCGTTCCACGGCGTCGTCACAGCGGCCGCCACAGTTTCTGCCCCGGCGAGCGCCAGCCGCTCGGCCGTCGCCTCGCTGTCCGCCACCTGAAACGCGATGCGCACCGGGCCGGAGACCCGGTTTCCGACCTCGATTCGGTCGATCATTTCCGCCTGGTCCTCGTTGATGAGCTCCAGGGTCGCATGCCCCCCGTCGAGAACGACGATCTTTGCGTCGCCGTCATTCCAATCCGCGAGCTCCGCGAGGCCGAGAGCGTCGCGGTAGAGCGCCAGCGCCGCCTCGAAGTCCGAAACCGTTAGAACGAGCCGAAGCTCCTGGACGTCGCCCATCCGTTCGCGCACGTTACCCTTCTCTGACCGGGGTGCCCAACCTGGGGGCTGAGATCACACCCGTAGAACCTGATCCGGTTAGCACCGGCGAAGGGAGAGTGTTGGTTCCACGTTGCTTGACGATTGCTGGCTCGGACTCCGGCGGCGGAGCGGGGATTCAGGCCGATCTGAAGGCGTTTGCGGCTGCAGGTTGCTACGGCGCTAGTGCGATCGTCGCGCTGACCGCGCAGAACACGACCGGCGTGACGGCTGTACACGAGCTGCCGCCGGATTTCGTCCGCGCACAACTCGACGCCGTCTATGACGACATCGGCGTCGACGCTGCCAAGACGGGGATGCTCTTCTCGCGGGCTCTCATCGACACCGTCGCGGATTTTCTCCAGGGACGGAGCATCCCCCTTGTCGTCGATCCGGTCATGATCGCGAGCTCCGGGGCAACGTTGCTGCGGTGCGACGCGGTGGAGACGCTCGTGTCGCGGCTCTTTCCCCTCGCGACTGTCGTGACGCCGAACCTCCATGAAGCCGAGGCGCTGGTGGGTGGAGGGCGTCGCCGCGAGCTGGCGGAGCGCATCCACGAGCTCGGCGCTCCCGCGGTCGTCGTGACGGGCGGACACGGCGACGAGGCGGTGGATCATCTCTTCGACGGCCTCCGTCACGTCGAGATCCCGGTCGAGCGCCATGACACAGCGGCCACGCACGGTGCGGGCTGCACCCACTCGGCCACGTTCGCGGCGGCCCTGGCCAGGGGACTGTCTCTTGAGCAGGCGGCGCGCGAGGCGGCTCGGTTTGCCTCGGATGCGGTCCGGCATGGCCTTGCTGAGATCGGCGCGGGTGACGGTCCGGTCGACGTCCTCCATCTGAGGGGAGCCGCGTGAGTCTCTCTCCCGGGCAGACGCTCCGCGAGCTCCGCAAGCGCAAGCCCCTTGTCCACCAGATCACGAACTACGTCGTCATGAACCAGACGGCCAACGCGACGCTCGCACTCGGCGCGCTACCGGTGATGGCCCACGCGCGCGAGGAAGTCGAAGAAATGGTCGCGCTTGCGGGCGCGCTCGTGCTGAACATCGGGACCCTCTCGCCGCAGTGGGTCGACGCGATGCTTCTTGCGGGCAAGGCGGCAAACGAGCATGGCATTCCGGTCGTGCTCGATCCTGTGGGCGCAGGAGCGACGGGGTACCGCACCGAGACGGCGCGGCGCCTTCTCGACGAGGTGAAGGTCGCCGTGTTGCGCGGCAACCAGGGCGAGGTCGCGACCCTGGTCGGCGTCGAGGCGGAAGTGCGGGGAGTCGAGTCGATCGGCGCCGGGGGCGAGCCCGCCGACCTGGCGCGCACGGCCGCTCGCAACCTGGGACTCGTTGCTGCGGTGACCGGCCCGGTCGATCACGTCTCCGACGGAGACCGGGTGCTCGCGGTCGCCAACGGGCACGAGCTGCTGGCGGCGGTGACGGGGACGGGGTGCATGTCGAGTGCGATCACCGGTTGTTTTCTGGCCGTTGCGCCAGACAAACCGCTCGAGGCGGCAGCGGCAGCGCTGGCGGCTTTCGGCGTCGCCGGCGAGGATGCTGCGCGCCACGCGGAAGGGCCCGGTTCTTTTCATGTCGGCCTCTACGACGCGCTGGCCGCACTCGAGCCCGAGACGCTCGACATGCGCGCGAGGATCGCGTGAAACTGCACGTCCTCGTGGACGAGCTCGAAACCGCGCGGCTCGCTGTGGAGGGAGGCGCGACGGTCGTGCAGTGGCGTCTGAAGAACGCACCGCGCGTGGACGTGGTCGAGCGCGGGCGCGCGACGCGAAGCCTCTGCGCACGTCACGGCGTCACCTTCGTGGTGAACGATGACGTCGAGGCGGCGCTCATGCTCGGCGCAGACGGGGTGCACCTCGGCCGCGCAGACGAGGGGGCGACGCGCGCGAGGGATCAGGGGCTCCTGCTCGGGCTCTCCGCATCGAGCCTCGAGGAAGCGCGTGCAGCTGACAGCGAGGCCGACTACATCGGGGTTGGCCCGGTCTGGGAGACGCCATCGAAGGCCGACGCCGATCCTGCGATCGGCCTCGAGGGGCTGTGGGAGATCTGTGACGCGACCACGAACCCCGTCGTGGCGATCGGTGGCATCGACGCGTCGAACGCCGCGGAGTGCATTCGCGCCGGCGCCGTCGGCGTCGCGGTCATTCGCGCGGCCCGCGATGCCGCTGCGCTGAGGAGGGCGATCGATGCAGCTCGCTGAGCTCGGCGAGCTCGGCCTGCTCGCCGAATTGGAACGTCGTGGGCTGGCGCGGAACATCGGAGACGACGCGGCGCACCTGAGCGAAGGACTGGTGGTCACGCAGGATGCGCTTGTCGAGCGAATTCACTTTCGCTTGGACTGGATCTCGTGGCGCGATCTCGGCTGGCGCGCCGCGGTCATCAACCTCAGCGACCTCGCGGCGTCGGGAGCCGAACCGGAAGGCCTGCTCGTCACACTCGCGGCTCCCGCCGAGACGGAGGTCGCAGACGTCCTCGAGCTCTACGAGGGCATTGCCGAGACCGGCGTACCTGTCGTCGGTGGCGATACGTCAAATGCGGAGGAGGTCGTTCTCAGCGTGACTGCGATTGGACGCTCCGCCCGTGTTCCGGGTCGGGGGGGAGCGCGGCCCGGAGATCACCTGGTCGTCACCGGGCCACTCGGCGCGGCAGGCGCGGCGTTTCGCCGGCAGTCGTACGTACGACCGCCGCTGAGGCTCGCAGAGGGGAAGGAGCTCGCTCTGACTGCTCACGCTCTGCTCGATGTCTCCGACGGGCTGGCCGTCGATGCAGGCCACATCGCCTCACGCTCAGGATGCCGCGTTGCCATCGAGCTCGAACGGGTTCCACTCGCGGCAGGGTCAGAGCTCGAAGACCTCAGCTTCGGTGAGGACTATGAATTGCTTGCAGCTGTTGGAACGCGCGGCCGCTACGGTGCGATCGGGCATTGCGAGGAAGGCGAAGGTCTCGCCGTCACGCTGAACGGCGAGCCGTATGAGCTAGGCGGCTGGCAGCACTTCCGCTAGCGCGCGCTCGTAATGCGCGCGCGGTCGCACGCCGATAAGCGTCGCCTTCGCTTCGCCGCCGTCGAACAGAATCGCGGTCGGGATCGAGAGCACGTCGTAGCGCGCGGCCGTCAGCGGGTTCTCGTCGATGTTCAGCTTGGCGAACTCGACGCGGCCGCGAGTTTCGGACTCCAGCTGCTCGAGGATCGGTTCGACGGCCTTGCACGGGCCGCACCACGGTGCCCAGAAGTCGAGCACGATCGGTGTGTCTGCCTGCAGGACGTCCTGCTCGAAGGTGGCGTCGGTGACCTCGAACACGAATCCAGAGTAGCCGCTACAGGCGTCCGAAGAGTGCTGCGAGCCTGAGGCCCGGGACCTTCCAGATCGCCTCCGCGACTATCCCCTTCGACATCTTCGACCCACCGACCTCGCGGTCGGCGAAGGTGATCGGCACCTCGACCACCTCGAAGCCCGCGCGCAGGACACGGTAAGTCGTCTCGATCTGAAACGCGTAGCCCTTCGACTCGACCGCGTCGAGGTCGATCGCCTCGAGCGCACCGCGCCGGTAGCACTTGAAG
>JBBRZA010000121.1:0-8157 GCA_038237145.1 Gaiellales bacterium
CCGGGCGTGAAGGTGCCGGCGACGCCGATCGTGCCGGCGCTAGCCAGCGTGCGCGCCCCGGTCGAGCTGCTGGTCAGGTTGTTGTAGTTGAAGGCAGGGATCGTCTGGGCACCGCTGCCGTTGAAGTCGACGGTGTTGCCGGTCGTGATGTAGTTGCCGCTCGTGAACGTCGCCGACGGATTGAACGTGCCGGCGATGCCGATCGTGCCGGTGCCGTCGAGCGTGACGCTGTTCGTCGTCCTCGCGCCGCTGATCGTCAGGTTGTTGTAGTTGGTGGCGACGACCGTCTGAGAGCCGGTGCCGTTGTAGTCGACGGTGCCAGAGCCCGGCTTAAACGTGCCGTTGTTGCCGTTGTTGGGAGCAAACGTCGCGCCGATGTGCAGCGTGCCGCCGGCCGTCATGTTCAGGACGCCAGCTCGATTCCCGCTTCCACCGACGGTGCCGCTCTGACCAACAGCGAGGTTAGAGCCGCTGTTGAACGTGAGGGTCGAGGTGGTGTTGTTTCCTGCGCCGATGGAGAGGCTCAGTGCGACGGCGTTGTTGATGTTCACGTTCACGGTGTGGCCGTTCTGGATGACGACATCGTCGGAAGCAAGCGGAATGACGCCGCCGCAGCCCGTCCAAGTAGCAGGCGAGCTCCAGTTTCCGCTCGTCGCGCTGGTGCAGGTGTTGTCCGTGAAGTCCATCGTGGCCAGCGTCGCGTCGGCGTAGCCCAGCACGTCGAGGTAATAGAGACCGGTCACGCCGGGCGGAGGCGGGAGCGGGTAGTCGTAGGCGAAGTTCCCGAACAGGTCGGTCGTCACGGTCGCGTTGTCGACGACGCCGTCGGGGCGGGAGATGTTGAGCTGGAGGTCGCAGTCGGCGGTGTAGCCCGAACCGCTGAAGTGAGCCGTTGCTCCGGGCGCGTAGTCAGCTGCGTCGCTGGCGACTGTCTCCATCCCCGTCTGAGGGCATGGAACTCCCGTTGCTGCGGAGCCGGTCTGCGCGAGGGCGAGCTGCAGGATGCCGAAGGTCAGCGCTGCAAACAGCGCGACCATGAGCTGGATTCGTCGCCTGGGCCTCGCGGTCGCAGGCTCCCCGTCCGTCGAAATCTCTCCCGCGCCGCGCGCGGGGACCGCAGCAAAAGCGGCCTCGCGCCGCATCCGAGAACTCCGCTGCATTCGTCTTTCCCCCTTCACCCTCGTTTGACCGCAGTTAGCCTCTTGCCGCAGGCCGTGTCCGTGCTCGCGTCGCGCTACGCCTTCGCCAATGGGCCGTTCGCCCCCATTTGCAAAGCACAAGTCCCACGACGCCCTTCTCCCTCAGCCCACTCTCCCACTTGCTCTCCCTTTGTTTGCAAGCCTGATTGGAGCTTCGCGGGGTCGGCCGGTGATTTCACTAGACCTTCGGCTGGAAGAGGCGGCCGAACGTCCAGGTAGCGCTATTGCGGCGATTCGGGCGGTCGCGCCGCTGAGGCGGTAGACGCGAATCCCGCTCTCTCGCTCGCGCGCGAGCACGCGCCCGCGCAGGACGACCCAAGGGTCGACGAGCGCGAACCGCGCGCAGCGGCTCCCCTGCCTCGTCGACGAGCTCGTCGCTCTTCCGGCGCACGACGAGCTTCTGCTCGGGGAGGCCCTCCCACGACGGTTGCCGCAGATAGTCCACGCGCCCGACACTGCGAGTACCAGCGCTGGGCGCTGCTGAACACCGTGACGAAGAAGTCCCCCGACGAAGTGTTACTGGTTCTTGAGCGTGTTCGCGATCGAGTCGAGGATCCCGATGATGCTGCCGCCGAGCGCCTCGAGCGCAGCGATGGCGACAAACGAGACCAAGACCAGGATCAAGGCGTACTCGACGAGCCTCTGGCCCTCTTCGCGCTCCCCAGCCCGGCTCGTCGCGAGCTTGAATCCAAGCTCGGACATTGATGAGCAAGCCTTCCGACCTCCTGCGCCTCGGACCACCCAACTTCGTGGCTAGTGCTGGCCATTCGACTCTTGAACGCGCGCCGGCCCCACGCTTGAATTCGGTGATGGCTACTCGCGCAGAACCGCTAGCAGGCGCGCGCGAATCGCGCGGCCGGCGGAGTAAACCTCGCCACCTCGGCGGTCCGACGCCTCGGGCAAGAGGCATTCCCGGTCACGATCGGCGTCCTCTACGCGATCGTGCTCTTGCTCGTCCTGCCGGGCGAGCTCGTTCTCAGGACAGCTGGGCCACCCTCGTCGCCGGACGCGAGATCGCAGAGCACGGGATTCCCCACCGCGAGACCTTGACCGTGATGGCCCACGGCGCCCGCTGGATCGACCAGCAGTGGCTTGCCCAGCTCATGTTCTATGAGCTCTTCCGGGCAGCCGACGCTCGGATGAGGCAGACTTACCTTGACCCCGATCACGCCGTCCTGGTTCGGACCGGGGTGCCGCCCAAGTGATGCGCATTCTGCTCAGCGACCCGACGCAACTCGAGGAGTTGCGCGCGGCCTTGGAGAAGGCAGAGTGCGTTTCCGTGCCCGTCAGCAAGGACATGCTGCTTGTTCTTCCCCCGCTGGCGCTCAGTGAGCCGGAAGCCACCACAGAGATTGCGTTCTTTGTGAAGGCGTGGTGCGCGCGCCGACCCGGATTGAGCGTGGAGCTCGCCGCGTGAGGCGAACGCTTCCCCGCTCTGTTGCCTAGGCGACCTCGAAGAAGGGATTGACGACGATCCCGTGCTGGTACGCGTAGCGGGTCGCCTCGGTTCGATTCGCGACGCGCAGCTTCCGGTAGATGTTCGTCAGGTGGAACTTCACCGTCTGCTCGGTGATGAACAACTCCGCCGCGATCTGCTTGTTGGAGAGGCCGCGGGCAAGCGCCGTCAACACGCGCATCTCAGATTCCGTCACCCCGGCGGCCTTGGCCGCATTCTCTTCGCTGGACTCTCCGGAGCCGAGCATCTGGAAGACCGTCCCCGCCATGGCCTGCCGTAGGGCGGAGGCGAGGTCGCGCGGATCGACGTGCTTGACGACGAAGGCGCACGCGCCATGCTTCAACGCCGTCTGGATCTGCTCCGGCTCGTCGATGCCGGAGAGGATGACGACCTTGATGTTGGGGTGGCGCTCGCGGATTTTGCCGAGGCACGTCAAACCGTCCATCTGAGGCATGCGGATATCGAGCAAGACGAGATCGGGCTGCGTCCGGCCGATCATCGGAAGCGCCTCGCTGCCCGTCAGGGCCTCACCGACCAGCTCGATATCCTCGGACTGCTCGAGCGTGAGCCGAATCGCATCGAGCATCAATTGGTGGTCGTCAACAACGACAACTCGGATCTGTCCCACCGCCGCAGCCCTTCTACTCCGTCCCCGCCGCCGGGAACGTTCGCTGACAATGCTCTCCCGCCCTGATCTTAGGCGTCTTTTCGCCTTTTGTGAAGATCCGCGCTTTTTCGGGTTCTTCGATCCGCGTCAGCGCCGCTCGGGAGAGCTGCCGCGAAAGCGACTAGAACATCGTAGCCTCGAGGCGCCGACCCCGTTGCGCCTGCTGTGCGCCGCGCCCCTCAGTAGTCGCTGTCGGTGCCCCTGCGGCCGCGGCCGCCGAGGTCCTTGTTCGATTCCATGTCGAACCACATCGCGAAGAGCGTGAACTGCGAGCCGAAGGTCAGCAGCAGCGCCACGAGCACCACCGACGCCGCGGTGATCTGGTTGCCGAGGATCCGCAGCACGACCTCCGTGATTCCGAGCGCGAGCCCGAGCACGGTCATCAGGATCCCGAGCACGTAGAAGAAGACGAGCGGGTGGAAGTCGCGGATCACGTACTTCTCGCGCAGCCGCCACCAGAAGCCCTTGAAGAGCAGCCACGAGATCGTCGGCACCACCATGCGCAGGCGGATTCCGGAGCGCTCGCCGACGCCGTAGATCGGCCGAGACGGGTAGTCGCGCACGCGGGCGTTGACGACGTTCAGGTGGACGAGCATGTCGTTCGGGAAGCCGTAGCGCTGGTAGATCCGGTCGAGGTCGAGCAGCTGCAGATACTCGAGCGAGATCGCGGTGTAGCCGGACTGCGAGTCGGCCACGTGCCAGTAGCCCGAGGCGATCTTGGTCAGCATGCTCAGGACCGCGTTGCCGAGATAGCGGTAGCGCGGGATCACGTCCCAGGCCTGGCCGGTGAAGAGGCGGTTCGCCTTGGCGTAGTCGACCTCGCCGCGGGCGACCGGGCTCGCGAGCTTCTCCAGGTCGCCTGGGTCCATCTGCGCGTCGGCGGCCATCACGGCGGTCACGTCGAAGCCGTCGTCGCGGGCGCGCTTGTAGCCGGTGACGATCGCTCCGCCGACGCCGAGGTTGCGCTCGTGCTCGATCAGCTCGACGCGCGGGTTCGCGAGCGCTCGCACCGCCGCGACCGTCCCGTCCCCGGATTTGTCGTCGACGACGTAGACCCGGTCGACGAAGTCGGGGATGCTGCGGATGGTCTCCGCGATCAGCCTCTCTTCGTCGCGCGCGGGCACGACGACTGCAACCCGCTTGCCGTCGAGCACGCCTGAACGCTACGAGTGGCGGCGGACGACTTGGCGCGCCGGGTCGTAGAGGAGCGCCGCGATTCCGCCGAGGATCAGGCCGATCAGGCCAGCGACTAGCACGGTGTTGCGGCGGCTGCGCGCGGTCGTCTTGGTGGCGACTGCGCTCGTATTCACCTGCGGTGCCTCCACCTGCTGAGCGAGCGTCAGCTGCTGCTGGGCCAGCGCCTGCTGCACGACCGTCTGCTGGCGCTGCTGAGCGAGGCCGTTCAACTGAATCTGGAGGATCAGCTTCTCGACGGTGGACAGGCCGTTGCCGCGCTGAACGGCGTCCCTGAGCTGCCCCGTCGAGTCGTCGATCGAGGCGAGCAGGTCGTTCTGCGCCTTTACCTGCTGCTGGAACGTGCGGATTTTCACCTTCGCGTAGCCCGCAAGGGCCGGGGCGTTCACAACGGCATCGGCCAGACGGTTCGCGGCGGCGGCCACCTTCGAGCGCAGGTGCCCGGTCACCGTGATCGAGACGAGGGGGTTCTGCCCGAGCCGCGTGATTGCACCCGCGACGGCCTGCGTGGAGATGTGCCCTCGGAGCTGGTTCGGTCGGAGGCCGACTTTGCGCGCGACCGACTCGATGGTCGCTTCAGACGTCACGATCTGACGGACGGTGCTCGGGTTCGTGGCCTGGCTCTGCACCTGGACGCCGCTGGCGGAAAGCGGCTGGCCCAGGTAGACGACCGCCTTCGCCCTGTAGACCTGTGTCCCGCCGAGCGAGATCAGATAGCCGATGATGATCCCGGCGGCGAGGCCGGCGAGTGGCAGCCACCAGTGGGTGGCAATCGTGTTCCAGTGGCGCCTGAGGTCGACCTCGCGTTCGGCGTCGAGATCCTGCAAGTCATTGGTCTTGGCCATGGCCGCGGGCGACTCTACCTAGCGCGGCAGGCGCGGAGCCATCCCGAACACGCGCGCGTAGCCGACGAGGTAGAGCCGCCGCCGGTCGGAGACGACTGCGGCGTAGGCGCCCCGCCTGAACGCCCAGAGGAGCTTGCCGCTGCGCGGATCGAGCGCGTAGGTGCGGTTCTTGAGCGTCGAGAAGTAGACGACGTCGTTGATCACGACCGGCGAGCCGGAGATCGCGCCGAGGGCCCTGAACTTCCAGCGCACGTCGCCGGTCGCCGCGTCGAAGCAATAGAGGGTGCCGTTGTAGGAGCCGGCGTAGACGCGCTCCTGCCAGACCGCGGGCGAGGCATAGACGTAGTCGCCGGTCCCGTGCGACCAGCGCAGCTTCCCGCTCGTGGCGCCGAACGAGTAGACCTTCCCGTCGGTCGAGCCGATGTACACGCGGCCGTAGGCGACCGCCGGTGTCGAATAGAAGCGCCCGCGCGGCCCCAGCCGCTGCTGCGCCGAAGCGCGCCAGAAGAGCTTGCCGCTGCGCGCGTTCAGGGCGTAGACGTGACTGTCGTAGGACCCAAAGAAGACGCGGCCGCCGGCGAAGCTGATCGCGCCCTTGACCTTGTCGCCGGTCTGAAACGCCCAACGCGTGGCACCGGTCGCGGCGGTGAGCGCATAGACCTTGCCGTTCCAGTCGCCCACGTAGACCACGCCGTCCACGACCAGCGGCGACGACTCGGTCGGCCCGATCGTCACGCGCCAGCGCACCTTTCCGGTGTCGGCGTTCAGGGCCACCACCTGGCCGTCGAGCCCGGAGCGCGTCGCGTTGCACGGCGGCTTGTTCAGGAACGACATGTAGACCGTGTGGCCGTCCACGGCCGGGGCGGCGGCGGTGCAGCGGGCCGCCCGGAAGACCCAGCGAGCCTTGACCTTGCGCGTGTCCACGGCGAAGAGCGTGCCGTCGGCGTTCGCGAAGTAGAGCCTCCCGTAGGCGACCGCGGGCGGGAACTCGACGAGCGAGCGGGCGCGGAAGAACCAGAGCGGCCGGTACGGCGGCTTCACGAGCATCCGGGGCGCGTCGCCCTGCCTCGCCGGGTCGAAGCGGTACATCGGCCAGCGGATCTTTCCTCCTGGAGGCGGGACGACCGGCTCCTGCTGGGTCGTGACGAACTCCTCGGTCGAGGAGCCGCGCACGTCGTGGCCCTGCTGCTTCCGGTAGACGACGACCGCAACCAGCCCGGCGACGACGAGCAGCACCGCCGCAGCGATCACGAACAGCAGCTTCTTCATCGCCGCTTGTGCTCGACCGCGTAGAGGCGAGAGAAGCCGTGCAGGAGCAGCCTCCGCGCATTGCCGGAGACCGGCACGAAGGCGCCGTCGGGGAAGCGGAAGACCTCCTTGCCCGTGCGCGCGTTGACCCCGTAGATCCGGTGCTGCCGGTTGCTGAGGTACACGATGCCGTCGACGATCGAGGCCGCCCCGGCGATCGCGCCCCCGGTCGTGAAGCGCCAGCCCACCGCGCCGCTACGGGCCGAGACCGCGTAGAAGGTGCCGTTGTAGGAGCCGAAGTAGACGCGGCCGTTCCAGACCGCAGGCGACGAGTAGACGTAGGAGCCGGTGCCGAGCGACCAGAGCCGGCTGCCGCCGGTCGAGAAGGCAGTCAGCGAGCCGCCCGTGGAGGAGGTCACGAACACGCGCCCGCTCGCGACCGCGGGAGTGCCGTAGATGCGGCCGTTGACCGAGCCCGACCAGCGCAGGGCTCCCGTTTGCGCCGCCAGCGCAAGCAGCCGCCCGCCGTAGTCGCCGATGTAGAGCGTCCCTTTCAGGAACGCCGCGCTCGAGGTGATCTTGCTCCCGGAACGGTAGGTCCAGCGCGCCCGGTGCGTGCGCAGGTCGAGCGCGAACACCGTCCCGTTCCACGTGCCGAAGTAGTCGACGCCGTGGAGCACCAGCGGCGAGGACTCGATCGGAGCGCCGGTGTCATAGGTCCAGAGAACCCGGCCGTTGTGGCGGTTCAGCACGTAGACGCGGCCGTCCATCCCGTGGGCGACGACCTCCTCGCCCGCGACCGCCGGAGATGCGGCCATCTTGCCGGCCGTGTCGCGGCGCCACACCTTCGCGCCGTTTCGCATCGAGTAGGCCCGCACGCTGCCGTGATAGTTGGAGACGAACGCGATGCCGTCGTCCACCGCGGCCGGGAACTCCATCAGCCCGCCGACCGCCTGGCTCCAGACGACGCGGAAGGGCGGGCGCACGTGGATGAACGGGTGCGCCTGCGTGCGCGCCGGAGTGGCGCCGTAGAGCAGCCACTGGAGCTTCGTCTGGTAGACGCGCACGCCGACCTTCGGCTTGCCGCGGAACTGCAGGCGCTGCTCGAAGGGGTCGTAGCCGCTCCTGGCCACGCTCACGAGCAGCCGCGCATGCCGCCCGATCCGGATCCTCGCGACGCCGTCGCCGCCGGTGCGACCTGTGTGCGCGCCGACCCGCACCAGCGCCCCGCGTACCGGCTTGCTCAGGTCGCCGTCGAGCACGATCACGTGCACGAACGAGAGGTGCGGCGCCGCAGGCACCGTCGACGGCTTCAGCACGCCCGGTGACGATTGCGCGGGTTGCTGCTGCGTTGCCTTGTCCTCGCCGCAGCCGACGAGCAGGAGCGCGAACGAGAGCGCTATGGCGACGCGGCCCACAGGTTGCAACCTAAAGACCCCTTCGGTTGCCATTTCTGGCTAGCGGGTCCCTTCCGCCTTCTCCCACATCAGCGGCGCGCCCTCGCGCAGGTAGCGCCCGAGCGCGACCATCGTGGCCCAGGTCATCAGC
>JBBRZA010000122.1:0-8069 GCA_038237145.1 Gaiellales bacterium
CGGGTAGATGTAGACGCACCCGATCACGTCGCGGCTGGCGGGATCGAGCACCGTGTACGTGAACCCCTTCCGGTTGCGGAAGTCGTCGGCGTGACGTTGCAGGTCTGCGCGGTTTTCGTCTCGCGTCATCTCTCGCGGCCAGGAGCCGTCAGGGAACCCGGGCGTCTCCGCGATGTGATCCATCGACGATGTCCAGGCGTCGTAGTCCTGCTCGTTGTGCTCGGGGCCGAGCGGCTCAAGCACAAACTCGGAGGTCTCGAGACCGGGCGGGACCTCGAAGTCGGCTGGAACGAACTCGGCCACGCGACCGATCCTAGATCGTCCGCTCAGGCGGAGCCGGAAGCGAACCATGACGTGCGCCAGCGTTCGGGAATGGCGCCTGACGAATGGGGCTTCGCCTCCCGCATCCAATCCCTCGACCAGATCGCGCGATCCGCGTCTTTGCCGACTACAACCGCCACAGGCCGCACCGCTCACTCAACCTGAAGACGCCCGATCCCGTGCCCCAGAATTGCGCGTCCTGCACCGGTCAACGAGCCGTCGAGCGACGAGACCGGATCGCGGACTCCTGTACGAATCCAACCTCGCCGCCTCAACCGGCTTTGTGTATCCCCCACGCTCAGTCGGCGTGTCGCGCGTGCGATAGCCTTGGCGCAGGCGTAGGGTTTGCGCGTTACGTTCAGGGGAACGATCGAAGCGAGTCTTGGCGGCTGGTGAGGGCTATCTCGATACCTGCGGCATCTTTGATCCCTATGGTCGCGGTCTCGTTGGCCGTGGCTACGGCGCTCGCCGTAGGCGACGCCGACGCGTGGGCGGATGCACCGCCGATCGGCAAGAAGCTGCCCCGCACGTTGTGGCAGCAGTATCCACTCGGCAAGAAAGGACAGCTCGCGCCCGCGCGGACAGACACTTCGGGGACGGAACCGCGACAGGTCCCCGTCGTTGTGCATCCGCAGCTGCGCGGCGGCGACAACTTGACGGTCCTTTGGGTCGCCGGCGCGGGAGTCGTATTGTTGGGGCTCCTTGGAGTGAAGGTCTTGTTCGCTAACTCATCTGACACGCGAGGGAACGGAGGGAGTCAAGTGCGCGAGTTTCTGCGACCGCAGAGTCGTCGAGAGCAAGAGGAAGAACTGCGAGTACCGGAGGAGGGAACGGCCGAGACCGCCCAGGCGTCGCCCGCGGGCTCGAAGACAGAGAACGATCTCGCAGTTGTGGGCGAGCACATCACCAGCGTGCTTGCAGCTGCAGAGGCAGCGGCGAGCACGCTCCGCGCTGACGCCGAGAGCGAGGCGACGGTGGTCCGGGAGGACGCGGAGCAGGCGGCGACCGAGATCCGGCGTCGGGCGAGGCAGGAGGCCGAGACAACGCGTGCTTCAGCGCAGCAGATCCTCGAGGAGGCTGAGGCTGGCGGTGCAGACATGCGCTCCGAGGCAGATCGCTATTCCGCGAATCAGCGTCGCGAGGCTGAGGCGCATGCCACGAAGCTCATCCTCGAGGCTGAGCGAAAGGCGGCCGCCATCGCCGATACGTCGCAGGAGCGCCATCACGTGGTGCTAACAAACATCGCGACCGCCGAGGGACGTCTACGCGAGCTCGCGACGAGCCTTCGGCACGTGGCTTCCGCGCTCGATACGGTCGTCGGCGACGAGCAGGGCGTCGCGACCGAGGCCGTCGACAGCCTCGAGGAGTCGCTCCGTCCGCGCCCGCATTCGGTACGAGGGGAGGTGACACCGAATCCGTAGCGCATCACTGCTGCTGCTGCCAGCGCCGCGCCGCAGGTCGGGGTCGTCGCCGGCGCGCGGTGTGGCGGTTGCGCCCGATCTCGACCGTGCCTTCGAACGGTGCGAGCAGGTCATGACCGAGTGGACGGCGCCGCCGGGTTCCGACGCCTTGTGGTACCCGGAGCCACCGCCGAGGGCGAGAATGCATCGGGCGGGCCTCGCGGCGATCATCGCTGCATGCGTGAAAGTGAGGTACAGCGAACGCGACCGCTACGTCAGGGTAAGGCTCGCAGCAACGTACGCGTTCTTCGGCCTGCTGTCCTTTGGGCTCGGGATCGTAATCGCGTTGGCGCTGGAGTGAGGCTCAGTCGCGAACGATCACCAGCGAACCAATCCTGAGCAGCCGGCTCAGCCGTAGGAGATCGCCGTTCCTGATCCGGATGCAGCCATGGGAGATCCGACCTGGAATGAGGGCGGGTCGGTCTGTGCCATGGATGCCGATGAAGCCGCCGGCGGGCCAGTCGGTGAGGGCTTCCGACCGAGCACTCGTCCCGAACGCTACAGGCCCGTAAAACGGGCTTGCATATCTCGTCAGCTTGTCGCGAATGTAGAAGGTTCCTCGGGGCGTGGGGGAACTCGGCGTCCCAACGCCGACTGGGACGCGCATGATCGGCCGGCCGGCGCGGAATAGCGTCGCCCGAAAGCGCCGCAGGTTGACGACCAGCCGAGTGTTAACGACGGTGTAGCCGCCGAGCGCGGACCGGCGGACCCAGCCCTGGGTGCCGTTCGGCAGGGTCGGGAGCAAGAGCCGTACCCACAGCCGGCCGGCGGTAACCCGTACCCCGGTGATCACCGCGAGATTGGTCGTTCCCTCTGGGGTGCGCGGCTCGACCACCACGAGCGCTCTGGTGTGCACGGACGGGGCGACGCGCGCGACAACGCGCCGTCGCAACGGCGCCCACGTCGTCCCGTCCGCCCGGTCGAGTGCGACCGGCCGTGGAATGTGCAGCTTCGAGACGGCAGGCGGCGGTAGCCCGGCCGGCGCCTCATCGAACCGCCACGTACCGCCACCACGGGGCGTCAACTGCCAGGCGATCGACCCGGCCGCGACGGCGGCGCCCGCGAGGGCGACGAGCGTTCGCGGCCCTAACCGGTAAATCGCGGTGACCTGCCGGCGCTTGTCTTTGCTTTCGAGACGATGAAGTGCGTCGAGGCGACGAGTCGTTCCGCCCCGGCTGCCGAGATGGGCTTGTCGAAGGCGGTCGCGGCTGGCCGCCGTCCGAGCAGATACCGCATCCAGGCGGCGTGGCGGGCCTCGACGCTGTGGATCGAGATCGCCGCAGCCAGGTATCCGGGTGAGCGGATGTTGCCCGCCTGGCCCTTGTACGCGGCGACCGCCAAGTCCTCTAACGCGACGGCCGTGCGGAGGAACGGCCCTGACTGCTCGGTCGTGCCGGCGAAGTCGAAGGCCGGCCGCTGGACGGCTGCCGCGCCGAGCGCGCGCTTGAAGGCAGTGACGTGGGCGCGCTCGACGGCACCTAGCCGGGATGGGATCGTGGCGAGCTTACCCTTGGTCAACGGTTTCCGACGCTCGGCCTCGGTGTAGAACGACGCCTGCAGGTACTCGAGCACCAGTGCAAAATTGAGGATCTCGCGATCGTTCGCAACTCCCGACTCGGCCGCCTGGGGGCGCGCGAGCTCCGCGAGGAGCGCGGCGCTCCCGAGCCCGAGCGCACCGATGAACTTGGCGCGGCTCAAGCCGTAGGTGCCAGTCAGTGCTTCCTGGAGTGCTCCGTCTTGATCGAGCTCGCCGATGGTCACACGAACCCCGTCTTCCTCAGCGCGGCCTGAACTTGGCGGCCCGTGAGCGCACGGTCGGTCGCGTCCGGCGCTGCGTCCTCACCGTGAATCGCGCGGATCCAACCGGCATGTCGCGCATCGACCGAGACGATCTCGGCTGCGGCTGCCAGCGCGGGCTTCGTCAGGTTGCCCGCCTGCCCGTTGTACGCCGAAACGCCAAGATCCTCCAGCATTGCCGCGGTCTTCGCGAACGAGACTGGGTCACGCGTGGTCCGCCCGAAACGGAACCGGGGCGCCGGACGCGCGGCAGCTCCCAGAGCACGCTGCAGGGCGCTGACGTGCTGGTGTTCGTGCTCCACGACCACCTGGGCGAACTCGCGCAGCTCACCACCAATCGCGCCGTGCGCTAGCGCCTCGGCATAGAACGACGCCTGGAGATGCTCAAGCACGAGTGCGAGGTTGAAGATCTCTCGGTCCTGCGCCACCGAAGCAGAGCCCGCCGTTTCAGCGAGCCAGCCGGCCGTACCAAGTCCCCCGACCAAGGCGCCAACTGCCACGGCACCGCTCCGCACAACGCAACCGCGAGTGAGTAGATTCTCGTGCCGTTGCCGCATCACGCCTCCGAGAGTGCCACCGGTTGCCGTGCCGGATCGACTTACAGCTTCGAGATTCCCCCAAGGCCCGACAAATGAAACTAAGAGGCGGGCGTGGAGCGGCGACCAGGCCTTTTCGTCTTCGCTCTACGGCTGAGTGGGTGCACCTAGGATCGAACGGGCCTATTGCCAGGTTGGCCTCAGGCCGGGCTCGCTCGCGGAGCGAATTGACCGTGAGGGCTGGGCCGAATCCCTGGACGAGCTACTTGCCGAAGGCTCGACGAGCAGACCGTGGCGCAGGCCTCGGTCGCTGACGGTGAACTCGTTGCGGCCGAGCTTCTCGAGCACCGCGCGGACAATGCAGGCGCCGGCGAAGATACTTCGGCGCGCTTCGGCTGGAGCCCGACGATCTCGCGACGCTGGTCGGCCGACCGCGTGCGGTAGAGCTCGATCTGCCGATCTCGGCGCCGGCGAGGACCGAGCCTTAAGGAGGTTCCCCGTCCTTCGCCGGCTAGGCACGCACGTCCCGAAAGGCAGGTTTCGGTGTGCGTTACGCTCGACGCACGAAGTAGAAGATCAGCACGACGAGCAGGACGAGGACCAGGATTTCAACTAGGCCATAGCCCATGATCGCTCCTTGAAAAGCTTGTGGAGTGGGGCGCATCCGACGGGCGGGCCTAGCGAGCGTTCGGCCGGGCGGTTCGCGGCTGTGGTGCGATCTTGAGGTCCGACGCTGTCTCTTCAGGTGAAGCCCTACGAAAGGAGTCCCAGCGCCTACTGACCCGGTTCGGCGAGCCAACCTCGCCTCGATCGCGTGCGACCCGCGTCCACAACTGCGTGGGCTTCCGGCGGGACAGCACCTGGGTTGGCACGCTGCTCGGCGCAGCCCCACGAACACTCGCCTGGGCGAGTGTTCGCGAATGTCCCCCGAGCTCGGAGTCCCGGCTGTTAACCGAACCTATGTGATCGAGCTCGACTTCAGCGCCCAGATCTTTCTCAAGCCTTTCGAGCAGGAGCCGACGGCGGCGGAGCAGCTGACGCGCTCCGCCGCCCTCTGGCTACCTTGGGCTACGGCCTCCCCAATCACACGTACCGCGACTAGAGGTCGTGCGTCGGTGATGCTCGGCCAGCTCAGTCGATGTGCAGCTTCCCGACCTCGGTGACGGTGCCGGTGCCGGAGAAGACCACCGGGTCGTCGATCTCCTGTAGCTCAGTGAACGTGCCGGTGCCCCTCAGCACGACGTAGTCGCCGGTCCCGCCGTTCACGCGCCAGTTCCCGTCGCAGGCGATGGTCTGGTGGCCGGTAACGGGGTCGACCGCGACGAACGTACAGGTCGCCTGGAAGGTGATCAGGAAGGAGCCGCCAGCGAAGGTGTACTGGTCGACAGCCGTGTACTCGAACAGGTGGGGCGGCGCTGCGGTCGGTAACGTCCACGATGCCCCGACCGGGCTGAAGCTCTGGCACTCCATCGAGCCCGTGGTCGATTGGCCGAACACTCCGCCCGAAGCCGTGATATCCCCGGTACACGGGCCGTTCGCGTGGAAGACCTCCGCAATCGTGATGGTGACGTCCTGGGGCGGAGTGGCCGCGGCCGGCGCCACGAACAACATCGCCGTGGCGAGCGACATCGCGGCCAGGAGCAGCAGTCTGCTCATGATCGTTCTCCTCTCCGGCGCCGTCAGGCGTCTCGCCAGCGCTGAGTTGTACTGTCCTATGACACCGATACACTATGCCCATCGCCAACAGCCTGTCAAGCCTTTCCATCGACCCGCGCTACGACCTGGGAATCGCGGCCCAGATTCGCGCCCGCATCGCGTTCTTCGTCGCGGACGGCGAGCTTGCCCCTGGAGAGCGACTTCCCTCCGTGCGCGAACTTGCGGCCCAACTCGGCGTCAATGTCAACACGATCCGCGCCGCCTACGCCGATCTCGAGCGAGACGGGCTGGTGCGAACACGGCACGGCGTGGGCACCGTCGTCCTGGCTGCGTCGCCCGCGAGGTTGCCGGCCGGCGTCCGCCCGCTGGGCGTAAACACGGTCGCCGTGCTGGTCGGCGGCCTCAATCCCTTCTACCTCGCTCTGCTGCGCGGAATCGAGGACGTCGCCGCCGAACAGGGAACCCTCGTCCTGATCGTCGACACCCGCGACTCACTGCCCCTAGCCGAGGCGCTGCTCCGCCGCCTGATCCCCCGCGGCGTCGACGGGATCATCGCGGTTTCTGTGGGCGGCCTCGAGAAGGAGGCCGAGAGCAAAGAGACAGACGACGGTCGCTTGCCGCCAATCGTCTACGTCGACCAACCCGACCGGAAAGGTCACGTCCTGCTCTTCGACGGCCACGCCGCCGGCTATGCCGCCGCCCACCACCTCCGCGAACACGGCCACGAACGCGTCGGCATCATCACCGCCCCCCGCTCCTGGCCGAACGTCTCCGAGGTCTACAGGGGCTACGTCGACGCGCTCCAGGACACAGGCCGCCAGCCCGACCCCAACCTCGTCGCTGAGGTCGACGCGTTCACGATCGAAACCGGCCGTCTCGGACTCGCCCACCTACTCGAGCAGCGCTACCCGCCCTCCGCCGTCTTCGCCGCCGGCGAAGTCCTCGCCCTCGGCGCCCTCCAAGAGGCACAAGCACGACAACTCAATGTGCCCGCCCAACTCGCCCTCTGCGGCTACACCGACTCGCCCACCGCCGCCCTCGTCCAACCGCCCCTCACTATGGTCTCCGTGCCGGCGCGCGAAATCGGCAGCCGCGCCATGCAAAGGCTCGCCAACCTCATCCAAGGCAAAACACTCCGCCCCCGCCGCACCACCCTCCCGGTCGAACTAATCCTGCGCGACAGCTGCGGACACCATTAACCGGACGGTTCGCACGACACCGCGGCGGACCGAGCACCGTGCTCCGCTAGCGTTCAGTCGCGGCCGCGTTCAGTCGCGGCCGCGAGCAGTGGCCGATGACTCCCTCGCCAGGTCGCACGTGCACGCCCACGACCAGAGCATGCGCAGCTCACGGCCAGGCCCGGACCAATCCGACTGTCATAGAGTCCGTCGCTCGGGTCACCGGTTGAATAGATGACGCCGACTGATGCGGTGTGCTTCTCAACCAACGGACGAACCGTACCCGGCGACTAAGGACTGGGCTGGGCCAGTGTTCGGGAATGTCACCTGAACAGATACGTCAGTCCTTCTGCTGATCGCCGATGCGTTACGCCAGGCGGATCCTCGGGTCGATCCAGGCGTAGAGGAGATCGATCATCAGGTTGAAGACGATGATCGCGATCGTCGAGAAGACGACGAGTCCTTGGACCGTGGGCAGGTCGAACGCGTTCAGCGCCTGCACCGCCGTTCGTCCGAGGCCCGGAAGGCTGTAGATCGTCTCGGTGAAGATCGCGCCGCCGAGCGCGTAGCCGATGTCCATGCCGAGCATGGTCACGACCGGCAGCAGCGCGTTGCGCAGCACGTGTGCGCGGACGACGCGTCCCTCGCTGGCGCCCTTCGCGCGAGCGGTGCGCACGTAGTCCTCGTTGAGGGCCTCGAGCACGTTCGCCCGAATCATGCGCACGTAGAGCGCGGCGAACAGGGCGGCGAAGGTCATCCAGGGCAGGATCATGTGGTAGGCCCACTGCACTGGCCCGCCGCAATCGGCGCCGACCGAGGGGTTGACGAAGTCGCAGTAGCCCGAGATCGGCGTGATGTGCCACCGGTAGCCGAAGAAGTAGCTGAAGATCAGCCCGATCCAGATCGGGTGCGCGGAGACCCCGATCAGGACGAACGTCATCGAGGCGCGATCTAACAGCGATCGCGGGCGTAAGGCCGAGAGGATTCCGATCGGGAGGGCAATGAGCATCCACGCGATCGCCCCGCCGAACACGAGCGAAGCGGTCACGGGAGCGGCCTTCTTCACCTCCTCGTTGACCGACTCCCGGTTCGCGAACGAGCGACCGAGATCCTGGTTGACC
>JBBRZA010000123.1:0-8030 GCA_038237145.1 Gaiellales bacterium
GATGGCGACGCCTTTGGCGCCGCCGTCGCCGCGGTTGACACCACCCGTGCAGCCACAACCCAAATAAGAGTGCGCGGGCTCCGCCCGCGCACATTCCGCGCGAAGCGCCGTACCTCACCTCGCGCGAAAGCGCAGCTTTCGGGCGGAGTCGTTAGAGCTCTCGGTCGATGGTGTAGATCGGGCGCCCCTCGACGTCGCGCTGGATGCGACCGAGGTACTCGCCGATCAGCGCCAGGATGAAGCCCTGGATGCCGAGGACGGACAGGACCGCGACACCGCCGAACAGCGGGCCCGGGAAGTTCGACTCCCCGATCCAGAACACGATCCCGTAGATACCTAGCCCGAAGGCGAGCAGCGACGACACTGCGCCCAGGAGCACGCCGATCCACTGGATGGGTTGCGGCCAGAAGCCCGCCAGCACGTGGAGCGCGGTGCGCGTCAAGCGTAGTGGCGAGTAGCGCGACGGTCCGTGGCGCGGCGCATGCGCCACGTCCACCTCGATGACGCTCGCTCCACCGGAGAGAACCAGAGCCTTGGTGAACTTCTGCTTTCCGATCGAGCCGAGCATCGGCTCGACGGCGTCGCGACGATATGCGTTGAAGGCGCAACCGAAGTCCGAGATCGCTACACCCGTGAAGCGGCGCAACATGCCGTTGATCACGCGGGACGGCACGGAACGGCCGACGGGATCCTTGCGCGCGCGACGCCGGCCGCTCGCAACGTCGTTGCCGGCCTCGACCGCTTCGACCAGCCGCGGGATGTCCTCCGGCTGGTTCTGAAGGTCGCCGTCCATCGTCACGACCACGTCGCCGCGAGCACGTGACAGGCCCGCGTGCATCGCAGGGTGCTGGCCGAAGTTGCGCTTGAACCGCACGCCGCGCACCCGGGGATCGGCCGTGTGCAAGCGCTCGACGGCGGCAAATGTCCCGTCCGTCGAACCGTCGTCGACAAAGATCAGCTCGAACGTGCGCGGGCCGGGATCGAGCGCGGCGATCGTCCGGCGGTAGAGCTCCTCCACCGACGCGGCCTCGTTGTAGACGGTCACGATGATCGAGACGTCGGGCGCCGGAAGGTCGGCTGCCGCGACGTGGCGTGCCTCGACCGCTTCGGTCCCCATCATGAAACAGAGGATAGTGCGCTCGAGACCACTCCTACGAGGGGCTAGGCCGCTTCTGCGAACGCCTCCTGTCGAACGCCCTCGGCGACGGGCCGCGTCCTGCCGATCGCGAACGCCGCGATGGCTCCGAGCAGGACGACGCCCGCGCCGATCCAGACGGCGGCGTTCATCCCGTTGACGAACGTCTCGTGGGTTCGGTAGCCGCCATACGCCGAGAAGATGGAGGCGAGCACGGCGACGCCGAACACTCCTCCGAGCTCGCGGATGGCGTTGTTCGCCCCGGAGGCCTGACCTTGCTCCTCCGGCCGCACGGCCGAGAGCACGACGTTCGCGACGGGCGCCCAGAACATCGCCATCCCGATTCCCGAGATTGCGAACGGTGCGACCAACTGCCAGTAGGGCGTGGTCGGCGTAGCGATCGCCGCGATGGAGGCGAGCCCTGACGCTTGCAGGATCAAGCCAACCCCCATCAGCCGGTGCCCGCCGATCCGGTCGGAGAGAGCGCCGGCGACCGGTGCCACGAAGAGCGGCATGATCGTCCAGGGCAGGATACGAACGCCGCTTCCGAGCGGGCTGTAGCCCTGGATGATCTGAAAGAACTGGCTGAGCAAGAAGATCGAGCCGAACATCCCGAAGAACATGAACAGGGACGCGACGTTCGCGAGCGCAAAGGCGCGGTTCCTGAAGAAGCGCATCGGCAGCATCGGCTCCTTCACACGCAGCTCCCAGAGGATGAACAGCGCGAACACGATCGCGCCGCCCGCCAGCGCCGTGACGATCTCGGCCGAGGCCCAACCCTGTCCGTTCCCGCGGACGAGGCCCCAGACGATCCCGGTCAAGCCGGCGCTGGCAAGCGCGACACCCGGCAGGTCGAGCTTGGCCGCCGGCCCGTGCGATTCGTCGAGGCGGCGCAGCGCAAGCGGAATCAAGACGATGCCGATCGGAACGTTGAGCCAGAAGATCCAGTGCCACGAGATGCCGCTCACGACGGCGCCACCGACGACCGGGCCGAGTGCCACGGCCAGGCCGGCGATGCCGCTCCAGGCGCCGATGAAGGCACCGCGGCGATTCGCGGGGACGCCGGCGCTGAGAATCGTGAGCGTCAGCGGCGTGATGATCGCGCCGCCAACGCCTTGCGCTGCACGCGCCGCGATCAGCGCGTTGGCAGTCGGCGCAAGCGCCGCGGCCGCCGAGGAGATGGTGAAGATGCCGAGCCCAACGGCGAGCATCCGGCGCCTGCCGAAACGGTCGCCGAGCGCAGCGCCGGTCAGGAGGAGGACGGCGAACGTCAGCGTGTAGGCGTTGACCGTCCACTCGAGGCTCTCGATGGTGGCATGCAGGTCCTTGCGGATCACCGGCAACGCGGTCGTGACCACGAGGTTGTCGAGGGTGGCCATGAACACCGCCACCGAAGTGATTGCGAAAGTCCAGATCGTTCGAGTCTTGGCACTCATGGGTTCCTCCTTCGGGTTCTAAGCTTGTGAGTGGTCACTTACTTCCAGTCCAAAAAAAACACGACTCAGACGTCCGTACGACAGCCCTCGACGAGACGCTCCGCCCAGCCCTCGTCGGCGCCGAGCAGGTCCATCGACGCCATCACGTTCAGGAGCATCCCCTTGGCGAAGAAGTGGGAGACGCGGTCCGGCGGCAGGCCCGTGACTCGTTCGACGTACTCGACGAGCGCGCCGTAACCGGCCCGCACGACCTCGCGGATCTGTGGGTCGTCCGACGCCGCGTAGGCCTGCATCTGTGCATGGAGATACGTCGGATCGGTGGCCAGACGCTCGACGTACGCCTCGCCGATCGCATGCTTCGCATCCTCGCCCTTCAGGCCGGCCGCCGCCGTTTGAAACATCTCCAGCGTCCCGCGCATGCAACGCTCGATCGTGGCGATGAAGAGCTCCTTCTTTGTGCCGAAGAGGCGGAAGACGTAGGGCTGCGAGATCCCGACGGCCCTGGCGATCGTCTCCGTCGAGCCGCCCTCGAACCCGTGCGCAGCGAACTCGGCCAGGGCGGCCCCGAGGATCTGCTCGCGTCGTTCCTCGGCGCTCTTTCGCTCTGCGACTGCCATGATCCGTAGTGTTAGCTATTACTCACTAACTTGTCAAATCACTTCTGGAGCAAGGCCATCCCACGGGCGAGCCTGACCGGTTCGCGGCCCTCCCGGGCAGCGAAGCGCCCGAAAGCCTCGGTCGAGTTCACGTCATCCGACAGCAGAACGCCGCCGGGCCGCAGCGCCGGCCAGGCGGCATTGAACTCGAACCACATGCAATCGAACGAGTGCTCGCTGTCGTGCATGAAGGTGTCCAACGTTCCCAGCCGCTCGAGCAACGGCGGGAGCTCCTCCTGGCTCCGGCCCAAGATCAGCGTCCAGCGCTCCTTCAGCGGCGGCGGGATCAGCCAGCCGGGCTCGGACCCGGGCGGGATGCCCGCGCGCCCTTCGCCTTCGTAAAACGTCCCGGTCTCGTAGTCGCGGCCGACCTCGCGGGGCAGGTCGAGCGAATGCAGATGGCCGGCGCCGTTCGCCTGCAGCGCGAGCAGCGAGAACGCGGTCGAAAAGCCGTTCGCGACGCCCGTCTCGACCACGATCTCCGGTTTGACCGAACGCAGCAACGCGTAGAGATAGGCCCCTTCCGTGTACCCGATCGCGCCGAGCGAGTGCCCCGATGCGGCGACGGCCTCGTGATGCTCGCGGCCCTTCTTGAGCAGGTGCTCCATCAGCCCGCTGCTCCGTAGCTCCCGCTCGTACCCGGCGAGCACGTCCCGGCCGCCGAGAAAGCCTGCGAGTTCATCGCGAATCCGGCGACGTTCCAGGGCCGGACCCGGATGGCGCACGTCACGAACAGCTCGGTACAGGCGTCGTTTCAACCCGGCGGACAAGACCGCGGATCGTATCGTTGACTTGTGCCCCGAGTCCTCCACCTCCCCGTCAACCTCGCAGGCACAGGGTGGGCGCATGTGAACGCCTTGCGCCGCAAGGGCGTCGACGCGCGTCTGCTCGTGTTCTGGCCGCAGAAGTGGCGCCCTGACGAGTACGACATCAACCTCGACCTGCCACGGCAGGGCTTCCTGCGGCAGCAGGCCGTTCAGTGGCGCGCCCTCGCGCGCTACCTCCCGCAGGCGGACATCTTCCACTTCTACTTCGGGAAGACGCTCGTCCCGAAGTCGCTGAACATGCCGATCCTGCGCGCCGCGCGGAAGAAGTCGGTGATGCACTTCCTCGGAGACGACATCCGCGGCAAGCGCCCGGAGGAGCTCGAATACCGCAAGAAGTTCGACGCGTGCATCGTCGGCTCGTATGCGGCGACGCGCTGGGTTCCCGACCCGACCGCGGTCATTCCGCCCGGGCTCGACCTGCGCGACTACGAGCCGCTTGCCCCGTTGGAGCGTGAGCGGCCGCTCGTCGTGCATGCGCCCTCGGACCTCGAGAAAAAGGGGACGCGCCACGTGATCGAGGCGTGCGCCCAACTGCCTGTGGAACTCGACGTCGTGCATGGGGTGCCGCACGACGAAGCAGCGGAGCGTTTCAAGCGTGCGGACATCGTGGTCGACCAGATGCACTACCTCTGGCATGGCGTGTTCGCGATCGAGTCGATGGCCTACGGCAAGCCGGTCGTCACGCATCTCGACCCGCAGGCTGTGGCACAGACAGAGGAGGCATTCGGCGTGAAGGTGCCAATCGTCTCCGCGACGAAGGACGATCTCGTGGAGAAGCTCCGACCGCTCGTCGACTCTTTCGAGCTGCGCAAAAGGCTCGGAGAGGAGGGCCGCGTTTACGTCGAGCGAGTGCACGACCTCGACAAGGTTGCGGACCGTTTCATCGAGATCTACACGTCCATACTTTGAGCGAATGATCGACCGGCTCAAAGAGCTCCTGCGCCACTCGGCGATCTACGGGCTCGGCTCGATCGTCGCGCGCGTGCTCGGCGTCCTGTTGCTGCCGCTCTACACGCGGTACCTCTCGCCGAGCGACTACGGGCTGATCGAGACGCTTGTCGCACTGTCGGCGGTGCTGACCGCCCTCGTCGCGCAGGGGATGAAGAGCGCGTTCTTCCGGTTTTACTTCGACTCCGCTGAAGTGGAGCGCCGGCACCTCGTCGTGCGCACCGCGTTCTGGTACGTCATGGTCGCCTCGACCGCGGTGACGGCCGCAGGCATCGCGCTCGCGCCTCAGGTCTCATGGCTCCTCTTCGGCACGCACGGCCACCGCGGTCTCGTCATCGCAGCGTTCGTCGGTCTCTGGGCCGCCCTGAACTACGAGCAGATGACATCGCTCTTCCGCGTCGAGCAGCGGTCGACGGCATACGTGGCCGCGACCCTCGCCAACGTCGCCATCACGATCGCCGCCACGATCCTGCTCGTCGTCGTCTTCGACAAGGGACCGCTCGGCGTGCTGGTCGGAAACTTCACGGGAACGCTGATCGTGTACGCGGCGCTTCTGCTCTACAGCCGGCACGCGCTCGGCTTGCAGTTCGACCGCGCGCTCTACCGCGCGATGAACCGGTTCGGGCTGCCGCTCGTTCCTTCGGCCGTCGCGCTCTGGCTGACGAACTTCAGCGACCGCTTCTTCCTGATCAAGCTCGCGGATGCGCACGAGGTCGGCCTGTACTCGATCGGCGTGCGTGTCGCGTCGGCGATCGTCTTGCTGCTCACCGCGTTCAGGATGGCCTGGCCGGCGTTCGCCTACTCGATCGAGGACGACCGTGAGGCGCAGCGCACGTACGGCTTCGTGCTGACGTACGTCGTCTTTGTCTGTTGCTGGCTCGCGCTCGCTCTCGGACTGCTCGCGCCCTGGATCGTCAGGCTGATCACCACGAAGCCTTTCTATCCGGCGCAAAACGTCGTCGCGCCGCTCGCATTCGGCGTCGCGGCATTCGGCGCCTACGTCGTGGTGCAGATCGGCACAGGCCGCGCGCGCCAGACGCGTTCGAACTGGCTGGTGACCGGTGCCGCCGCGGTGGTCAACGTGGCGCTGAACCTCGCGCTCATCCCGTCGTATGGACGGATGGGAGCAGCGATCGCGACGGTCGTCGCCTACACGCTGCTCTTCGTCGGGATGGCCTGGCGCGCCCAGCGCGTCTTCCCCGTCTCCTACCAGTGGCGGCGCGTCGCGACCCTCGGGCTCGCGGCCGTCGGCCTCACGGTCATCGGAAAGGTGCTCGACGCACCACTCCCGGTGGCGCTTGCGCTTACGGCCGCGTTCCCCCTGGTGCTGCTGCTCCTGGGCTTCTACCTGCCGGCCGAGCGGCAGCGGTTGCGCCGGTTCTTGCCTATCCTGGGAAGATGAACATCCTGGCCGCGATCCTTGTCGCCGCCTCGACCTCACTGCACATAACGGTATGGCCCGGCGGCATTGGGGAACAGGCGCCCAAGAAGACCTACACGCTGAAGTGCGCACCGGTCGGGGGAACGCTGCCGAAACGCGCCGCCGCGTGCACGAAGCTGATGCGGGCCGAGCGGCCGTTCGCGCCGGTGCCGAGAGGCACGGCTTGCACGATGATCTACGGCGGCCCTCAGGTGGCGCTCGTCACCGGGCGCTTCCGCGGGAAGCAGATCCGCGCCACATTCAGCCGGAAGGACGGTTGCCAGCTCGCCCGGTGGAACCGCCTCGGATTTCTCTTCCCCGGGGCCTCCACCTCGGCGAACAGCCGCTGAGCTGAGACGACCTCAGTAGCATCGCGGCTTCGATGCGCGACATCACCGTCCTCGTCACGGCCTCGGGCGCTCCCGGGACCGCGGCGCTCCTGCGGGCGCTGCGCCTGAACGGCGAGCGGGGCGTGCGCATCGTCGGCACCGACATGTCTCCGCAGGCGGTCGGCCGGCACTTCTGTGACCGCTTCTACGTCGTCCCGCCCGGCCACGATCCCGCCTTCGCGGACGCGATGCTCGACGTTGTGCGTCGGGAGAACATCGATGCGGTGCTCCCGCAATCCTCCCACGATCTGCAAGGGCTCGCGGATGCGCGCGAGCGCTTCATGGGCACGACGGTGATGGTCTCTTCGCCGGACACGATTCGAACGGCGAACGACAAGGCGGAGACCTACGCGCTGCTCGAGCGCCTCGGCCTGCGCGCGCCGGCCTGGCGCAGAGTGAGCGGCGGCCGCGCGCTCGCACTCGCAGCGGAAGACCTCGGCTACCCCGAACGCCCGGTCTGCTTCAAGCCGGTGTTCAGTTCGGGCTCACGCGGCTTTCGCATCCTCGACGCGACCGTCGACCGCGCGAAGCAGTTGATCGAGGAGCGCCCCGGCAACCTCGCCATGCGACTGAAGGACGTGATGGAGCTCCTGCCCGAAGAGGGCGGGCCCGACCTGCTGGTGATGGAGCTCGCGGAGGGTCGCGAGCGAACCGTGGACGGGATCGCCCGCTCGGGCCAGGTCCTGCTCGGACATGCGAAGACACGCGAGTCGATGCGCGCCGGGCTCGCGATGTACTTCGAGACGCTGCAGGACCACTGGCTGATGGAAGTCGCGCAGCGCATCGTCGCTGAGCTCGGCATCGAATACTTCTTCAACATCCAGCTCGTCGGCGACCACGTGATCGAGATCAATCCGCGCATCTCCACGATCGTCTACCAGGAGGACCTGAACCTGCCGTACCTCGGCATCAAGAGCGCACTCGGCGAGATCTCACGTGAAGAGCTGATGCAGCTGAGCGCGCAGGCGCGACCGACACGCCGTGCGCTGCGCTACTTCGATCAGGTCGAATGGGACGAAACGAGCTCCGCGGCCGGGACACAGTTGCCGCCGCGCTCCTGGACTCCGGCGAGCAGCCTCGAGTAGAGCCGGTCCCACCCGCCGGAGGTAACGGGGTCGAAGCGGTCCGGGTGCCAGAGGACGGCGAATGCGCCACCGTGCTCGGCGGCCCAGTCCAGCAGCCTCATGAGCTGCGGCTCGGCGCGCTTCGCCGACAGGCC
>JBBRZA010000124.1:0-7985 GCA_038237145.1 Gaiellales bacterium
GCGCTCTTCCATCTGCTCGTCTCGCCGTTGCTCGAAGTGCGGTCGCTCGAGGTCGAGAACCTGGGGGAGAGCTCGTTCCTCCTCCGCCTCGTGTTACAGAACTCCGGGTGGCTGCCGACGAACGTGACCGAGAAAGCGGTGGAGCGGAAGGCCGTTCGCGAGCTCGAGATCGAGCTCGAGCTGCACGGTGCCAGGCTCGTCAGCGGTGACGTGAAGACCGAGGCCGGTCAGCTGAAAGGACGCGCCGACAAGCGCTCCACCACGTGGTGGTCGAACGACGAATCGACGAGCGACCTCGCCAAGCTCGAGTGGGTCGTCGAGGCGCCGGCAGGAACCGAGATCGGCATCGAAGCTCGGCATCCGCGAGCCGGAACCGTGCAGCGCCGTATTACCCTCGAATAGGCGCCGATCCCTCGACCGAGTGATTCCTGCGCCTTCCCCCTGGTGAGGGAGGCACTTGCGGTTGCGCAGTTCTACGTCGCGACTCGACGGAGACCTGAGCGTCTCCTCTGGCGTCAACTGCGGCTCCGCGTGTTTGCGCGGGCAAAAGGAGTCTCTTCGACATGCGGAATTCACGGAATTCGCGTACGGCATCCGCTCGAATGCGCTCTGGGGCTCCGGCTCTCGCGGCGACACGCGGCGGAACACGCTCTGGGGATCAGGTACCGGGAAGCGCGGCAACGCTCTCTGGGGACGAGGGGGTCGCGCCACCATGCTCACCGCACTTGCGGCTTGCACGCTTGTTCTACCTTTGGCTGCAGGGGCGAAAGACAGTCCCCGCAAGCTCGGGGAGACATTCGTCAGCCCCGGGTTGCTCGACAAGGCGGCCAAAGAGCCGGGGCAGAAGCTTCACGTCATCGTCCAGAGCTCAGCTGGAACGACTGACGCCGGCAAGATCACCGGACTTGGCGCCGACGTGCGCAGGCGCCTGGACGTGATCGGGGCGGTCGCGATCGACATCACCGCTGGGAAGCTCGCGGCACTTGCGAAGCAGCCGGGCCTGACCATCACGCCAGACTCCTCCGTCCGTCTTAGCGGAACGATCTCCTCGGATCAGATGTGGCCGTACGAGACCGGCGTCGCGAAGCTCTGGGGGACGGCGACGAGCCCGGCCCCTCAGGCACCGACGATTGCGATCGTCGACTCCGGGATCGAGGCCAACCGCGCCGACTTCGGCAACGGTTCGCGCGTCGTCGGCAACATCACGTTGACCGGATCAACCGCCAACACGCCCGGCGATGGCCGCGGGCACGGCACCTTCGTCGCGGGGATCGCGGCGGGCTCAGCCGACCACTATGCGGGCGCGGCTCCGAACGCGGGAATCCTCTCGATTGACGTGATGGACGACACGGGCACGGCTCGCACGAGCGACGTCATCGCCGCGTGCGGCTTCATCCTTGCGAACAAGGGCAAGTACAACATCCGCGTGGCGAACTTCTCGCTCCATTCGGCGGCGTTCAACCACTTCTACAACGATCCGCTCGACCTGGCGGTCGAGAAGCTTTGGTTCAACGGGATCTTTGTCGTCGCCGCTGCGGGGAACTACGGCAGCTCGACGTCCGAGCGGCGTCATGCACGCGCCCGGCAACGATCCCTTCGTCATGACCGTCGGCGCAGTCGACATCGGCAACAAGATCGCTGTCGGTGACGACGCGAACGCATCGTGGTCGGTCTACGGCCACACCGAAGACGGCTTTGCGAAGCCCGAGCTCGGCGCCCCCGGCAGGTACATGATCGGGCCGGTGCCACAGGGCTCGACTCTGGTGGCGCAGAAGCCCGGGAACGTCGTAGCGCCCGGCTACATCCAGCTCTCGGGCACGTCGTTCTCCGCCCCGGTCGTCGCCGGCGTGGCTGCTCAGCTCCTCGCTCGGCATCCGGACTGGACGCCCGATCAGGTAAAGGGCGCACTCATGATGAGCGCGAAGCCGGTGCCTCAGGCGAAGCCGGGATCGGCCGGCGTGGGTCAGCTGAACGCCGGGAAGGCGGGCGATTTGAAGGGAACACCGCCGACCCCGAATCTGGCTCTGAACAGGTTCCTCGTCTCGAGCTCTGGAAGCTTCAGCTTCGACGCGGCGAGTTGGGCCGAGGTAGTCGCCGGCAATGCATCCTGGGCGGACGCCTCGTGGGCCGATGCATCGTGGGCAGATGCATCCTGGAGCGCGGCATCGTGGGCGGATGCGTCCTGGGCGGACGCCTCGTGGGCCGATGCCTCGTGGGCGGATGCGGCCTTCGCTCAGGCGTCCTGGGCCGACTCGGCAACCGAGGACGGAGCCGAGGGCGAAGCTGCGGGTACGCCGCCCGAGATGTCCGCTGACGCCTACGCCGAGCTGCAGACCGATCCTTATCTGACGGGGCTCGTCTCACCCTGAATTCCGACGGCAGAGTCGGGCTCGTCGCCCTCGAAGCCCGACTCCTACCTCCTTGAATGAACTTCCAAAAGGGGGTCTTGGTCCGGGCACTGCAGTGCCGATTGTCACGACTATGGAGAAGCCCGCCGCCACGGGCTCCGCATGAAGGAGTCCTTCAGCACCTCGGTCGGCAGAGTCGAGGTTCTCGTCGATGAGCAGAGCAGGACCGTCTCGGCGTACCGCTTCGACGCTGACGGCCGGCCCGCCGCCGCAGCAATAGAGGGCTGGGACTACACCGATCTGGCGGATCTGTTGATCCGTCAAACGGGCGTGCCGGCCTGGGAGGCCAACGAGATCGCCTCGGGCGTGAAAGCAAGGTTGGCTTTGGGAGACGTACCGCCGCTCGCGCACGCGCCTCGCTGGGGCGAGCGTCGAGCAAGGGAGCGGACGAGCTCGATGGAAAACGCGGGCGTCCCACTCCGCTTCGTCGCCGTTCTCCTCGACGCAATCATCGTCTTCTTCCCGGCGGGGATCGTCATCGGCCTGCTGTCCGGCGGCGGCTACACCGAGACTGGCAACGGGTACGCGAACGCCGGGATCGACGTTGGCGGAAGAGCGGCCTGGCTGTTCCTTGCGCTCGGGCTCGGCTACTACGTCTTCTGCGAAGCCGCAACGGGGGCGACGCTCGGCAAGCGCATGGTCGGCATCCAGGTCATAGGTGAAGACGGGGAGCAGCTGACATTCGGAGCCTCCGTCGTTCGCAACCTGCTGCGTCTGGTCGACTGTCTCTTCTTCTATCTGGTCGGCGGCATCTTCGCGCTGACTTCTCCGCACGGCCAGCGACTCGGTGACCGCGCAGCGCACACGCTCGTCGTCCGCCGCTAGCCGAGCTCGATCACGCGCGCTCAGGAATGGCCGCAGACCTTGAAGCCGTACACAGCGACGCGGCGGTTGAGCGACACCGTGAAGCGGATGTACTCCGGCAGCGCAACAGCCAAGGAAGTCGTACTTCTTCTCGCAAAAGCGTCGCGTACGCGGCGGGCGAGCACGAGGCCGCGGCCAAGTCCAAGGACGATGCTGCGCGCCTTCGAGTCTCCGGTAGGAAGGCCAACTGCGCGCAAACGCGCGGTGAAGCGAGCTTGGATCCGGATCTGATCAGCCCAGAGCCGCTCTGCAGCGGCCCACTGCCGGCTCTCCGGCAGTGACTTCGCCACCTGAGCCCGACGCACCAGCGGCGCCAGTTCTCGCTGCACTTCCCGGCAGAGAGCGTCGCCCTGCCGGATGAACTGCGCTTTCGTCGGCGCAGCCTGAGCGGCACCGACAGAGAGCGCGAGCCCGAGACCCATCACGGCGATCAACAATGCGAGCTTGCCCACGACTCCCCAATCGGGTTCGCGCGCCGTTGTCATATCCCTCGAATGGTGGCGTCGGAGCGTCGCGACGGATGAAAACCCCAGCTTGAGCGGGGCTCTTACGAGGCTGCGGGGGAAGGGCTCGAACCTTCACTACCTGATCCAGAGTCAGGCGTCCTACCATTAGACGACCCCGCAAAGGGTCGCGGCATTGTAGCCGCGCCGACTACGGTCTTCTCTGCGCCGCTCTACAGGAAAACGCCCTAGTGGAGCGCTCTGCCGGAAACGATTCTCTCGCTCGTCGCTACACTCAACCCACTAGCTCGGCCCATTCGTCTAGTGGCCTAGGACACCGCCCTCTCACGGCGGCGGCACGGGTTCGAATCCCGTATGGGCCTCCTCACAAAACCCGTGTCATCGAACGTCTCGGGCGGATGCCAAACGGTTCGCGCAGAGCGAGCGCTTCCAACTCCGCGCTGCGCTCTTGCATTTGCCGGTTCATGGCGCTGCTCTTTGAACGCGAAAGCCGACGGCACCATCACCGCTAAGCGTGTTTCGAGAAGCAGGTCGCGCCAGAACGGGGCGAGATTCCATCCGAGACTGCCGGCGGTTATGGCTTCGTTCGTCGCCATCTGTGTCTGTGTTCTCGCGGGCCGCGCTGCGCGAACCGGCGAGCGGGGCTCCCTCTCGAGGGGCCCCGCTCGCCGGCCGGGTGTTCACAGACTGTCGCCGCCTCCGGCCTGCGGCGACGCGCGAGCAGCGCGGCCCCGGCGGCGATGCCGACCGCGCCGGCGGCCGAGCCGGCGCCGACTGCGGCGTCCGACCAGTCGAACCCGCTCGTCTGCACGACCCGGATCACCTGCGTCTGGGGCTGCGGGACGGCATGCAGGTCACCGGCAAGGACTTCCGGTTCACGTGGGACCGTGCGCTGCGAGACCGCCGAGCCCTCGCCAGGCCCGCGCATCGCTGCTGCAGGGCCGACGGCAATGGCCGCAACGGAGGCGGCGAGAGCGGTCAGCTGTGCGAGCTTGTTCATGGTTCCTCTTTCGGTGGTGCCCGCCCGGTGCGAGCTCGTGGGCCGAACGTTGCGGCCTGCCGCTCTCACGCCGCTCACGCCGGCCTCGCCCCGCGCTCGCAGCGCCCCGCGAGGTGGGCGAATCCCGGTCACGGTGTTAGCGTCGGGGCATGGAGCCGATGAGGTTCGGGGTCCTCGGCCCACTTCTGGCCGAGATCGACGGGCGCCTCCTCGCGCTGCCGGGTCGGAAGCAGCAGGCGCTGCTGGCTCTCCTGCTCCTGAACGCGAACCGCCCCGTCTCGAGGGCCTCGCTCGTCGACGGTCTCTGGGGAGAACGGCCCCCGGCCTCGGCCGACCACGCCCTCGAGACGCACGTCTCCCGCCTGCGCAAGACCCTCGGCAGCACAAGCCGCCTGCGCACCGAGACGAGCGGCTACCGCCTCGAAGTCGGTGCGGATGAGCTCGACCTCGAGACCTTCCGGCGGCTGCTCGAAGGCGGCCGGGCCGCGGCCGTGCGCGGCGAGCCGGAAGAGGCGGCGCGCGTCCTCCGGCAGGCACTCGCGCTGTGGCGCGGCGCGCCCCTCGCGGGTATCGAGGAGCCATTCGCGGAGCTCGAGCGCGGTCGCCTGGAGGAGCTCCGGCTCACGGTCCTCGAGGAGCGGATCGACGCGGACCTCGCACGAGCCGAAGCGGCGGCGCTCGTCCCAGAGCTGCGGGCGCTCGTCGCCGACGAGCCGTTCCGGGAACGCCCGCGGCGCCAGCTGATGCTCGCGCTTTACCGGTCGGGACGACAGGCTGATGCCCTGGAGGCCTATCAGCAGGCACGACGCCAGTTCGTCGAGGAGCTCGGGATCGAGCCCGCGGCGGACCTGCGGGAGCTCGAGCAGGCGGTCCTCCGCCAGGATCCGGCACTCGCGGCGCCCCGCCGCGCGGCGGCACGGTCGATCGAGCGGCGACTGCCCCGTCGCGCTCGCCGCTCGTCGTCGTACTCGGGGCCGCCGTCGTCGTCGCGGTTGCGGCGGTGGTCTTAGCCATCGTCTCGACGGGAGGCGGGAGCCGGATCGGACTAGTAGATGCCGACGCGGCCGTGCGAGTCGGCGCGAACGGGAAGGACCTCGTGAAGCAGGTGGCCGTCGGGGCGGGACCGGCGCGAGCAGTCGCCGGAGGTGGCGCGGTCTGGACGAGCAACACGGTCGACGGCACGGTCTCGCGGATCGACACCCGAACCGGGAACGTCCAGACGATCGCGGTTGGCAACAGTCCTGCGGGTCTCGCGTTCGGCAACGGCCAGCTCTGGGTCGCCGACGCCGAGGGCCGCAACCTGTCCCAGGTCGACCCGCGGACCGGGAAGATCGTCCGCGCGATCGGCGTCGGCAACGGACCCTCTGGGGTCGCGTTCGGCTTCGGGGCCGTCTGGGTGACGAACAGCGTCGACGGCACGCTCGTCCGCGTGGATCCCGTCGCGGGCGTCGTCAGGAAAAAGATCTCCGTCGGCGCCGGGCCGGGCGCTGTGGCGGCCGGAGCGGGCGGCGTGTGGGTCGCCCTGCCTGCAGCGGGCTCGGTCGTTCGCGTCGAACCGGACTCGGGCGACGTCGTGGACATCGTCACCGTCGGCAACGACCCGGTGGCGCTCGCCGCCGGCGCTAAGGGCGTCTGGGTCGCGAACGCCCAGGACGGGACCGTTACCCGCATCGCCCCCGAGAGCGACGCCAAGCTCTGGTCCATGCCGGTCGGTGCGGCGCCGTCGGGCCTCGCAGTCGATGGCGACAACGTCTGGGTCGCGGTCGCCGGTAGCGGCGAGCTCGTCCGTCTCGACGGGGACGGACACGTGTTGCGCACGATCGAGGTCGGCAACGCTCCCGCGGCCACCGCTGTCACACCGGACGGCGTCTGGGTAACCACACTTGCCTCCGCCGGCACCCATCGCGGTGGGACCCTCCGCCTCGAGACCAGCGAGCTCTCCGAGTGCCGCTGCATCGACCCCGCCGTGGCGTGGGAAGCCGCGGAATGGCAGCTGCTCAACCTCATCTACGACGGGCTCGTCGCCTACCGCCGGGTGGGAGGCTCCGGTGGCTCGACCCTCGTCGGCGACCTGGCGCGGATGGTGCCGCGGGCGACACCCGACGGGAGGAACTACGTCTTCCGGCTGCGGGCCGGCGTCCGCTACTCCGATGGGACACGCGTCCGGGCAACAGACGTGCGGCGGTCGATGGAGCGGCTGTACGCGGTCAACGAGAACCGTCCGCCGCCATTCTACGGCAGCATCGTGGGCGCGGCGGCGTGCGCACGCGCTCCGGCGCGATGCGACCTGTCGCGAGGCATCGTCGCCGACGACGCGGCCGGCACCGTCGCCTTCCACCTCACGACCCCCGACCCCGAGTTCCTGTACAAGCTCGCGCTGCCGTTCGCCTTCGTCGTCCCCGGAGCGTCGCCGATGGCTGTTGCACGTTCGCGACGTCCCCTGGCGGGGACCGGGCCGTACCGCATCGACGGATTCGTTCCTGCTCGAGAGCTCAGGCTCGTCCGCAACAGCCGATTTCGTGTTTTCGCGCCGGCCGCGCGTCCTGACGGCTTCCCCGACCGGATCGTGGCCCGGCTGAGCGACGGGATCGGGGACCAGATCCGTGCTGTCGTCTCCGGGCGTGCGGACGTCGCGGGTGGGTTCTCCGCGCCGACGTCCGGGCCCTTCTTGGTTGACGCCGCGAACCTCGGGCAGCTCCGCGTCGCGCCGTTCGGCAGCACCGAGTTCTTCTTCCTGAACACGCACGTGCCGCCGTTTGACGACCTTCGCGTCCGACGTGCGGTCAACCTCGCCGTCGATCGCAGCCGCCTCGCCACGCTCAGCCGTGGACCGCAGGCCGCGCGCCCGACGTGCCAGATTCTGCCCCCGGGTTTCCCGGGTTACCGGCCCTACTGCCCGTACACGCTGAACCCGAGCGCGGCCGGGACGTGGACAGCCCCCGACGTTGGCCGCGCGCTGCGGCTCGTCGCGGGTTCGGGGACGCAGGGCATGCGCGTGACGGTCTGGTCGGACGGGGACAGGAGACGCATCGCAGGCTACTTCGCGTCCGTGCTCCGTGCGCTCGGGTATCGAGCAGAGGTTCGCGTGGTCGACCAGAAGGTCTACTACGACACGATCGGCGACTCTCGCCGCCGCGCTCAGGCGGGGCCGAACGCCTGGATCCGCGACTACACGTCGGCGGGGAACTTCATCGTGCAGCTGTTCTCGTGCTCGTCGTTCGTGCCGGGGAACGCGGCGCTGACGGTCAA
>JBBRZA010000125.1:0-7698 GCA_038237145.1 Gaiellales bacterium
GCCGTCGGTCTCGTACAGGAGCGGCACCTCGGTCACGGTCACCGCGGGAGGGTCCGGGCCCTCGATCAGCTGCCGGCGCCAGGCCGAGTGTTCCTGCACGACCCTCGGGTGGAGCAGTTCCTCGAGCCAGTCGAGCTGCTCGGGATCGTTGAAGACGATGCTGGCAACTGCAGCGCGATCGGCGCCGTCGCTGCCGATCACCTCCGGGCCGAAACGCTTGACCAGTTCACGTCGAACCTCCGGGTCGCTGCGGAGCAGCCGGTGCACGATCTCATCGCTCGACCGCGTCGCGGCACCGTGGCGCGCAAACGCTTCGAGTGCCGCGCTCTTGCCGGCGCCTATTCCGCCGGTGATCGCGACTGCGAGTGGACGCTTGGCGTTAGTGCTCGTCGGAAACGGGCTCGACGGGAGGAGGTGCCTCGTCCGCGGGGGAGGGTCCTTCGTCCGCGGGAGCGGGTGGTGCTTCGTCGGCCGCAGCCGGGTCAACGTCGTCGCCCACGTCGACGGCCTCGCGCTCGATGGCCTCCTCAGCGGCCGCCGGGGGCGCATCGAGCTCCGGCGCCAACGGTGCCGACGCGGAGTCGCTGAAGACGTCCTCCGAGAGGTCGAGGTGCGGCGTTCCCTCGATCGGCCCTTCCGACTCTGCACGCCGATCGGCGTCGACACGCTTGAGCGAGAGCGACAACCGGCGGCGCTCCGCATCGACCTCGAGGATCAGCACCGGCACCGTGTCGCCCTGCGACACGACCTCCCGGGGGTTCTCGACGTGATGCTGCGCGAGCTCGGAGATATGCACGAGGCCCTCGACGCCCGGCAGGATCTCGACGAATGCGCCGAAAGTGACGACCTTCGTCACCTTGCCGTCGACAACGTCGCCTTCCTTGTGCTGCTCGAGCACCTGCTGCCAGGGGTCGGATTGGGTCTGCTTGAGGCCGAGTGAGATGCGCTGGCGCTCGCGGTCGATGTCGAGGACCTTCACCTTCACCGTCTGGCCGATCTCGAGCACCTCTGACGGGTGGTTGACGTGCGACCACGACAGCTCGGAGATGTGAATGAGGCCGTCCATGCCGTCGAGGTCGACGAAGGCGCCGAAGTCGACGATGTTCGAAATCTGTCCCTCGACGACGTCGCCCGGATTGAGCCGGTCGAGGATCGCCTGGCGCATCTCTTTGCGCTCGTCCTCGAGGACGGCGCGACGGGAGAGCACGACGTTGTTGCGGGAGCGGTTGAGCTCGATCACCTTGGTGCGTAGCTCCTGGCCCATGAACTCGTCGAGGTCCTGCACGCGGCGGATGTCGACGAGCGACGCCGGGAGGAACCCGCGCACTCCGAGGTCGAGAATCAGTCCACCCTTGACGACCTCGATCACACGGCCGTTCACCGGCTCCCCGGATTCGGCAGCGCCTTCGATCGCCTTCCAGGCGAGCTCGAAGCGGGCGCGCTTCTTCGAGAGGATCAGCCGCCCTTCGGCGTCCTCCTTGGTCATTACGAGCGCGTCGATCTCGTCCCCGACCGAGACCTCGTCGGCCGGATTCACGGAGCGCCGGATCGAGAGCTCGGCGACCGGAATCACGCCCTCCGACTTGTAGCCGATGTCCACGAGGACCTCGTCCTTGTCCACCCGCACGACTTGGCCGTGGACGACCTCACCCTCGTTGATGGTCGGGAAGGTGGACTCGTAGTCCGGGATCAGGTCGCCGTCCGGACCGGTGATCCAGACGCCGTCGCCTGCAATTCTCTGCTCGGTTTGCTCGGTGGCCATCAGCGGTCGATCAGTATAGCCAGGGGCTTTTTCCGGGCGAAAGCTACGCTTTCGCCCGGGTTCAGGGTTTGCCGCTTCGCGGGAACGTGCGCGGGCCGAGCCCGCGCACTTTTAAAAGGCTTCTGGCAGGAGGCGGTGGCCTAGCTCTTGGCTTCGCTCCAGTCGTCGCCGACCCCTATCTCGACCGCAAGTGGTGGGTCGAGCGGATACGCCCGGCACATCTCCTCGCGAACGAGCTCTCGCACGGGGCCGACTTCCGCCTCGGGCACCTCGAGCAGGAGCTCGTCGTGCACCTGGAGCACGAGTCGCGCTGCTCGACCCTCGTCCCGGAGGCGCCGGTGGATCGCGATCATCGCCCTCTTGATGATGTCGGCGTTCGATCCCTGCATGACGAAGTTGACCGCGAGGCGCTCACCCAGCGAACGCGTCGCCCGGTTGGAGGCGCGGATCTCCGGCGTCGGCCGACGCCGTCCGAGCAGGCTCGTCGCGTAGCCGTCGCGCTTCGCCTGCTCGATCGTCCGCTGGATGAAGTCCTGCACGAGCGGGAAGCGCGCGAGGTATGCATCGATGTATTGCTGCGCCTCGTCACGCGGGATCTCGAGATTCTCCGAGAGCCCGAACGCGGAGATTCCATAGACGATGCCGAAGTTGATCATCTTCGCGATCGAGCGGTCACCGGACGTTAGCTCCGCAGGCTCCTTCCCGAGCACCTCGACCGCTGTGGCGGTGTGGATGTCTTCGCCCCGAGCGAAGGCCTCGCGCAGCTTCGGCTCCCCGGACACGTGGGCGAGGATGCGCAGCTCGATCTGCGAGTAGTCGGCCGACAGCAGGCGCGAGCCCGATTCCGGGACGAACGCCGAGCGGATCTCCTTGCCGAGGTCCGTACGGATCGGGATCGCCTGCAGATTGGGGTTCGTCGTGGAGAGCCGTCCCGTCGACGCGACCGTCTGATTGAAGGTGGTGTGCAGGCGAGCGTCGGTCTCCGAGAGCAGCGACGGCAGCGGCCCGAGGTAGGTGTTGAGCAGCTTCGAGTATTCGCGCCACTCTTCGATCACCGGCACGATCTCGTGCTCGTCGCGGATCGAACGGAGCACGCGGGTATCCGTCGAGTAGCCCGTCTTGCCCTTGCGGCCCGGCGTCAGCTGCAGCCTCTCGAAGAGGATGCGCGCGACCTGCTGCGTCGAGCCCAGCATGAACTCCTCCGCCGCGAGCTCGTACGCCTTCGCTTCGAGCTCCTCGACCCGGTCGGCGAGGCGGGCGGTGATCTCACCCATGCGGTACGTGTCGATCTTGACGCCCGCGTCTTCCATCGCCGCGAGCACCGCGGTCAGCGGGAGCTCGATGTCGCGATAGAGATCCTCCGCGCCCCGTTCCCGGACGCGCTCCAACATCGTCGGCGCGAGCCGCCGTGGTATCTCCGCGTGACGTACGAGCGCAGCCGTCTCGTCGTCCACCGCCGGGAAAGGAATGGGCTCGACGCCGTACTCCTGCGCAAGGTCGTCGAGCTCGTACCCCGCTCGCCCCGGCTCGATCAGGTAGGCGAGCAGCATCGTGTCCTCTGCCGGCTCCATCGTCAGCCGCGGCAAAGCTTTGAAGTCGTGCGCAACGAGCTCTGCCTCGTCGAGCCGGCGCTCGAGGCCCGCCTCCCAATCACCGACGATGACGCCGTCGTCCTGTGCAAGCGCGAAGCGACCGTCACGGATCGCGAGCGACGCATGGCCCCGCACCTCCGGCAGCTCCCCCTCACGCCAGGCAACTTGCGTCCCCTCGACGCCCATCGGTTGCGCAGGCACGGCTTCGTCAAGGATGTCGACGCGCCCGAGCAAGTTACGGAACTCGAACCGCCGGAACATCTCACGCAGCTCGGAGCGGTCGGGCGGCAGCAGCACGAGCTCAGCGGGATCGCAGCCGAGATCGAGATCGCGCCGCATCGTCGCCAGCGCCTTGGACTGCCGCGCCTGCTCGGCGAGCTCGGTGATGTTCTTGCGTCGCGCGGGCGAGAGCTCGTCGGCGTGCTCGATCACTTCTTCGAGTGAGCCGTACTGGGCAATCAACTGGCCGGCGGTCTTGTCGCCGATACCGGGGATTCCCGGAATGTTGTCCGACGTGTCGCCCTTCAACCCGATGAAATCCGGAATCTGATCCGGCCGGATTCCGTAGCGAGCCTCAACACGATCGGGCGTGTAGACCTGGACGTCGGAGACGCCGCGCGGCGTCATCATCAGGCTGACGTTGTCCGAGACCAGCTGGAAGGCATCCCGGTCGGTCGACACGATCGCCGTCCTGATTCCGGCCTCGTCCGCGCGTGTCGCCAACGTGGCGATGACGTCGTCGGCCTCCCAGCCCTCGAACTCGAGGTTGCGGTAGCCGAACGCCTCCACGATCGGCCGGAAGAACGGGAACTGCTCGGAGAGCAGGCCCGGCGTCGGGCGCCGGTCGGCCTTGTAGTCAGAAGCAACCTCCAGCCGCTCGGCCGGACGGGTGTCCCACGCGACCGCGACGCCCTTCGGCTTGTAGTCCGAAAGGAGCTTGAACAGCATGTTCGTGAACCCGAGGAGCGCATTCGTGGGGAAGCCCTCGGTGGTTGCCAGCTCCTCGGGCAGCGCGAAGAACGCCCGGTAGGCGAGGTTGTTGCCGTCCACGAGAAAGAGCTCGGCATCGCGCACCGGGGCGTCGTCGAGCTGGAGCTCAGCCCCGGTGAGCGTCTTTGGCGACATCGAGCCAACGCTATCGTCCAGCGCCAATGCGAGAGCCAGAGATTTACCCATTTTCCGGGGCTGCCCTGAATCGCCGGTCGCCATGACGCGGATCCCGCTGCTCGCCGGGTCCCGGCTCGTCGTCGTGACGGCTGACGACGATGCGATCGTCCTGCAACCACCTCCGCCCGCGGACTCCGTCGCGGACGTCGGCGCGGCTGTCCGCGACGCACTGCGCTTCCCTCTCGCAGGTGACCCGCTCGAAGCGCTCGTGTCGCGTGGGGCGCGCGCGACGATCGTCGTCGAACCGCCACACCTGCCGCTGCCGGGCGCGGAGCGCGACCCGCGCCAGGCTGCGATCGCCGCGGCCGTCGCGGAGCTCGAACGGTTGGGAATTTCAACCGGCTACCAGACCCTGCTCGTCGCGGGCGGGCTCGCGCGCCGCGCGGGGAACGAACAACTCGAGACACTGGTCTCCCCGGAGTTCGCTCGGCGCTTTCACGGTCACGTCGAGGTGCACGACGCCGAGCGCGAAGATCTCGTCGAGATCGGCACTGCCGGTTCGATCCCGCTTCGCGTCCACCCCGCACTCGTTCGCACCGACGTCGTCGTGGTGGTCACCGCCGCCGAGACCGTGCTGCATGGAGGACCGGCCGCCCTGGTCGGGGCGGCCGGGACCGAGGTGCTACGCGCCGCCGGTGCGTATTCGCTGCTCGAGACGTCTGCATCGCAAGGCTGGCGGCTGGGGCTCGAGATCGAACGCGCGCTGAGGCGCCGCGTTCCGGTCATCGGCGCCTCGCTCGTTCTCAACCATCCGCGCTTCGGCGGCACCCTTGGCGGTTACCCGTACGAGGCTCAGGCGCTGGAGCGCGTCGTGCGCTCGCCGTTCCGTCATCTCTTCCGAGTGCTGCCCGAGCTGCTGCGCGCGTACGTCTTGCGTTCGGTGCCCCTGGAGCGGACGGTCGCAGCCGCGTTCGCGGGGCCCCCCTCCGTTGCTCACACCGAAGCGCTGCTTCGCGGCGTCGAGCTCCGGGGCGTCACTCTCGACCGCGAGCTCGACGCCATCTGCATCGGCGTGCCGCGGACGACTCCGTACCTCCCGCGCGAACGCCCGAATCCGCTTCTCGGCGCATACCTCGGGCTCGGGTTGGCGCTACGGCTCTGGCGCGACTCCTTTCCGCTCGCAGAGGGAGGCACCGCGATCCTCTTCAACCACTTCCAGCGCCACTTCACCCATCCCACGCAGCAGCCGTACCGTGCTTTCTTCGCGGCGACGCGCGCCACGGGCCCCGACAACACCGCGCTCGCCGAAGCCGAAGGTGCCGCCGCCGCCGATCCTCGCGCGCTCGAGGCCTACCGCGCCGGCCGCTCCGTCCATCCACTGCTGCCCTTCATGGACTGGGACGCCTGCCGGCCGGCACTCGGACGGCTCGGACACGTGATCATCGCCGGCTGCCGCGATCACGGTGCGGCCCGGCAGCTCGGCTTCGTCCCGACACACGGTGTCGGGCCGGCGCTGACGATGGCTCGTGGTTGGACAGAGCGCCCGCCACGCGTCGGCTTCCTCCTCTCGCCGCCGTACTTCCCGATACGAGTCGGCTCGGGCTAGCGCGCGTTCAGAGTGCTAATCCGTCTCGCCAAGGTACGACTTTCTCACCTGCTCGTTGCGGCGTAGCGCCTTTGCATCGTCGGCGAGGGCAACCGTGCCGGTTTCGAGCACGTAGCCGCGGTTGGCGACGTCGAGCGCCATCATCGCGTTCTGCTCCACGAGCAGAATCGTCGTGCCCTGCTTGTTGATCTCGACGATGGTTTCGAAGACCCGCTCGACGAAGATCGGCGCGAGGCCCATCGACGGCTCATCGAGGAGGAGCAGCCCTGGGCGCGCCATCAGCGCACGCCCGATCGCCACCATCTGCTGCTCGCCCCCGGAGAGGGTGCCGGCCCGCTGCTGCTTTCGTTCGGAGAGCCTCGGAAACAGCGAGTACACCCGCTCGAGGTCCCCCTTCAGCTCCGACCGGTCCGACCGCTGGAAGGCTCCCATTTCGAGGTTCTCGAGCACCGACATGCGCGGAAAGAGCTTGCGGCCTTCCGGAGACTGCGAGATCCCGCGGCGCACGATGTCGTGTGGCGGATCGCGCGTGATGTCGCGCCCGCGAAAGTGGATCGATCCCCGCCGCGGATGATTCAGGCCGTTGATCGAACGAAGTGTCGTGGACTTCCCCGCGCCGTTCGCACCGATCAGCGTGACGATCTCGCCTTCGTGAACCTCGAGCGAGATCCCCTTCAACGCTTCGATCGAGCCGTAGTACGTGTGGACGTCTTCGACGCGGAGCAGCGCGCCGTCACCTTCGGGCTTGCTGCTCACGCGATCGCCGCCTTGCCGAGATATGCCTCGATGACGCGCTCGTTCTTCTGGATCTCGCTCGGCGTTCCCTCGGCGATCTTCTCGCCGTAGTCGAGCACGGTGACCCGCTCGGAGATACCCATCACGACCTTCATGTCGTGCTCGATCAGGAGGATCGTTATGGGCCGCTCAGTGCGGAGCTTCGCGAGAAAGTCGGTGAAGGCGGCCGTCTCCTGCGGGTTCATTCCCGCCGTGGGCTCGTCGAGAAGAAGGAGCTTCGGCTCGGTCGCGAGCGCACGCGCGAGCTCCAGGCGGCGCTGGTCTCCGTAAGAGAGATTCTCGGCGAGCTCGTCGTCGACACGGCCCAGTCCTGCGTAGCGCAGAAGCGCCCGACCTTTCTCGTGTGCCTCACGCTCCTCGCGGCGGACCCGCGGCATGCCGAAGATCGAGCCGAGGATGCCGCCCTTCAGCCGCGAGTGCATTCCGACCAGGACGTTCTCGAGTGCCGTCATCTGCGGGAACAGCCTGATGTTCTGGAACGTCCGTCCGATACCGAGCTTCGTGATCGCATGTGGAGGTTTGCCGGTCACATCGGTGCCGTCGAACACGATCTGGCCCGAGGTCGGCTTGTACACCCCGGTGAGCATGTTGAAGAACGTCGTCTTGCCGGCTCCGTTCGGCCCGATGAGACTGACGATCGACCCCACGGGAATGCTGAAATCGAGGTCCGAGACGGCGATCAGCCCGCCGAACTCTTTGCGGACGTTCTCGACGGTGAGTAGGTCGTCAGCCATTTCTAGGCCCGCGTACCCGTCGGCTCGTCCTGGTCACGGTGATCGTACAGAGGATCGTCGATGGGGCCATGCGTCCCTTCCTCGAGCTCGCGCTTTCGCCGC
>JBBRZA010000126.1:0-7492 GCA_038237145.1 Gaiellales bacterium
GGCCGGGGGCTTTCCGGCAACCCGGTCTCCTCGATTGGTTTCGAGCGCGCCCACAATCCTCAACTGGCCTACTCCGACGCGGACGCCTTCGCGGACGCGCTGACCACTGACATGCCGCCACAGCCTGCAGAGCAAAAACGGATCGTCGCGCGTAACCGCTCCGGCGACGTGGGCGCGCCCGCGTGAGCGCCCTCGTTCGACTCGGCTTGCGGGCGAACGTTGGCCAGTTCGCTCTCCTCGTCGGCCTGAGCGCTCTCGTCGGCGGCATGGTCGGGTTGGAGCGAAGCGTGCTGCCGCTTGTCGGCAAGGAGGACTTCGGCCTCCGGTCGACCTCGGCGATCCTCGCCTTCGTCGTCGCGTTCGGCGCCGCCAAGGCAGTCACCAACCTCGCCGCCGGCGAACTGGCCGAGCGGGTGGGGCGCAAGCGGCTGCTCGTCATCGGCTGGCTGGTGGCGCTACCCGTGCCGATACTGATTGGGCTCGCTTCCTCTTGGTGGTTCATCGTTGCGGCCAACCTCTTCCTCGGCGTCAGCCAGGGGCTCGCTTGGTCGATGACGGTCTTGATGAAGATCGACCTGGCGGGGCCGCGTCGCCGCGGCTTTGCCCTCGGGCTGAACGAAGCGGCCGGCTACCTCGGCGTCGCCGCTTCCGCTTTCGTCACCGGCCTGCTCGCCGCCAGCTATGCGCCTCGCACGGTCGTCTGGGTTGGCGCGGCCTTGATCGCGACGGCTGGGCTCGTCGTCACCATGTTGGCAGTCCGCGACACCGGTCCGCACGTCGCGCTCGAGCAACAGGAGCACGGGCGACCCACGCGCGTCCACGCGAGCCTATCGAGCGCCTTCGCACAGACGAGTCTGCGCGATCCAATCCTGCGCACGTGCAGCCAAGCCGGGCTCGTCAACAATCTCAACGACGCGCTTGCCTGGGGGCTGGCGCCGCTCTTCCTGGCAGCGCACGACGCGAGCCTGCGCGAGATCGCCGTTGTCGCCGCGGCCTACCCGGTCGTCTGGGGCACCGGCCAACTCGTCACGGGCTGGCTCTCCGACCACACCGGCAGAAAGCCGCTGATCACCGGAGGAATGGTCGTGCAGGCCGGCGCGCTCGGTCTGCTCGTCGCCGGCGACGGCGCCTTCGCGCCCTCGCTCGCCGCCGCACTGCTCCTCGGCGCCGGCACGGCGATGGTCTACCCGACCCTCATCGCGGCCGTCTCGGACGCGAGCCAGCCGCGCGACCGCGCGCGTGTCGTCGGCGTCTACCGCTTTTGGCGCGACTTCGGTTTTGTGCTCGGCGCCCTGATCGCCGGTGTGGGCGCCGATGCCACCTCGCCGCGAGCTGCGATCCTCATCGTCGCGGCGATCACCGGCGCCAGCGGCCTGCTCGTTGCCGTCACCTCCTGGAAGCCGCGCCGCGCGCTTCGACCCGCGGCCGTTCCCTAGATGCTGATGTCCAATCTCCTCGGCGCGAGATTGTGTGGCCCGCGTCGGTGGGTAGCCGAGTTTCACGCGAACGGAGGAGAAAATGTCGGGAAACGACAAGGTTCTGATTAACCTCACGACTGGACTTGAGGATGGCGAACGTGTGACGATCGCCTTCCTGGTCGCGACCGCGGCGCTCACTGCGGGGAAGGAAGTCGCGATCTGGTTGACAAAGGAGGCAGTTCGGCTGGCGTTGCCCGGCTACGGGCAGGGCACCGCGTGCGATGGCTGCCCGCCGCTGCCGCAGCTGCTCGAACAGTTCGCCGAGGGCGGCGGCATGTTGCTCCCTTGTCCGATCTGTTTCAACACGCGCAAACTCGGGGCGTCCGACCTCGTGCCGAACGCGCGCCTGACCGGGGCGACTCCCCTTTGGGAATGGATCGGTGATGGGGCGACCGTCTTTAGCTACTGACGTCCCGTCAGCCCGACCGGGCTTCACATCAATCTCGGGACGAGAAGTCCCGCGATGCCAAGCACGCTTGGAACCGAATGTACAGGGAGCTGACGTAATTGTGAAGACAGCTTGCCGACGAGAGGAGGCGTGATGACTGCTGAAGTTGAGATCGACGTTGGAGTCCTGAAGAGCGAGATCAAGAAGACCTACGCATCCGTCTCTGCGGAGCCGGAGAAGGACTTCATCTTCCCAACCGGCCGGCCGTGGGCAGAAGACCTCGGCTACCCCAGCGAGCTTGCGAATGTGCCGGAGACTGCGGTCGAGTCCTTCGCGGGCGTTGCGAATCCGTGGCAGCTTGGCCGGCTCGCGCCGGGTGAGCGGGTGCTCGACCTCGGCTCCGGTGCCGGTACCGACTCGCTGATCGCCGCGCAGATGGTCGGCGAGCGCGGCAGCGTCACGGGGATCGACATGACGCCGGAAATGCTGGCGAAGGCGCGTGCCGCAACGGCGGAGATGGGGGCGACAAACGTCGAATTCGTCGAGAGCGAGGCGGAACAGCTCCCGTTTCGGAACGAGAGCTTCGACGTGATCGTCTCGAATGGGGTCATTGATCTGATCCCGGATAAGGACGCGGTCTTCGCAGAGCTTCACCGCGTGCTCCTCCCCGGTGGGCGAATCCAGGTCGCCGACGTGACGATCCAGAACCCTGTTAGCGCCGAAGGCCGCCGCAACATCGACCTCTGGACCGGCTGAATAGCCGGGGCGCTGCTGGAAGCAGCGTACGCCAAGCTTCTAGAGCGACACGGCTTCGAGCGGATCGAGACCGGACAGCTCGTCGACACCTACGCGCGCTCGAAGTTCGAGGACACGCGGCGCAAGGCTCAGAAGTTTGGCGCCCGCGGCACGACCCTCAAGGCATACAAGTCGATTGGCTGAAGTGGAGAGACGAATCACTCACGCAGTCGACCCGGAGGGCGCGCATCTTGCGGCTCTGCGCCGGGTGGCCGACTTGCGCGCGCAACGGATCCTGGAGTCGCCGAGGCAGTTCGACAAGGCGCGCCGATTCCTTCCGAGTGACTATGCCGAGCGCGTCACCTACTAGGTTGCCTCGGGCAAGGAAATCGAGCTCGAACGCCTGTCGTTCGATCTTGCCATGTTCTCTTGGTCGCTCGGATGAGTAGAGCCGGCGGCGATGTTCACCGCGTCGCCGGTGAGTCGTTCGGGCTCGACGATCACGTCGCCCACGTGGACGCCGATCCGCACCGGAACGTCCTGCGCGGCGAGCTCCCGCTGCACCGCAACTGCGGCGAGCACGGCACCCAGCGCGCTCGGGAACATGCTCATGCTGCCGTCCCCGAGCCGCTGCACGATTGTCCCAGCGAAGGCATCGTGGTGGCTCTCGAGCGCGCTCCAGTACCGGCCGCGCTGCTCGAGTGCCATACGCTCGTCAGCTTGCAACAGCGCCGTGTACCCGACCATGTCGGTGAACATCACCGCGACGAGCCGACGATCGAGCCGCTCACTCACAAGGCGTCATCTCCGTGCTGACCCTACTTCCCGCGCGGAACAGAAAGGAATTCGGGCACCCGAGCCCTAGAGACGAGCGCCCTTAGCGCAGCTCTACACCATGCTCGACCTGGCGGTCGTACTCAGCCTGGTCATAGTGGCCGAGCGATGCAGCGATGAGGCCGTCGTCCCCGATTGTCCACTCCTCGAAGCCGCTGATCCTGACCTGGCGCCCTGTCCCGCCCGGGCCAGTGTTCGTTCCGACGAGCGTCCAGCGGTATTCGGTGTTCTCGCCGTGCAACCGCAGGTCGTCCATGAGCACCTGCATGTCCGGGAAGGCGACCATGAACGATCGGGCGGCTTGGGTGATGGCGGCGCGCCCCACTGAGGGTGGGCCGTCGTTGATGGTGAGCGAACCGTCAGGGGCGTAGTTCTCGGCCACGCGTGCCGGGTCCTGGCTGCACCACGCGTCGGTGTACCGCCGGGCGAACTCACGCAGCTGATCTGGAGCAGGCGTCATGGGGTCTTCTCTCGTGGTTCGCAACGTTCGTCGGCTCCGGTCTTGGCCACGCGATCCTTTCGAACAAGAGCCGGCGTGCCAGCGTCGCCTGGGCGAGCGTTGGGTTCAAGATGGCCCTTGCGGGTGCTGCCCGGCCCGACCTGGCAGTGGCAGGACGAGTGCTCTGCGAGCCGGCCGCTACGTGCCGCCGTCGGCCTGATTCGCCGGCACCTCGGCGCTCTGGAACTCGCGGGCGACTCGCCGCACCCCGTCAGACTCCTTACGACACGTCATGAGAAACCACATGGCTAGGGTCCGCCTCGAACAGCGCCAGCGTGTTCCCGTCCGGATCTTTGAACCAGGCTGACTTGCCAATGCCCGGGGTCGTCGCGACATGGTTCACCGTCTTCAACGTCGGGAGGTCGTAGTCCTCGAAGATGGCGCCGCGATTCTCGAGGTCGCGCACATCGCGCTCCACGTCATCGGTGCACAAGCGCACTTGCGTGTGATCGGCCGTGTTCGGCGCGGGCCGTCCGTACACGAGGAGCGTCCCGTCCCTGCACTCGAAGAGAAGGTGATTGGGGATCGTTCGACGGACGAGGTCAGACCCACCACCTGCTCGTAGAACTCCTGGCTACGGGCGAGGTTACCCGAGCAGAGGACTGCGGAAATCCTGTGCGCACCCACTGCCGCTTCCTATCGTCGATTCGCGAACCCGCATGACTATCTCATACGGTCGCTCGAGGTCGCTCGAGATCGCATGGGCTTCCGGCGACAGCTCTGCGCTGTGCGCCAGTGTTGCCGAATGCACGCTGAGGACGAGGCCGTCGCGGTGATCGTCTTGGCTCGCCCGTGCAGCGTCCGGGAACGTCATGCGACCGCGTGCGTCTCAAGCAGTTGCCGGGGCCTCGGTGAGGATCACCAGGGTTTCGGGCCGCACGCCGTCATACTCCATCGCGTCGGCCATCGCCGGCGTCTGCATCGCACCCATCACGGCGTCCATATCGGCGACGTCCATCAGCACCGCCACGCGCGTCGGATTCTCCTGGTCGACGAACGTCCTGATGTTGGTGACACCGAGCGGGCCAAACACTTCTTCGCGCTTCGGTGAAGCGAGCCAGTGCTGCGTGTCCTTGACCTCGTGGTAGCCGATTACCGTTGGCATGTTCGCTCCCTTCGCGGTTGAGCTGACCCCGAGAGCGACTATGTCAGAGAGGACTGTCAATCGCGCGCTTACACCGACACGCCTGCTTCCTCACGAGAGACGCCACCTCCCTGGCCGAGTGTGCTGACGCCGGCGGTCTGGATGGCTGTCTCCGAGCCGATCTGGGAGCCGTTCCCCCGCCGGCACCTCGACGACGCCGATCTCGAGCGAGCGCGCACTCGGATCGAGCCTCTCTCTTAGCTGCGGCGAACGATTGGCCTCGCCGCCAACTCCCCGCCTACGGCGGCAAACAGCTCTGTTGAGCCAAGTATCCGCTACCGCGCCAACCGGATCCAGGTCAGACACCCCGACCTCCAGCCCTGACGCGACACCACCCGCGTGCGGACACAGCCATTCACGGCATGCTTGCCACGAGCGTCGCCGCAAATCGACGCTCGCGCAGTCACCGGCGACGGGTCATGCGAACCGCGTTGCCTAACAAGGCAGCGCGGCAGGCGGATCGTCCCCAGAACCTGTCCCCAACCGTGGCGGCTCGAACGGCTCGCGTTCCCAAACCGCCTATCCATCGGATTCCCGAGACGCATCCCGTCCTCCTCAACCGCCGAGCCCCTCCCTAACCAAGGAGGTGATCTACCGTTTCTAAACAGACAACAGAACTAGGCGATTTGCAGGGTTTCTTACGGAGATAGAGCCCTCTGACGGACTCGAACCGTCGATCCCCTCCTTACCATGGAACGTTTCCGGCAAACGGTGGCAACCGAGGGCAATGGTTTTGGCTTGATTTGGCGCTTTTCGGCTCCTGAACCTGCGGTAACTCTTGCCACCGGTTGCGACCCCGGGGCTCCATAAAGGCTCCATCTTTCGTGGCGCCTGGAGGGAAGAGGTCCCGCGCTCGGCCGTAAGCTTCGTTCACGCGCGCGCTCGAGAGTTCGTTCCCACACTACGACCCGAGGAGATGACGTTGAGCACCGAGGCGGCGACGCAACTGCGCTTCCTCGGCTCGCCGACGGTCCGCGTCGACGGACGTGACATCGAGCCCTCGCCAGCTTCGTTATCACGACGGCCGACAGAAAGCTCATCGGTGTCGTCCTTCATGAAGAAGCCGAGGCAGCGCTCGCAGAGCATTAACGGCTTCGCTTCGTGCGAACCCCTTCACCGTTTGCGGGCTCCGGCTGGAGATTTCCGACCTGCGCTTCGCCTGGCGGAGTTCTATCCTGGAGACGTGAGCCGCGGGTGCATGGTGATTGCGCGCCAGGGCTTGGACGCTTGGCGTGCCGGCGACTTCGAGACGCTCGAGCGGATCCTCGACCCGGCTGTGGAGTGGCACTGGTTCGAGCGTGGCGAGTGGGACTGTCACGGCCGCGAGCAGGTGATGCGAACGCTGCGCCAGCGTCACGCTCACGGATTCGCAAGGGGCGATCTTCAGTTCCGTGACGCCGGCGAGGACGCGGTGATCGTCGTCTCCCATCCGAGCGAGATCGGCGGTCCCGAGCGGCCGGACGAAACTGCGACAGTGATGCGCTTCCTCCAAGAGAAAGTTGTCTCGATGCAGGACTACCGAACGGAAGCCGAGGCGCTTGACGCTGTCGCGGCGCCCCGAGCTTGATGCCACGTCGCCCAGACAGAGTCAGTTGTCGGCGCGACCGCAAGCGCTGGTTCGGACGCGTTCTTTCGCTCCTCGGGCACCGGCCGCCTCGGATGACTTGCGGTGACCGTCCACTCGATGATCCGCCGCCGGACATCGCTGTACGCGAACCTCGTCGCCCGCATCCGATCGCGCCCGGCGGGGCTCGTCTGCTCGACCTGCCGCCCTCAAACCTCGGATGGAACGGGTAGGCCGCCCACGTAAGCGACCGGCGTGCCTGTGGCATCCAGGGAACGGCAGCTGCGCCGCGCACGCTTCTTCTAGCCTCTGACGCCGCGGCTTGAATGCCCTTGCGCGCCTTCGCCGGTCATGGCTTCAGCCGCCAGCCCCGCGCCACGAGCGTCGAGGCAATGAGGAAGGCGCCGAGGCCGACCGCGACGGCGACGACGAGCGACAGCCAGAGCGGTGATTCGTCGAAGCCGGTAAGGCCACCGCGTGTGGCGTCGACCAGGTAGTAGATGGGGTCGATTCGGGTCAGCGTTGCCCACGGCTCGTCGAGGCCGCGCGCTGAGTAGAAGACGCCGCCGACGAGGGCGAGCGGCGTGATCACGATGTTGGCAATGAACGCGTGCTGGTCGAAGGTGTCCGCCCAGATGCCGGTGATCACTCCGAGCGTGGAGAAGACGACAGCCGTCAGGAGGAGCGCGGCGGCGGCGAGCACGGGGTTTGCCCCTTCGTGCGCGAACGGAAGCGCGAGGAGGGCGATTGCAAGCGCCGCGAGCAGGCCGCGGACGACGCCGCCGCTGAGGTAGCAGGCCGCGAGCTGCCGGGGGCGGAGCGGCGAGGTGAGGACGTCCTCGATGTAGCC
>JBBRZA010000127.1:0-7477 GCA_038237145.1 Gaiellales bacterium
ACCTTCGCGAGCGGCGCGACACAGTTCGTGGTGCAGGATGCGTTCGAGATGATGTGGTGCTGCTCCGCGTCGTAGGTGTCGTCGTTGACGCCGAGCACGATCGTGACGTCGGGATCGGTCGCGGGAGCCGAGATGACGACCTTCTTCGCGCCGGCGTCGAGATGCTTCTGGGCGCCTTCGCGGTCGGTGAAGAAGCCGGTGGACTCGATCACGAGGTCGACCTCGAGCTCACCCCACGGCAGCGCAGCCGGGTCGCGCTCGGAAAGCACCTTCAACTCAGACTTGCCGGCCCTGATCACACCGTCGCCGACCTCGACGTCCTCGCCGAGCTGCCCCAGCACCGAGTCGTATTTCAAAAGGTGGGCCATGGTCTTGGCGTCCCCGAGGTCGTTGATCGCCACGATCTCGAAGTCCCCACCACGCTCGAGCTGAGCCCGGAAGAAGTTCCTGCCGATGCGACCGAACCCGTTGATCCCTACGCGTATCTTCGCCATAGGGACGAGTCTAAATAAATGAGCCGCAGCCGATGCCGGCTTAGCCGGCGTCGGCTTGGAACTCGCTCGCATTTACGACTTCGATGAGGGGCGGGCCGGAGGAGAAGCTCCGAGGACGACCTCCTCCTCCGGTTGAACCACGCTCAGGACCTTGGCGTCGGACGGGGTCTGAATCCGGCGCCGGACGAGCGCGGACCCGCCACCTGCTGGAGTATGACGAATGGTTCGGGATGACGACAACCACGCGTGAAAGTTAGATTGAGGCAAGCTCCTGTAACTTCCGTAAACGCCTGTGCGCTGACGCCTTCGTGGCGGGGGGCCGGCATTTGAGCGCAAGCTCACGCAGAGAGAGCGTCGGGTGTCGCTCCCGGAGCTCGGCGATCTCCTGAAGTCGCGCGGGCAGCCTCGCCAACTTGCCGCTCCGACGCAGTCGCTCGACGGCTTGCAGCTGGTCGTGTGCAGCTCTGCTCGTGCGGACCAGGTTCGCGTGGTCGGCGTTCGCTAGGCGATTGGCCCGCGAGCGCGTGGCCGAGATGACCGCGCGCTCCTCGAAGAGCAACACGGTCCGGCTCGCGCCGGCAAGGGCGAGTGTGTCTGCGATCGTTTCGATTCCTTTCGCATATGCGACGGCGTGCCGCCCGCGGTCGAGCACTCCGAGGCGCATTCCTTCCTCGTCCGCGATTCGCGCAAGGAAGTCGGCGCCCTCGATTCCCGCGCTGCGGATCTCGAGGTGCGGCGATCGGGGACCGCTGAGCGAGCCGCCGCCGAGCAGGGCTCCGCGCACGTACGCCGCTCGGCAGCACGACCGGGCGACCACGCGCCGCGGCGGGCGCTCGAGCGGCGTCAGGCGGGAGGTGAGGACTCCGGCTTCGTGGAGCACCTGCAGCGCACGGTCGTCTCCGGCTACGTGCAGCTGGTACCTCGTGCCCCTTTCGAAGGCGTGCTGCGTGTACGTCCGGATCTCGGACGCGACGCCGAACGCGCGCAAAAGGCTGAATGCTCGGCGAGCGACCGCCGGATCGACGACGTCGAGATGCACCGAGACCTCGCCGCGCCCTTTGAGGTGCACGCTTCCCGCGGAGTGAAAGAGCCCTGAGAGCTCTGCTAGACGATCGCACTCGCTGCGCGGCGTGATCGCCGCGAGCTCGTGCCGGAGATCCTCAGAGAGTGACACCTTCGAGTGCGAGCAGTCGCTGCTTGTAGTCGGGGCCGAGTGACCCGTACGACCCAAGGCCGTCGGAGGCGACGACGCGGTGGCACGGAACGACGATCCCGAAGCGGTTACGCGCGCAGAAAGTCCCGGCCGCGCGTTGCGCCCGCGGATGGCCGGCAAGCCGCGCGAGGTCGCCGTAGGAAACAACCTCCCCGTACGGCACCCGCCGCAAGGCGCGCACGATGTCGAGCTGGAAAGGCGTCCAGCCGTCTAGCTCGAGCTGGACATCGCCGAAGGAAGTCCGCTCGCCGGCGAAGTACGCCCTGAACCTCTGGATCAACTTGTCCGTTCTCGGTGCGCTCCCGTTACCAATGCGTGCGCGTTTCGACGGTAGCGTCGACCGCGAGGGCGGTGGGCGATCGGCCCCTCCCTGATGGGTGGGGGTTGCACGCGCACGCGCGCTAGTACCTGGAGACGGCTGCGGGAGCTCATGCCAGACGAGGTGCGCCCCGTCGAGCCAGACCTCCCCCACCCCCCAGCCTTGGGCTTCGTAGGAGGTGCACGCCACAGACACGGTTCCCAAGCCTACAATCGCCCCCGATGTCTGCTGCACCCGGCCTTTTCCGCCCGCCGCCGCCCGAAAACGAGCCGGTGAAGTCGTACGCACCCGGAACCCCCGAGCGCGAGGAGTTACGCCTTCGCTTGCAGCAAATGCAGTCGGAGCAGATCGAGGCCCCGATGGTGATCGGCGGCGAGGAAGTGTGGACAAGCGACACCTTCGAGACCGTCATGCCCCACGACAAGAGTCACGTGCTCGCCGCGGTGCACAAGGGCGACGCGAGCCATGTCGAGCAGGCGATCAAGGCGGCGGGCGAAGCCTGGGGGGACTGGCACCGCACGCCGTGGGAAGAGCGCGCCGCCGTCTTCCTCCGAGCCGCGGAGCTGCTCGCCGGCCCGTGGCGCTCGACCCTCAACGCCGCCACCATGCTGGGCCAGTCGAAGACCGCCCACCAGGCTGAGATCGACGCCGCCTGCGAGCTGACCGACTTCTTCCGGTTCAACGTGCAGTTCATGCTTCGGATCTACGGCGAGCAGCCGAGCTCCGCCCCTGGCACATGGAACAGAATGGAGTACCGCCCGCTCGAAGGCTTCGTCTTCGCAGTGACGCCGTTCAACTTCACGGCGATCGGCGGGAATCTTCCCGGCAGCGCTGCGCTGATGGGCAACACGGTCGTGTGGAAGCCTGCGTCGACCGCGGCCTACTCGGCGCACTTTCTGATGAAGCTCTTCGAGGCAGCCGGCCTGCCTCCCGGCGTGATCAACCTCGTCTACGGGTCGGGCGCTGAGATCGGCGGCCCCGCCCTGGCCAGCCGCGATCTGGCCGGCGTCCACTTCACGGGCTCGACACCTGTGTTTCAGTCGATGTGGAAGACGATCGGCTCGAACATCGCGAACTACCGCAACTATCCGCGCATCGTCGGCGAAACGGGCGGGAAGGACTTCATCGTTGCGCATCCCTCCGCCGACGCCGAGGCGGTCGCGACGGCCATCGTGCGCGGAAGCTTCGAGTACCAGGGGCAAAAGTGCTCCGCTGCCTCGCGCGTCTTCGCCCCCTCGAATCTCTGGCCCGAGATCAGGGAACGTGTCGTCGAAGAGGTCCGCTCGATCAGGATGGGCGACGTCTCCGATTTCCAGAATTTCATGGGCGCGGTGATCGACGCCGGCTCGTTCAAGACACAGCGGGACGCAATCGAGGAGGCAAAGGCGGCGGAGAAGGTCGAGGTCCTCGTCGGGGGCGGGTATGACGACTCGCAGGGGTACTTCGTGGAGCCGACGGTTCTCGAGACAACCGATCCGAACTTCCGGACGATGCGGGATGAGCTCTTCGGGCCCGTCGTCACGACCTACGTCTACCCCGAGGGAAAGTACGGCGAGACGCTCGACATGATCGACAAGGGTGCGCCTTACGGCCTGACCGGTGCAGTCTTTGCGCGCGAGCGTGACGCAGTCGATCTGGCGGCCGAGAAGCTCAGGTACGCCGCCGGGAACTTCTACGTCAACGACAAGCCAACCGGCGCGGTCGTCGGCCAGCAGCCTTTCGGCGGGTCGCGTGCATCCGGCACGAACGACAAGGCCGGCTCGATGTGGAACCTGATCCGCTGGGTGAGCCCCCGCACGATCAAGGAGACGTTCGATCCGCCGAAGGACTACCGCTATCCGTTCATGGCGCCCGAAAACGGGCGCGACTCCGGCTAACTCGGTGAGACGCCTGCTCCTGCTCGCGTCCGCGACGGCGGCGGCGGTCGTTCTCGTCCCTGCAGCCCAGGCCGGACCGATCATCGATCGCGCGGTTGCGGCGTTGAACTCGGATCCCGTCTACGTCGACCCTGCTGCCGAGCTTGCCGCCTCGCCGGCCGACCAGGACCGGTTGCGCCGGCACATCGACACCGCGGGAGCCGGGCCGGTCTACATCGCGATCCTCCCGACTGCCGCCGAACAGGAGACCGGCGGCAGTCCCGACGGCGTGCTTCAGGCCATCCATGACGCGCTTGCACGGAAGGGCACCTACGCAGCAGTGATCGGAAGGCACTTCCGCGCCGGCAGCGACGTTCTGCCACCAGGTGTCGCCGGCCGGCTGGCCACCGAGGCGCTCGCCGCCCATCGCGGCGAAGGTGTGACCCCCACGCTCCTCGACCTCGTCGACCGCGTGGCCGCCGAGCGCAGCAGCGACGGCGACGGTGGTGGGAGTGGCGGCCAGCCAAGCGGAGGCGGGGGCGCTGTGATCGGCCTGCTGATCGCCGGAGTCGTCGCATTCCTTGTCTTCCGCGGAGTCCGCAAACGGCGCCGCTCGCAGGCCGAGCTCGCCGAAGTCAAGGCGGCGGCCCACGACGACCTGATCGCACTCGCCGACGACGTCCAGAAGCTCGAGCAGCCTGTCGAGGCCAATCAGCAGGCAAAACACGAGTACACGCAGGCCCTGGATTCCTACGACAAAGCGAGCGGCTCGTACGACCGAGCCACCCAGCCACGCCAACTCGAAGCCGTAACGAGTTCACTTGAAGAGGGCCGCTGGCACATGAGCGCGGCGCAGGCTCTCCTCGACGGGCACGACCCGCCCGAGCGGCGCCCGCCGTGCTTCTTCGATCCGCGCCACGGCCCGTCGACGCGCGACGTCGACTGGACGCCACCCAGCGGGACCGCGCGGAAGGTTCCGGCCTGCGAAGCGGATGCACAGACGGTGGAGCGCGGCGCGCAGCCCGTGTCACGCGAAGTCATGACGGGCGGCCGGATGGTCCCTTACTGGAACGCTCCGCCCTACTTCGGCCCGTGGGCGGGTGGCTACTTCATGCCGTTCGGCGGGACGGGGTTCCTCTCCGGCCTCTTCGTCGGTGAACTGCTGGGCGGGGCGTTCGGCGGCTTGGGCTACGGCACCTGGGGCGGCGCGGGCACGGCGGGCGGCTTCGGCAACTGGGACGATGGAGGCGGAGGCGGCGATGGCGGCGATTTCGGCGGCGGGATGAGCTTCGGCGGCGGCGATTTCGGAGGCGGTGGCGGAGGCGGCGACTTCTAAGCCGGCGTCGGCCACACTGCGTCAGTGATCCACTCCGTCCTCCACGCCATCGGGGTCTTCTTCCACCACCTTGCCTCGGTGGAGTGGAAGTGGCTCGCAATCGGAATCCTCTGCCATCTCTGCAAGCTCGTCGCCGTCTCACGCGCGTGGCAGAACATCATCCAGGCGGCATATCCCGATCGGCCGGTGCGCTGGCGCCAGATGTTCGGCTCGTACGTCGCCGGCACCGGGGTGAACGCGATCATTCCCGCCCGCGGCGGCGACGTCATGCGGCTCTTCCTCGCGAAGCACCGGGTCGAGGGATCGACCTACACGACGCTCGTCTCGACGTCCTTGCTGCAGACGATGTTCGACATGCTCGTGGCGAGCTGCCTCATCTTGTGGGCGGTTACGCAGCACGTGCTTCCCGGGCTCGATGTGCTGCGCAGTCCCAGCCTCCCTGCGCTCGATTACGGCTGGGCTTTTCGGAATCCCGTCGCCGGACTCATCTTGTTCGGGCTCCTGCTTCTCTTCGGGACAGCGCTCGTGGCGTGGGTCGCCGAACGTGTGGAGGAGTTCCAAGCGAAGGTCGCGCAGGGCTTTGCGGCGTTCCGCGACCGCTCCTATTACCTGCGCCGCGTCGTCCTTTGGCAGGTCGTCGACTGGACGCTGCGCCTTGCGACCATCTTCTTCTTCCTACGCGCCTTCGGTATGCCGGCCACGCTCCGGAACGCGCTGCTGGTGCAGGTGAGCCAGAGCCTGGCCACGATCTTCCCGGTCAGCCCAGCCGGAATCGGCACGGAGCAGGCTCTCCTCGTCTACATCTTTCGCAACGTCACCTCGAAGAGCATGGCGCTCAGTTTCAGCGTCGGCATGCGCGTCACCCTCATTATCGTGAATGCCGTCGTCGGCTTCGCCGCGATCCTCCTTATGACCGGGACCTTGCGGGTCCGGCGAGCGGCCGAGGCCGATCGCGCCGGCGGGGAGCCGGCACAAGCGAACGTCTCGGACGGCCGCTAACGACCGTCCGAGAAACCGTTCGAGCTCGAGCCTCCGTTGCTGTGAGTTACAGCCGGAGAGCCGGGGTTCCAGTGCTTTGCCCATGCGTTGCCGACGCCGAATGTTACGGCGACCACGACGAGAGCTCCCAATGAGAACATCTTCCGCAGCATCTTGATCACCTCCTTCTTAGAACCGAACATCTTGTAGGGCCTCTGCGGCACGCCGATAGAGCGCGGCAGCTTTACTGTCATCGCCGCGTCGTGATGCGAGATCGCCCTGGGCGGTCCAGGCAAGCGCGCGATGGCTGGCAGAGGAAAGCTGTGAGAGGCTGAGCTCAGCCTCGGCGAAAACCTGTTCGGCTTCGTCGAGCCGCTGCTGTTCAAGCAGGGCACGACCGAGGACGATCTGCGCGTTGCCGATCTCGTCCAGGAAGTCGGGGCGTCCCTCGAGCAACTCGAGCGCGTGGCGCGCCTGCTCTTCGGCCAAGCTCCAATCGCCGGCTTTGAGATGAACCTGTGCAAGCGACGAGACCGCCTGCGCTGCATCCGCGTCGCTGCCAACTTCGAGCGCAACGGAGAACGCGCGCTTGAGATAGCAGATCGCGTCGTCGGGCTTGCCGAGCAGGAAATTCAGGCCACCGAGATTGTTGAGCATGCGGCCGAGGTTCTGACGGTCGCCGTGCGTTTCGTACAACTCCTTCGCGCGTTCGGCGAGCGTGCGCGCGCGGAGCCACTGACCGTCACGTTCCGCGATCAGCGATGCCTGGAAGGTGATGTGCGCAACGGTCAGCGTGTCGTCGAGCCGCTCCGCAAGTTCGAGCGCGCGCTCGATGTCCTCGCGTGCCGCTTCGAAATCGCGCTCGCGGCGCGAGCAGCGGGAGCGCCACTCCAGAATGTGTGACCGGAGCCGGTCGCACGGAATGCCCGAGCGGTCGGCGAGGTCGAGTGCTTCGTTCAAAAGTGTCTGTGCGGTGTTGATCGAAGTGAGCTTGTAGCGGCAGACACCCATCCGATACAGGACGTCCGCACGCTCGACGTCAGAGAAGCCCGACTCTTCCGAGAGCTCACGCGCGCGTATCAGGAGCTCGAGGGCCGGGCGAAGCTCTCCATCCTGCATTCGCGCCCAGGCTTCTGCGAGCAACGCGCGGAACTCGAGTTCGCGTGCCTCGGGCGAGAACTGCAGGCCGGCCAGCGCTTCAACGGCCTCGTCGTACTGCTGACCCTCGACGGCGGCCTCGGCACGGGTGATCGCGGCCTCGACCTCGGCGTACTCATCCCA
>JBBRZA010000128.1:0-7329 GCA_038237145.1 Gaiellales bacterium
CGTGGAGGCGATCCAGTGCAACAGGAACGCGAACACCATCGTGCTGAGGAAGCCCGCCACCGTCCATTCGAGCCCGGCCAGGTGCGCACCCAGCAGCGAGAGGATGGCACCCGCGTACGCGGCCAGGATTACCGGACGCAGCGAGCGGATCATGAGCGCGTACTCGTGCAACGCGAGAATCGCAGCGACGCCCGCGAGTGCGAACAGCCACCAGCCTCCCGCCCACACGAGCACGAGCACGAGCGGCAGGCCGACGAGCGCGACCACCACGCGCGAGACTAGGGGTGCCACTACCGGCCGCCGAAGCGGCGCCTGCGGCTGGCGTAGTCATCGAGAGCGGCGCGAAGCTGGTCCTCGCCGAAATCGGGCCAGAGCGTGTCGACGAAGACCAGCTCGGCGTAGGCGAGTTGCCACAGGAGGAAGTTGGAGATCCTGAGCTCGCCGGAGGTACGGATCAGAAGGTCGGGGTCGGGCATCTCGGGGGCATTGAGGTACGACGCGAACGTCTCTTCGTCCACCTCTACACCGCCCGCGACGACGCGGTTGGCCGCGTCCACGATCTCGGCACGCCCGCCGTAGTCGAACGCGATCCAGAGATCGAGGGTGCGGTTCTCCTCGGTCTCCCCTTCGAGCGCAGCCATACGCTGTTGCAACGGGGCCGGCGCACGGTCGCGGCGGCCGATAAAGCGCGTGCGCACTCCCTGGCGCACGAGGTCCGGCAGTTCGCGCTCGATCGTCTCCGTGAAGATCTCCATCAGCAGCTCCACCTCGGCGGGCGGACGGTTCCAGTTCTCGGTCGAGAACGCATACACCGCAAGCGAGTCGACGCCGAGGTCGATCGCCGCCTCCACCGTGCGCCGCAACGCCTTCGTGCCGGCCCGGTGCCCGGCGGCAATAGGCAGCCCGCGCTTGCGTGCCCAGCGCGCATTGCCATCCATGATGATCGCCACCGAGTGGGCGACGTCCGGCAGGTCGGGCTCGGCCGCGGCCCGGACGTGCCGCAGCGTTCTGATTTTCGTGAGGATGCTCATCTTTTTGTCGTGTTTACCAAGCGAAGCGAAGGTCTTTCGCAAACCCGCGGAAAGTGCGTAGCACTTTTCGCGGATTAGACCTCCATGATTTCGGCTTCCTTGTGCTTCAAAAGATCGTCGATCGTCTTCGTGTGCTCGTCGGTCAGCTTCTGCACGCGTTCCTCCGCGCGGTGTTCGTCGTCTTTGCCGACTTCACCCTTGGCCAGGTCCTTCAGGTGCTGGACGGCATCCCGACGAACGTTTCGCACCGCGATCCTTCCCTCCTCCGCGATCTTGCGCACGACTTTCACCAGTTCCTTGCGGCGCTCCTCGGTCGGCTGGGGCATCGGAAGGCGGATGACCTTGCCGTCGTTCGACGGCGTCAGGCCGAGATCCGATTCCAAAAGGGCCTTCTCGATCGCCTTGATCGAGGTCGGATCGAACGGTTGGATCGTCAGCATCCTCGGTTCCGGAACGTTGATCGTCGCCATCTGCTTGAGCGGGGTCTGCTGGCCGTAGTACTCGATCTGCACGCGGTCGAGCAGCGCAGCGGACGCACGGCCTGTGCGCACGGTGTTGAACTCGGTCTTCGTGTGCTCGACGCTCGCATCCATTCGATTCTGGGCGTCCTGGATGAACTGGTCGACGGTGGCCATCAGCGCTCCTCCTTCGCCGGCGTCGAGATAATCGTGCCGATGCGCTCGCCGGCGATGACACGGCGAATGTTTCCGTCAGCAAGCGCGAAGACGTAGATCGGCAGATTGTTGTCCATACAGAGCGACAGCGCCGTGGTGTCCATCACCTTGAGGCCCCGCTCGATCGCTTCTCGGTGCGTGAGCTCGGGGAGGAATTCGGCGTCCGGATCGAGCCGCGGATCGTTGCCGTACACGCCTGCCGTGCCGTGCTTCGCCATCAGGATGGCGTCCGCGTTGATCTCGAGCGCTCGAAGAGCGGCAGCCGTGTCGGTCGTGAAGAACGGGTTCCCTGTGCCGGCCGCGAAGATCACGACGCGGCCTTTCTCGAGATGCCGAATCGCACGTCGCCGGATGTAGGGCTCGGCGACCTCCTTCACTTCGAGTGCAGAGAGCACCCGTGTGTCGGCGCCTCGGTCCTCGAGTGCGTCCTGGAGCGCCAGCGAGTTCAGCACCGTCGCGAGCATCCCGGAGTAGTCGGCCGTCGCGCGGTCCATACCTTCGGCCGCAGCCGACATGCCACGGTAGATGTTGCCGGCACCGACCACGATTCCGGTCTCGACCCCGGAGGCCTGCACCTCGACGATCTCCTCGGCGATGGCGTCGATCGTCGCACGGTCCATGCCGTACTCCTGGGCGCCCATGAGCGACTCCCCCGAGAGCTTGAGCAGGATGCGGCGAAATACAGGACTGCCGTTGCCGGCTTCCGCGATCGCTTCCTCCGACTGGACGGTCATCCGGTCAGGGCGAACCGCTCGAACTCCAGCACCTCGACGCTCTCGTCGGAGAGCGCCTGACCCACGGTCTTCCCGGTGTCATGAATCCAAGGCTGTTCCGTCAGCACCCGATCCGCGAAGAAGCGCTTGTTGAGCATTCCCTCGACGATCTTCTCGCGTGCCTGCTCGGGCTTCGACAGCACCTCGTCCGAGTTCGCGAAGATCTCGCGCTCTGACTTGACGACTTCCTCCGGGACATCCTCTCGGCCGACCCATTGCGGGGACGAAGCTGCGATGTGCATCGCGACCTTGCGCGCGATCTCGCCTGAGCCGCCACGAACCTGCACGAGGACGCCGAGCTTGTTCGCGGGCGGGTGCGCGTAGCCCTCGATGAGTGCGCCGTTGACCGCTTCGAACCGTGCAGCGCCTGCGACGACGATGTTCTCGCCGAGCTTGCCGGAAAGCGCCTTTCGCTCCTCGTCGAGCTGCTCTGCGCCCTCCGGCCCGTCTGCTTCGACGGCCTCGAGCACCTTCTTCGTGAACGCGAGGAATTCGTCGTTGTTCGATACCGGCTCGGTCTCACAGCCGACGGCGACCATCGTGCCCCGCTTGGCCTCAGCACCGATGCGGTAGCCGACCTTCCCCTCGGTCGTGACGCGGCCTGCGCGCTTCTCGGCGCTCGCCATGCCACGCTCGCGCAGTAGGCGCTTGGCAGCTTCTATGTCGCCGCCCGTGTCCACCAACGCGCGCTTGCAGTCCATCATCGGCGCGCCGGTCTGATCGCGAAGCTCCTTGACGAGTGCTGCGCTGATGCCCGTCATTCGGCGGGCACCTCTTCCGGCTTTGCCTCCGCTGCGGGCGCAGCCTCCGCGTCGGCCGCCTCGGCGACGGGATCTTCCTTCGGAGAAACCTGCTCGTCGTCACCCTCCGGGACGCTCGCCTCCTCCTCCGGCGGTACGCCGTTCTTTGCAGGGGTGAAGTCGGCGGGAGTTGCCTTCTGCTGCCCCGCCGCGATCCCGTCGGCGATCACGCGCACGATCAGGTCGCAGGACCGGATGGCGTCGTCGTTACCCGGCACGACGTAGTCGGCCTCGTCCGGGTCACAGTTGGTGTCGACAAGCGCGATGACCGGCAGGCCGAGCCGCCGGGCCTCTCGCACGGCGAGCTGCTCCTTTTTCAAGTCGACGATGAACACGGCATCGGGTTGGCGCTTCATGTCAGCCACTCCGCCGAGGTTCGCGTCGAGTTTCTCGAGCTCGCTCAGCATGGAGATGCGCTCTTTCGCCGGAAGCAGATCGAGCTGGCCCTCGTCCTTCAGCCGGCGTAGCTCGTGCAGGCGGTCGATGCGGTCGGAGATGGTGCGCCAGTTCGTCAGCAGCCCGCCGAGCCAGCGATGGTTGACGTACGGCATGTTGACGCGCTTCGCCTGGTCCTCCACGGCGCCCTGGCTCTGCTTCTTCGTTCCCACGAACAGGACCGAACCGCCTCGCTCGGCGATGTTTCGGGCGAAGGCGTGGGCTTCTTCCAGCAGCTGCAGCGTCTGCTGCAGATCGATGATGTAGATGCCGCCGCGCTCCGTGAAGATGAAGCGGCGCATCTTGGGGTTCCAGCGTCGTGTCTGGTGGCCGAAGTGGACTCCAGCCTCCAGTAGCTCGCGCATAGAGACGACGGACATTGGGATCAGGTCCCCTTTCTGGTTGATTTGATTGCTGCCGGTGGGGCCTGGCTGGAACCGGCATCCGTCGAACGCCGGCACCGCCACCCAGACTGATCCGCCGGGTCGGGTGCGAAAAACCGCTGCATTCTAGCGGCTACTCGTCGCGCCTGGCGCGCTGCAGAGCCGCAGTGAGATCGGCGGGTAGAGGCGACTCTACGTCCACCCGCTCCTTCGTGAAGGGATGCGGGAAGGCGAGCCGCCCCGCGTGCAGGAACTGGCGCTCCAGCCCGAGCTCGCGTGGCCGCCCGTAGACGGTGTCGCCCGCGACCGGAAGACCGATCGCCGCAAGGTGCACACGGATCTGATGGGTGCGTCCGGTCTCGAGCCTTACGTCGAGCAGCGTGTGACGCTCCAGAACCTCCCTTACCTCGAAGTGCGTGATCGCCTCACGCGGCTTGTCGGTGTCGAGCGACTGCCGCAGCGGGTCGCGGCGATCGCGCCCGATCGGCGCCTCGACCCGGCCGCTGCGCGATCGCGGTCGTCCGACGACCAGGGCGGCGTAGTGCCGTTCCAAGGCCCGGCTGCGCACCAGATCCTGCAGACGGGTGTATGCCTCCTCCGACCGCGCGACGACCATGAGCCCGGAGGTGTCCCGGTCGAGCCGGTGCACGATGCCGGGACGCGCCGCATCTCCCCCGGCGATGTCGTGTGCGAGCAGGCCTTGCACGAGCGTGCCGGTCGCGTGCCCCGATGCCGGGTGAACGACCAGGCCCGCGGGCTTGTCCACGACCATGAGGTGCTCGTCCTCGTAGGCGATGTGCAGGTCCATCGGTTCCGGCGCGAGCTCGGTGACCTCGCGCTCCGGCGGCTCGAACTCCAGCTCCTCGCCGCCCGAGAGTCGCTGGCTCTTACCGAGCGACCGGCCGTCGACGAGCACCGCCCCCGCTTCGAGCAGCCGTTCCGCCACGCCGCGCGAGCCAATCTCCGGCAGGGAGGCGAGGAAGCGGTCGAGCCGCTCGCCGGCCGCCTCGTCAGGGACGCGTTGCTTCACGCACGCGCTGGGGCCGGGACGATTGTCGGTCCGAGGCCACGAGCGCCAGCAGCAGAGCCGCTACGCCTACGACGATGAATGTGTCGGCAAGGTTGAAGGCCGGCCAGTACTTGAAGTCGAGGAAGTCCGTCACATGGCCGAGCCGGACCCGGTCGGTCAGATTGGAGACGCTGCCGCCGATCACGAGGCCAAGCGCAACCGGCAGGACCGGATGCCGCGAACCGGAGCGCGCAAAGAAGTAGAGCATCCAGGCGACGGCGAGTCCGGTCAGGAGAATCACGAGCGACGTTGCGCTCGCGAAAAGACCGAAAGCGATCCCCGAGTTCGTGACGTGGTGGATCGAGAACGCACCGACGACGTGCACCTGGTCGTTCAGGTCAAGCCGGCTCGTCACGATCGACTTCGTCAGTTGGTCGGCCCCGATGCCGGCGAGGGCGACTGAGCCGAGACTCAACCAATGCGGCCAGCTGGCGCCGAGCTGCCGCTCGGCGACGGAGATCGGGGTCAGGCCGTCGGTCGTCGAACCGACCCGGATGTCTGCCGCCCGGGACGAGAGCCGCTCGGTCAACCCCGCTCCCGGTCGCGCGCGCAGTCGATGCACAGCGTCGCCCACGGCAACGCCTCGAGGCGCTCTTCGGCGATCTGCTTGCCGCAATTCGTGCAGATCCCGTACGTGCCTTCCTGGATGCGCTTCAGCGCGGCCTCGATCTCCTCGAGGACGTGCTCGGAGTTCTCCTCGAGGGTATGGTCGAGCTCGCGATCGTACGTCTCGGTTGCTGTGTCGGCGAGGTCGTGAGCCATTTCCTCGCCGGCCTCTTCGGCGAGATTGCCGGAGTTCTCTTCCTGGAGGTTCTGAATCGCGGCCTCGACGCGTTTCTTCTCTTCGAGCAGGGCCTCGCGGAACCGATCTGTCTCGATTGCGCTCACGCGTGGTCCTTTCCGGCCGCCGACGAGAGGCGCCGTTCGATCTGAGTCGGGTCGAGGCCGGTCAGTTGAACGATCTTGTCCCTTGCACCGTGACCTGAAACGAGCGTCACGGCGTCGCGCGGCAGCGAGAGTGTCTTAGCAAGCAACCGGACGACCGCCTCGTTCGCGCGGCCGCCTTCCGCCGGAGCGGCAACCCGCACCTTCCACGCCTCACCGTGGCGGCCGACGACATGCGCACTGTCCGCGCCGGGGGACACACGCAGCCGCACACGCGTGGAAACCGCTTCCATGCAGGGAGTCTAGCTTCGCAGTCCGCTCAGGCCGCCTCCGCCTCGGCGCTCTTCTCCGCGGGTACCTCATCGACGAGCGCGAGTGCCGAGCGCAGAAGGGAGCGCATCCGCCGGACTTCCGTCAGGAGCCGGTCGTGGTCCGCGCGCGCGGTCCGTGTGATTGCGCGGGCCTCGGAGCGCGCCTCCTCGACGATGAGTTCCGCCTCCCTCCCGGCCTGCTCCTTGAGCGTGACGGCGGCCCTCTCGGCCGACACGAGAGTCGTGCGCAGGAGCGACTCGAGCTCGCGATAGCGAACGAGATCCGCCTCGAGCTGCTCGACCTTGTCGGCGAGGTCTGCGCGCTCGCGCCAGACGTCTTCGAAGCTCATCACGATTTCGTCCAGCAGCCCGTCGACGGCCGTCCTCTGGTAGCCGCCGACGCGGCTTTTCGCGGGCTTGAGATGTCGGATTTCAACGGGAGTAAGGGTCATGGTCTCCCCCTTTCAGTGCAAGCGGTCGAGGATGCTCAGGATGATTCTCAGGAAGATGTAGAGAGACGCCACGCCGATCACGGGTGAGAGGTCGAGCGGCCCGAAGGTCGGCAGGACGCGGCGCCAGAGCCGCAGGTACGGGTCGCACACGTCGTAGAGGAAGCGCTGGATCCGGTTCAGCCACGGCGAGTACGGAAGCCGCACCCACGAGGTGATGATGTAGGCGAGGATCAGCAGCGAGTAGACGGTGACAAAAACCTGCACGAAGCTGGCGACGTTGTCGACAGCGTCGTAGAGCAAGCCGAGCATGGCACCATCGGCCATCACACCCAATTCGGCGTCATGGCCCGTGTTCCTTGCTCAGGCCTGGTTGAAGAAGCCGCCGCGCTCGAGTAGGCGCGCGCGCTCCTCGGCCGACACCTCGACGTTGCGAGGCGTCAAGAGGAAGACCTTGTCGGCCACCCTCTGCATTCCTCCGTCGAGGGCGTACGTCAGGCCGCTGGCGAAATCGATGAG
>JBBRZA010000129.1:0-7081 GCA_038237145.1 Gaiellales bacterium
GCATGAGCGCTCTCGGGATCACCAGCACCGAGCATGCGACCGACTATCACCTGGCCTGCGATCGCAACCGAGTCCAGGACGAGCGCGAGAAAGAAGAAGAGCTGCGACGCGATCTGATGTGCTGCCAGTTGCGGATCGCCCATCCGCGCGCAGACCGACGCCGCGACGAGAAAGGACGCATAGAGCGCGGCTGTCCGGACGAAGATCTGCCGACCGACGCGCATCATCGGGCGCATCGCCTGCAGGCTCGGCCGCTTGGAGCCGGCGTGGGGCCGCAGCAGCTCCACGGCGAACGCAACTCCCATCCCGGTCTGGGCCATTGCCGTCCCCGCGGCGGACCCAGCGATTCCCCAATGGAAGCCGTACACGAACAGCACCTCGAGTACCGCGTTCACGATGTTCGCCACGACGACGATCTCGAGTGGCCGGCGCATGTTCGAGACACCGCGCAGGTACCCCTGCCCCGCGAGCGCGACGAGAGCCGCCGGCAGCCCGATCGCTGCGATCCGGAAATACGTCACCGCATAGTCGCCTGATTTGCCGTGCGCCCCAAGCGCTTGCAGTAGCGTGCCGGCGAGCACCTCGCAGATGAGCAGCAGGAGCAGGCCGATCCCGAGCGAGACCCAGAGCGCCTGTGCCGCTAGCCGGGCTGCGCGTTCGTGCTCCCCGGCGCCGGAGGCGCGCGCGACGACTGCCGTCGTGCCGTACGTGAGGAAGTTGAACATCGTGAATGCCCCGGCAAGAACCGTCCCCGCGAGTCCCAGCGCCGCGAGTTGCGGCCGCCCAAGGTGTCCGACGATCGCGGTGTCGACGAGGATGTACAGCGGCTCCGCGGCGAGCGCGCCGAGCGCCGGCAGCGCAAGGCGGACGATCTCGCGGTCGTGTGGAGAACGGAAGCGGCCCACGGCGCGCGCACGATAGTCCCTTCCGCTGCTCTAATGCACCGTGATCGACGACGTCTCTCCCCGCCACATCTCACAAGCGCGGGTGGCGTGGATCGACACGGACGCGGGCGGCCGGATCCACTTCACTGCGGCGTTCCGGTGGGCGGAGGCGGCGGAGACAGGCCTGATGCGGTCACTCGGGCTCCTAGACGACTGGGCGGACTACCCGCGCCGGGCGGTCGAGGCCGAGTACCTCGCGGTCCTGCGCTTCGAGGACGAGTTCGAGGTCGAGCTCGCTGCAGAGAAAATCGGCACGAGCTCGATCACCTACGGCTGGGAGATCCGCCGGCCCGACGGTGAGGTCTGCATCCGCGGCCGGCATACCGCCGTGAACGTCGGCGCCGACGGCCGGCCGGTGCCGCTCACTCCGAAGGTGCGCAGAGCACTCGCAGGAGCTCAGCCTTAGAAAGCTGTCGGGTCAACGGCGGTGGTGCCGCCGTCGACCATGACCGTTGCGCCGGTGACGTACGCGGCACGTGGAGAGGCGACGAACGCGATCACGTCAGCGATCTCCTCTGGCTGCGCTGGACGCCCGAGCGGGTGGTGCCGGTGCGCCAACTCGTAGGCGCCCTCTCGGTCGATCCCGTGCGCATGACCCAGTTCATCCATGTCGTGGTCACCCATCGGTGTCCGCACCCAGCCGGGGCAGACGGCGTTGGCACGAACGCCTTCGCGGCCGTAGTCGTTCGCCACGCACTTCGCGAGCATGATCAGCCCCGCCTTCGAGACGCAGTACGACGCCCAGCCCGGCCCGGCAAGCACGCCGTTGACCGAGGCGACGTTGACCACGGCCCCTCTGCGCTCGATCAGGTGTGGGAGCGCGAGCTGCGTGGTCAGAAATGCTCCCGTGAGGTTGATCCGCAGCGTCTCCTCCCAGCGCTCGAGCGACTCGTCGAGTAGCGCCGCGCTATCCCCCACTCCGGCGTTGTTGACGAGTACATCGATGCCGCCGAAGTGCTCGGCCGCCGCAGCGATAGCGGCGGCGGCCTGCTCGCGGGAGGTGACGTCCGCAGGAGCGGCGATCGCGTTCCCGCCGCTGTCGCGAAGCTCGCCCGCGAGCTGCTCGAGCGGTTCAGCGCGGCGGCCGACAAGCGCGACCGCGTATCCGTCTCTTGCGAAAGCGAGCGCAGTTGCACGACCGATCCCGGTTGCCGCCCCCGTCACGATTGCGCAACGTGTTGGTGCGTCCACGCAGCTAGTCAACCACAGACATATGTCAGCCCACGCACTCGCCGCCGATGCCGGCTTTGCCGGCGTCGGCTACCGAACGCGTCGGGTCGAGCCACAATCGAGCGAAGTCATCATGGCTCGGCGGAGCCGAGCCGGACTTTGCTCGATGACCAGCCGGCAGGGCGGACGCCGACCTGGTCGAGAATCGACTCCAGGAGGTGAAACGAAGAAATGACGTGTGCGTGTGCCAGCGCTCGTGCGCCGTCCACGCTCTTTGCCGCGAGTGCCGCCTGGATCGCACGGTGCTGCCGCTCGTTGTAGGCGTAGAGCTCGTCGATCGTCTCGTCCCCCGGCGCCCAGATCGCCGGCCCGGAGAACGTCCGCCTCGCGCTCTTGGCCATCTGTTCGATGAACGGCGCGTCCGCGACTCGGTAGATCACGTCGTGAAATCCGTGATTGGCATGCATCCACTCCGCGGTCAACGCACGTCGGTCACCCCCGGGCTCGCGTGCGCGTATCGCTCGACTCAGTCGCGCAAAGCGCTTCTCCGCCTCTTCGAGCTCGTCGAGATCGGCCTTCGTGATCTTCGCCGCCGCGAGGCCCGTCGCGAGCGCCTCCAGCTCGGCACGCACGAGGAACGCCTCCCACATGCCCTCGCGGGACAACGTCCGCACGCGGACCCCGCGATTCGGCTCGAACTGCACGAGCCCGAGCGCGGCGAGCCGCCTCAGCGCCTCGCGAACCGGAGTGCGGCTGACGCCGTACTGCTCGGAGAGCTTGTCCTGGCGGAGCACCTCACCGGGCGCAAGCTCGCCGGAGACGATCGCCTCCTCGATCTCGAGCGCGATGTCGTCGGCCTTGGTTCCGAGGCCGTCCACTTCCCCGGAACTGTACGCCGACGGCGCGTTCAGACGCGCTCCTTGCTGAACTGGGCTTCCTCCGTCGAACCGTGCAGTGCCAGCGTCGACGATTCCCCGCCCGAGACTGCTGCCGTCACCCGATCGAAGTAACCGGCGCCGACCTCCTGCTGATGGCGCGTGGCCGTGTAGCCGTCAGCCTCGAGGGCGAACTCGCGCTCCTGCAGCTCGACGTACGCCGACATGCCGTTGGCCGCATAGCCTCGCGCAAGCTCGAACATCCCGGCGTTGAGGGAATGGAACCCGGCGAGCGTGATGAACTGGAACCGATACCCCATCGCCCCGAGCTCCTGCTGGAACGTCGCGATCTGCCCCTCGTCGAGATGCCGCTTCCAGTTGAACGACGGTGAGCAGTTGTAGGCGAGGAGCTTGCCCGGGAAGTCCTTGTGGATCTCCTCGGCGAAAGCGCGCGCCTCACCCATGTCCGGCATCGAGGTCTCGAACCAGAGCACGTCTGCGTACGGCGCGTACGCGAGGGAGCGTGCGATTGCCGCTTCGAGGCCATCCCGAACGAGAAAGAAACCCTCTGCCGTGCGCTCACCGCTGAGAAACTCCGCGTCAGCCGGATCGACGTCGCTCGTCAGCAGAGAAGCACTCAGCGCATCCGTCCGGGCGATGAGCACGGTCGGGACGCCGAGCACGTCTGCCGCAAGGCGCGCGGCTGTCAACGTGCGGACAAAGTGGCTCGTCGGGACGAGCACCTTTCCGCCCAGGTGCCCGCACTTCTTCTCCGAGGCGAGCTGGTCTTCGAAATGGACGCCGGCTGCGCCCGACTCGATCATCGACTTCATCAGCTCGAATGAGTTGAGCGCTCCGCCGAATCCCGCCTCCGCGTCCGCGACGATCGGGGCGAGCCAGTCCGTTCCGTTGCGACCTTCGGCCCAGTCGATCTGGTCACAGCGCAGCAACGCGTTGTTCAGCCGGCGCACGACCGCAGGAACGCTGTTGGCGGGATAGAGGCTCTGGTCGGGGTACGTGTGCCCGGCGAGGTTTGCGTCCGCGGCAACCTGCCACCCTGACAGGTAGACCGCCTTCAACCCCGCTCTCACCATCTGAACGACTTGCCCGCCGCTGAGCGCACCGAGCGCCGCAACGTAATCCTCGTCCGCGAGCAGCTGCCAGAGGCGCTCTGCGCCGAGCCGCGCGAGCGTGTGCTCCGGTGTGACTGAGCCGCGCAAGCGGACGACGTCCTCAGCTTCGTATGTCCGGAGGATCCCAGACCAGCGCGAGTCCTCGGCCCAGCGCTGGGCGAGCTCGGCCGCTTCGGAATGGATTCGAGCCTCAATCACGATCGTGGTCCCGCTCGCAGAACTCGGGGCACGTGCATTCGGCGGTCTCGGCCGTGCACTGGACGTAGTTCTCCCGCGGCTCGTGGACAAGAGCGAGGAAGGGAAGCTCCGCGACGACCGAGGGCAGGTTCAGGTGGAGAGTTGGATCGACGGCCATGTTCGCATGCCTTTCGGATTCGACGGAGGGATTCTCGGATCCTACATAGGCCCTATGTGGCCGTCAAATGCCTCTTGCCTGGCCTTTTCGGATCCCATCTTGTCAGTCTTCGGATCCGAGCATCGCCAACCGCTCGTAGGCGGGCAAGGTCAAGAACTCGGCGAACTCGTCCGCCAGGGCCACCTGCGCGAAGACCTCAGCCGCGGCCTCGTATCCCGGGCCGAGGTTCTCGAGCTCCTCGCGCTGGAGCTCGAGCACCCGCTCGCGGCTGACGCGGCCGTGGCGGACCCACTGCCAGATCTGCGAGCGACTGATCTCCGCCGTCGCGGCGTCCTCCATCAGGTTGTTGATCGCTGCCGCGCCGACCCCGTTCAGCCAGGACGCGATGTACTGGATACCAACGGAGACGTTGAGGCGGACACCTTCCTCCGTCACCTCGCCTGGTGTGGCGGCGACGTCCAGCAGGTCACCGGCGACGACCGAGACGTCGGTGCGCTGCCTGTCGACCTGATTCGGCCGCTCGCCGAGCGTGTCGTCAAACACGTCCATCGCAACCGAGACGAGATCGGGGTGCGCGACCCAGGTTCCGTCGAAGCCGTCGCCGGCCTCGCGCAGCTTGTCCTCTCGCACCTTCGTGAGCGCGATCTCGTTGACTTCGGGGTCGCGACGGCTCGGGATGAACGCGGCCATTCCGCCGATCGCATGTGCACCACGGCGGTGGCAGGTCTTGACGAGGAGCTCTGTGTAGGCACGCATGAACGGCACGCTCATCGTCACCAGCGGACGGTCCGGGAGCACGAACTCCGGCCGGTCGCTGAACTTCTTGATGATCGAGAACATGTAGTCCCAGCGGCCGGCGTTCAGCCCGGCGGAGTGCTCTCTCAGCTCGTAAAGGATCTCGTCCATCTCGAACGCGGCGAGGATCGTCTCGACGAGGACGGTGGCACGGATCGTCCCGTGCGGAATCGACAGTTGCTCCTGGGCAAAGAGGAAGACGTCGTTCCACAGACGTGCTTCGAGGTGGGACTCGAGCTTGGGCAGGTAGAAGTACGGGCCCGAGCCCGCGTCGAGTTGACGCTGCCCGCAGTGGAACAGGTAGAGACCGAAGTCGAACAGGCTGGCGGAGACAGGCTCTCCGTCGACCAACAGGTGGCTCTCGTGTAGGTGCCAGCCGCGCGGTCGCACGAGCAGCGTCGCGATCTCGTCCTGCAAGCGGTATTGCTTCTCACCGGTGTCCAGCGAGATGGTGCGGTCGGCGGCATCGATCAGGTTCGCCTGCCCTTCGACGCAGTTCCGCCAGGTCGGCGCGTTCGAATCCTCGAAATCGGCCATGAACATCCGGGCGCCCGAGTTCAAGGCGTTGATCACCATCTTCCGGTCGACGGGCCCTGTGATCTCGACCCTGCGATCGAGCAGGTCTGGCGGCGCCGACGCAACGCGCCAGTCCGGGTCTTCTCGGACGGCGCGCGTCTCTTCGAGGAAGTCGGGTAGCTCGCCGGCGGCGATCCAATCCTGTCGTTCCACCCGGGCCGCCAGTAGTTCCAGCCGCCTCGGATTGAACTCACGCTGCAGATCGGCGACGAAGGCGAGCGCCTCCGGCGTCAGGACTCGCGCCTGGGCCTCGCCGGCGTGGCCCACTACCTCGATGCTCTTGGCCCTCATAGGGAGAGACATATCGGAAATCACGCCCCGGGCCGCACGACACCGGCCTCGTACGCATAGATGACTGCCTGAACGCGGTCTCTCACGCCGAGCTTGAGCAGCAGATGCGCGACATGTGTCTTCACGGTGCCGTCGCCCACCACCAACTCCCCGGCGATCTCTGCGTTTGAGAGGCCACGTGCGACCAGAGCAAAGACGTCGCGTTCGCGCGGGGTGAGATCTTCGATCCTGCCGGCGAGCTCCCGGCGTGCCGCCGGCCTGCTCGCGAACGCCTCGATAACCGATCGCGTGATCGCCGGGTCGAGCAGGGCATCTCCGCGAGCGACGACGTGGACGGCGTCGATGAGCTGCTCCGGTGGAACGTCTTTGAGGAGAAAGCCGCTCGCGCCCGCGCGGAGTGCCTCGTAGACATACTCCTCGAGCCCGAAAGTCGTGAGCACGAGAACGCGCGGGCCGTCTTTCAGCTCGTCGGTAAGTCGTCGCGTAGCTGCGATCCCGTCGAGGCCTGGCATGCGGATGTCCATAAGGACTACGTCGGGCGCGTGAACGCGCGAACACTCGACCGCCTCGAGTCCGTCGGCGGCTTCCCCGACCACCTCGATTGCCGGGTCTGCCTCCAGGATCTTTCGAAAGCCTGCGCGGACGAGTGCCTGATCGTCTGCAATGAGAACGCGGACGCTCACGTCCGCGTCGTGGCGAGCGGGAGACGTGCCCGAACGACGAATCCGCCCCCGTTGGAAGCGCTCGCATCGAAGTCTCCGCCGTAGAGGGCGACCCGCTCACGCATCCCGACGAGCCCGTGACCGGCGCCGCCTACCGCGGCAGAACCTCTTCCGTCATCTGCGATCTCGAGCTCGAGCTCGCGGCCCGCGTAACGCACCACCACGCGGGCCCGCGCCGGCCCGGCGTGTTTGAGAACGTTGGTGAGCGCCTCTTGCACGA
>JBBRZA010000130.1:0-6735 GCA_038237145.1 Gaiellales bacterium
AACCGGAAGGGGTTCACGTACACGGTGCTCGATCCCGCCAGCCGCGACGTGATCGGGTGCGTCTACATCTACCCGCTGCCGGACAGCGATCACGACGCCTGCACACTCTCGTGGGTGCGAGAGAGCCACGCGCACCTGGACGCGCCACTTTGGCGCGCCGTAAGTGAATGGCTGGATTCTGACTGGCCGTTCGCCAGCGTCGAGTACGCGCCACGCACGTAGGACCCGCTAAGCAGCCGAGCCGCTGGGATCGGTTCGAGGGACATTCCCGAACACTCGCGCATCCCAGTTGTCCGACCTCGGAGCGAGATTGATGATCCCGTCGATGCTTGGTCAGCGGGTGCATGACTCTTAGGATCGGGAGGTCTGAGGCGTAGCCGAAAGGGAATCGATGGAGGCAAGTAACGCCCCGCCGCCGGTGGTGCTGCTGGGGATGATGACCGGGTATTGGCAGGCGAAGGCGCTTGCGGTCGCGGCCGACCTGGGGATCGCGGATCTGCTTCGAGATGGGCCACGCACGACGGTCTCGCTAGCCGAGCGTTGCAACGTCGACGCCGACAGCCTGCATCGGCTCCTGCGCGCGCTCGCGAGTGTCGGTGTCTTTGTCGAGATAGAGCCAGCCTCGTTCGAGCTGACGCCGCTCGCGGATCTTCTGCGGTCGGACCGCCCGGATTCCATGCGCGCGCTCGCGCGGATGTACGGCTCGGAGCAATACGAGGCTTGGGCTGGCCTGCTCGAAAGCGTGCGCAATGGTGATCCCGCCTTCGATCACGTCTTCCGCAGCTCCTACTTCGACTACCTGGCGAGCCACCCGGATGCGGGGGCGGTCTTCAACGACGCGATGACGGGATGGACAGCGCAGCTATCTGATGCCGTCGTCGCCGCATACGAGTTTTCTGGCTCTGGTCGGGTGGTCGACGTGGGCGGCGGCACGGGGTTACTGCTGGCGACCATTCTCGCCGCAGCTCCGACGCTCCAAGGGACGCTCTTCGAGTTACCGCACGTCGCCGACCAGGCGGAGGAATACCTTCGGGGGACTAGGGTCACCGATCGCTGCACAGTCGCCTCTGGCGACTTCTTCGAGGCGGTTCCGCCAGGCGGCGACTATTACGTGCTCGCTCAGATCCTCCACGATTGGAATGACGACGACTGCCGCCGGATCCTGCGCAATTGCCGTCACGCGATGCTGCCTGACGCCACGCTGCTGATCGTCGAGCAGGTCATCCCACCCGAAAACGAGCCGTCGCTCGGCAAGTGGCTTGACCTCCACATGCTCGTTCTGCTCGGCGGCCGCGAACGAACCGAGGCCGAGTACGCGGCCCTTCTCAGCACCGAAGACCTCAAACTCAACGGTGTGATTCCGACCCCAGCTGGCGCAAGCATCGTCGAGGCTACAGCTGCCTGAAGCGAGGGGGGAAGCCCCGTAAAAGGCCGACTGCCCAACCAAGGAAGCCATGGCCAGGACAAGCGCAAGGACCGCCAGCACCGTGAGCGGAGGATCAGCGCGTCGGGGTTTCGCCACCGCCGTAGGACCTTCCGCTTCCGCACTCCGCCGTTCTACACATGCTCAGGGTGCATTCCGGAACACTGGCGCAAGGCAGCGCACCCCCTCGGGTCTCCAGAGTAGGTGCGCTACTCGGTCGCCACCGTGTGCGGACGACAGTCGCGCGGAAGCCGACTCAGCAGGTGAAAGATCTGGTCGATCTTTGGCTCTCGACTGGTTGCCGTCTTACCGTCTACGAACTTCAGCGTGACCACGCGGCTGTGCGTCTGTCCCAACGCTCTGACACGACAACCCTTAAGAAGGTGTTGCGCTTCAGTCCAGGAGACTCTTCCTGACGCGGAGGTAGGCTCGGGTCTGTCCGCCCCGCAGGCGCTCATGCCCGCACACAAGATGACTGCGAGGAGCAGGGAACGCACACTTCCAGGGTATCGCGACGAATCCGTTCTCGGACTGCATCGCGAACACTCGCGCAGACTAGAGCGCTGTTGCCCTAGCTGCTCAGGGTGCATTGCTGAACACTCGCGCAGGCGACTCCCTGGAACCGCCCAGGCAACGACACCCTTAGGATCGCCCAGATGAACGTCTCGCTGAGGCCGCTCGAGGACCGGGATCTCGACACCATCTATCAGCAAGTGACGGATCCGGAGTCGGTCCGAATGGCCGCCTTTACAGCCGAGGATCAGACCGATCACCGCGCGTTTCTCAACCGGATGTCGCGCCTGCGGGCCGACACAAGCGTCTCGTACCGAGTCATCGATGTCGACGGAGCAATCGCTGGAACGATCGCGTCCTTCCGAATCGACAATCAGCCTGAGGTGACCTACTGGGTAGACCGAACGCAATGGGGGAAAGGCATCGCGAGCGCAGCACTACAGATTCTTCTTGCCGAGACTGCCGAACGTCCACTGTACGCCCGAGCGGCCTCGGACAACGTCGGTTCGCTTCGAGTACTGGAGAAAGCTGGGTTCCGACGCGTTGGCGTCAACCGCGACTTCGCACCCGGTCGCGGTGAGGAGATCGAGGAAACGATCCTGCGCCTCGACTGAGGTAGGAACGGAACTGTGTGTGTCGTCGTAGGGCGGCGTGTCATCGCGCCCGCCCGTGTCGTTTCGGGATGCGGTGCACGCCCGCGGCACGGGCGAGCTTCATGCTGGCGGGCCGCCCGGATGCCTTCCGCGCAAACTCAACATCCTCGGAACGGCGCCTTACCCGCGTCGTGTCACCGTGCCCAGTGTACGGCGACGCTCTGGCGTCATTCGGGAACACTGGCGCAGGCGACGCGCCCCTTCCCTACGCGCGCGATAATCTCGGCGTCGTGGGCGAGGAGGTCGTTCCCGTTCTTTACGTTGAGGACGCGGCGCGTGCTGTCGCCTGGTACAAGAGACTCGGGTTCGGGAAGGAATGGGAGCATCAGTTCGAGGCCGGCTTTCCGTGGTTCGTCTCCGTTGCACGAGGAGACATCCACATCTACCTCTCTGAGCACAAGGGTGACGCACGACCGAACACCCTCATCCATCTCTACATTGATGACATCGACCGCGTCTCCGAGGAGTTCGGCATTCCGGTGGATGAGGAGGGCCTTGCCGGTCGTGAGGTGCATCTCGAAGACCCGGACGGCAATAGGCTCCGGGTAGCGACTAGACGCTCCTGACGCGACCGGCTTCACGGGACATTCCCGAACGCTGGCCCAGGCGGCTGTCCGTGGTGCGGCGTGTGGTGGTCAGGCGACGAGGTCGGAGAGTTGCATGACGAGCGCAAGCCGATGCTGCGGGTCGTTCGCCTTCCTGGGGATACGGTCGAGCCCGCGCCTGTCTCACTCGACACTGGCTACGCACTCAACGACTGTCTCCGCCGTGACGGGTGGATCGCGTTCAGACCCGGTAGCTTAAATCGCCGATGGGCATGCCCGAAACGACACGTCATCCCGCCTCGCCCACCCACCACGGTGTTGAGGCAACGCAGGAACTCGTAGCCGATTGCGGCTCTGGCGGCTCACGCGGATGGGCCAGACGGCGCTCGACGGCGCGGGACGTCGATACATGGCGGCCGCTACTCACTGCCGGGCGCACCGGTGGTCAACTTCGCCTCGGAGGTGGGGCTCGCGGTGCTGGTGGCCCTGCGATACCTGCCGGGCGATCCAGCCGATGCGCCAGATGACTACGTGCTCGGTTGGACCGAGATCGATGCGATTCCCGAGAGCGTCCGCGACGCCGACGGCGACGATGCGACCCGCGACTGGGTGACCGACTGGCTCGAGGAGCGCCGCAGCTTGCTGGCGGCAGTGCGCTCGCAGGTCCTCCCGGAGGCGGACGTCGTGTTTATGAACCCCCTCCATCCCGATGCCGCCCGGGTACCGCCGCTCGTCACGCGGCCGTTCAGCTTCGCCGAGTGCCTCCACACTCCACCGATGCTGGCGCGCTACTCCGGTGAGAGCGACGCTCCGACGTGGCCCACGCGCGGGAACTACCCGGGCGCGGACCGGCGCGGCGCGGCTAGCGCACAGCCGACGACTTGTGCACGACCCAGCCAAGGCCTGCGCCGGGCCGGCTCCCGAGACGGCGTATGTCCTCCAGACCCGTCCGCAGCTCCTCCTCGACGACGCCGGGCAGTTGCGCGAGCGCGTCAACCGCACTCTCGATCACGTCGGCCGCGTAGCAGGCCTGGCCGGCTAGGTCTTCGTCTTGCCACCAGAACGTCCGCTCGCCCTCGTCGACGTCACGGCAGCCCACCTCGCGGAGCCAGGCCGGCAACCGCGTGCCCGCATCGCTCCAGCCCGAAGCCGCCATTCCCTGGACCATCGCGCGGAACAACGCCTCGATCGCAGGTGTGGAGGGCGAGGCGCGGCAGGTCGAGTAGTCCACCTCGATCGCCGTGATGACGCCGCCTGGAACGAGAACGCGCCGAGCCTCGCGCAAAGCCGCAGGCGGATCGGCGATGTGCTCGAGCAGCCACATCATCCAAACGTGGTCGAACGATTCGTCCCCGAACGGGAGCTCGAGCGCATCAGCCTTCAGCAAGGTTGCCTCGACGCCGGCCCGCTCGAGGTGGCCGCGGGCAAAGTCGAGCTGCTTCGGCTCGATGTCGACACCGACCAGCTGCACGCCCGGAAACTCCTGCCCGAGAACCGCGAGCACCGCGCCCACGCCGCAGCCGACTTCCAGGAGGCGCGTCCCGGGATCGAGCTGTGTGCCGTCTGAGATCAGTCGGTGGCGCCAGTGCTCCGCCTGTTCCACGAGCCGCTCCTGCTCGGGCGTCCCGTAGCCGTGGACGTACGGCTCTTGTTTCGGCTTCACGGCGACAACCGTAGTCGACCGGCCGTGGCGACCAGCGCTGCGGCGCTGACGGCCATCCAGGCCGCCAGGTAGATGAAGGCGGCGCGGGGAGAAACAAGGGTCCAGAGACCTCCGGCGACTGCCGAGGCCGCCAGGTTGCCGAAGCTCTGGACAGCGGCCAGCGCTCCGAAGGCCGAGCCGCGCAGGTCGGGCGGGGCGAGCGAGGCGACCGCGGCGGATTGCGCGGTTTCGGCAAGGCCGATCCCGATTCCCGCCGCGCCGAAGAGCCCGGCGAGCACGGCGATCGCCGAGCCCGTGAAGGCGAAGCCGAGGTACGTAGCGAGGAACACGACCGCGCCCGTGAAGAACACGACGATGCCGCCGCGGCGGTCGGTGGCGTGGCCGGCGGGCACGCTCGCCAGCGTGGCCGCGAGGTTGTAGCCCGCGTACAGAACGAGCGCCACCTTCACGGCCGAATCATGCCCGCGGCTCGGGGTGAGCAGGTCGGTCGCGCGCAGGATCAGCAAGGTCGCGGCCGCGTTACCGAGCTCGAACGCGGCTACAGCCGCCAGCAGCCGCCCCAGCTCGCCGCGCAGCACGGGCCGGATGCGCAGGCGCAACGGGGGGCGCTCGTGCTTCTCGAGCCGCGGCGCGGCCTTGATCGCGACGAAGATCGCCGTCGCGGCCAGGAAGCCGGGGACGAACGAGAGCAGGATCGCATGGCGCACGCCCACGAGAGCGACGAGGGCCAGAGCCAGCAGTGGGCCGGCGATCGCGCCCAGGTTGTCCATCGCGCGCTCGAAGCCGTAAGCCCGACCGTAGACCTCCGGCGAGACGAGGTCGGTTAGGAGCGCGCTTCGCGACGGCGTGCGCAGCCCGCGGGTGAGCCAGGCGCCGGTGCGCAATACCCCGACCTGCCACGCGGCCCCGGCCACGCCGATGAGCGCGTTCAGCACCGCGGTCGCCGAGTAGCCGCCCATCGCGGTGGCCCGGCGGCGCGCAGGATCGTCGGCCAGCGCGCCGCCCGCCAGCTTCGCCGCTCCGGCCACGCCGTCGGCGATGCCCTCGATGGCCCCTAGCGCCGCGGCAGGCGCGCCGAGGGTCGTCGTCAGGAAGGCCGGCAGCAGCGACGTCGAAACCTCCTTCCCGACGTCGTCGAGGAAGCTGGCCGCACCGATCCCCGCGACGCCGCGGTTCAGCCAGCCAGGATGCAGCGCGCCCGGCTTCACCGGGCGATCCTAGACTTCCTCGGGATGACTGCATGCGCCCTGCTCTTGGACGACCTGTGAAGGTCCTCGTCGTTGGAACCGGCGGCGTAGGGGCAGCGGTGGCCGCCGTCGCGCAGCGGCGCGACTTCTTCGAGCGGATCACCTTCGCCGACCTCGACCTTGCCCGCCCGGAAGCGCTGGTCGCGCGGCTGGACGACCCGCGTTTCGCCGCCGTGCAGGTGGACGCCTCCGATGCGGCCAGCGTCGCCGCTCTGGCGCGCGACGCAGACTTCGTCCTCAACGCGACCGACCCGCGCTTCAACCCGGCGATCTTCGCGGCTGCGTTCGAGAGCGGCTCCGGCTACCTCGACCTGGCGATGACGCTTTCGGAGCCGCACCCGGAGGAGCCGTACTCGAAGCCCGGCGTGAAGCTCGGCGACGCACAGTTCGCCGAGCACGAGCGCTGGCGCGAGGCCGGGCGGGTTGCGCTCGTCGGGATCGGCGTCGAGCCGGGCCTCTCGGACGTCTTCGCCCGCTACGCCGCCGATCACCTCTTCTCGGAGATCGACGAGGTGGCGGTGCGCGACGGCGCGAACCTCGCCGTCGAGGGCTACGACTTCGCCCCGACCTTCTCGATCTGGACGACGATCGAGGAGTGCCTCAACCCGCCGGTCATCTTCGAGAAGGAGCGAGGCTGGTTCACCACCGAACCGTTCAGCGAACCGGAGATGTTCGACTTCCCCGAGGGCAT
>JBBRZA010000131.1:0-6497 GCA_038237145.1 Gaiellales bacterium
GACGAGTACATCGCGGAGGATTTCGTCGCGCACAATCCCGCGATTCCCGGCGTCAGCCTGGACCGTGAGGGAATGAAGCAGGCGGCAGAGATCTTCCGGGTAGCGACGCCCGGCAGACATGAGATCGGGCTGCAGGTCGCAGAGGGTGATCTAGTCGTCAGCCAGATCTTCGGCCGCGGCGTGCACGCAGGAGAGCTCCTCGGCATCCCCGCGACGAACAAGGAGGTCGAGACCGAAGGCATCGCGATCCACCGCGTCCGCGACGGCAAGATCGTCGAATACTGGTCGGTCACGGACATCGCGCGTGTGCTGCAGCAGGTGGGCGTGCTGCCTGGGCCGGGCTGAGATCCACGTCGACCCCAGTGCCCGGCTTCGAAGTCCGGGCGGGCCCTCCAGCCCCTCGTGCATACCCATTCAGGTACTCCGTTGTGAGAGCGCCAGCTGTAGCGCATCCGTCAGCTCGCCCAGGTTGAACGGCTTGAGCAGATACGTGGTCGCCCGCAGGGCGTGAGCCTCCTCGCGGGTGGGCTTGTCGATGCTCGCGCACACGATCGGGAGATCCGGGTTGTCGTGCTGCAGCCGCAGGGCGGCAGCGAGCGATTTCGAGTCGGCCGGCTCAACGAGGACGACGTCGGGTTTGGCGGTGGGGAGGCCGTCGAAGAAGGCCGCCTCGTGTCCTAGCCCGCGGACGACTGCCGCATAGAGCCGACGGATGTCTTCGTCGGGTTCGATGATCAGGAAAAGTGCCATGAGCACGTTCTCGTAGATCGCCGCATGTTTTCCAGGGCCGCGTATGTATGAAGCGCGGATGAAGAGTTGGGTCTAGCGGCGGCGTGGGAAAGTGATCGTCGCTACGACAACTCGTTGGATCAATCTGGTCTTGAGCCGCATCTGGGCTTGCCATGGGCCACGGGGGAGTTGTTTGTCGAGTCGCACGGTCACGGCCCTCGTGCTGCCGGGTGCGAGAGGCAGTGACGGCGTAGCGCTCGCCAGATGAGGCGTCCTTCGGCACGCGGATCGTCACTGTTTCGAATGCCTTCGTGCCCGACTGCAAACGCACGACGTCTCGACTCACCGATGTCCAGCCGGCGAGCTCGTTCTTGCTGTGGTTGGGGCCGAGCGCGAATTCGCCGTGCTGGAGGCCGGCGGCAGCCGCGTAGACGGCAACAGCCGCCGTCGAACGGGTAATGCTGCCGGGGTCTGCCGTGGGCTGTGACAACGCCGCGAGCGCGCTGGAGCCCGGGATGATGATCCCGGCCAGCAGCGAAAGCGCGATCAGGCGACGATGCACGATTTACGGTCGCCTCCCGTTAAGCGACGGAGTGGGTGATCGTGGCCGCGTATTCGCCGGGGGCGAAGTTCGCCGGCACGAGCACTGAGATGGTCGGGTTCCAACTGGCGGAGCTGACGCCCGTGCTTGTCCCGGTCACGACGGTTGTCACCCCCGTCAGATTTGATGCAGCTACCGGTGTGGCGACTACGCCCGCGGACGCCGTGATGTGCCCGACGCATAACTGACGTTGCTCGCCGGGTCTGCCGGGCCGGCCGGGGGAGTAAATGCAGTCGAAATCACGGAGCCCGTCCAGGTCGTCGTGCCGCCGCGCTAGTCGGAGACGCTGACGACGCCCAGCGGGCCGGACATCGTGCTCGAGGTAACAGGAGACCTGCGACCCGAGTGAGACGCTGGCGGTCGGTGTGCTGATCGACAGGGTGCCTGCGATCAGCTGGAAGGTGGCCGGGGTAGCTGACCCGGCGGGCAGTGCAGTCACACCTGCGAGGGCGGCGATGCTACTGGCGAGGAGCAGGAACTTCCGCATGTTGAATTTGACCTTTCTTAGATGGATGGCAAGCCCGGAAAATGAACCTTCACGTCCTCTGAATGGGGGATGCCTCGAAGCCCCCGCGGTCTTCAATCGGCTCGGTAGTAGGGCCAGCCCGAAAGCCATCCGCGAAGTGCGCGTCCGTCGATCACCGTGTCGAAGCGGAGCGTTTCAGGGTTGCCTCCGTCCTCGCCCACGCGAAACGAGCCGTCCTTCGTTGGAAGCAGCGGTTGCTCGGTGTCGAACCCGTCGGGTGCCCCCGCAAAGATCAGCCACGGCTGGTCACCGCGTAGGACGATCCGGAAATTGGTCGTCCACGGGTTGTGCGAGCGGTAGTGGCCGGCGATCGCCTGCAGCTCTGCAGACGGCTCGGGCAGCCGTCGGGCGGCCGTTCCAGCAAGCACATAACGCCGGCCCCCGTGCCATAGCTCGGGGCTGTCATCCGTTGGCCGCTCGACACGGATGGGGAACCGATCGAAGGCAGGGTCTGGCGCCAGGAAGAGATTGCCGTCCAGTTCCTCGAGCTCGACCTCCCGGCCGTCGCAGCGAAGCACCGGGCCATTCTCCGAGGCGGCTAGCTCGATCGGCTCGCAACCGGGCTCGTCAGGTTCGTAGACGCCTACGAGTTCGTCCTCTGCAGAGGTCTCTGGGGTGGCCGCGGACGTCGCCGGCTCTCCGTCTGCGATCCGGATCACCGTTCGAGCGAGCATCATCGGGTGTGCGCCCATGCCGTTCTGCAGCACGATGACGCCGAGGTTCGCGTGTGTGTCCGCCTGCATGCCCGCGAGGTAGCCGACCATGCCCCCGCCGTGCCCGATGAACTGTCGTCCGTCGAGGTCGCGCATCAACAGCCAGTAGCCGTACGCGTCGCTCTCGTCCTCCAGAGGATTTCCGGAGCTCATCTGGGCGAATGCCTCCTCGCTGAGCAGGCGACCCTTTGGACCGTCGCCTCTGCGCAGGAGCAGCCTCACGAAGGCGCACATATCTGCGGCGTTCGAGGCGATCGAGCCGTCGGCTGTTTCGGTCTCGAGCCACGTTGCGGGCTGGAGCGGCGCATCAGGGTGGCTCAGCCGGTCGTCGTGGAGGTACTCGTAGCCGACGGCGAGTCGCGCGCGGATGTCGTGCGTGATCGCGGGCTCGGTCACCGACATCTCGAGAGGATCCAGAACGCGATCGCGAATGATCACCGGATACGGCCGGCCCTCGACCGCTTCCAGCACGAGCCCGAGCGCCTTGTAGCCGACGTTGGAGTAGTGGAAGCGCTCGCCCGGCGCAGAACGCGTCGGCAAGTCGCGCAGCGACCAGACCTGGACGCCGCTTCCGGGGTTCCGTCGATGCCGGCCACGATCCCCGCGGTGTGTGACAGCAAATGGGCGATCGTGATCGGCGCATGACCCGCAGGCTGTTGGACGGCGACCACGGGAGGTAACGGGCGACGGGTGCGTGCAGGTCGATTCGCCGCTCGTCGACCAGCTGGAGAATTGCCACCGCGGTGAAAGTTTTGCCGATGGAGCCGATCTCGAAGAGCGTCTCTGGAGTTACGGGCTGTCGCGACGCGAGGTTCGCAAATCCGTATGTGCGGATCAGCAGCGTGCCGTCCCGATCGGTGAGGCCGAGCGTCAATCCCGGCTGGCGCGCACGCTCCATCTCGGTCCGAACGGCGTCGTCGATGGCCGCCACGGCTGCCTCATCGATCACGCAGCCATCGTAATCGTGGCGCTGACGGCCGGCTCGGACGTTTCAGCGCGGCATTTCGCGGTTACCACCCGATCGTGCAGAGGAGTTGGATCGAGTTCCTGCGTGGCGCCTCGCCCGGCGGCCACGGCGTTCAGATCTACCGTCATGAGAGCGAGTTGGCAGACTCCGTCACTTCGTATCTCACGGCCGGCTTTGAGGCGGGAGATCCGGCGCTCGTCGTGGCTTGTCCCGAGCACTGGGCCCTGTTCGCAGATGCACTCGCGACTCGCGATTGCGACATCGTCGAACTTCAGGCGCAGGGACTTCTCACCGTCGCAGATGCCGAGACCACCCTCGCAGCTTTCATGTCGGGCGGACGCCCTTCGCCGGTTCGCTTCGCAGAGGTCGTGGGCGGTGTACTGGATTCGATCTCGGAGCGTCATCCGGACCGGCGAATCCGGGTGTTCGGCGAGATGGTCGATCTGCTCTGTCTTCGAGGCGAGCGCGGGGCCGCGCTAGCCCTGGAAGACCTTTGGAACCGGCTTGCGCGGAAGAGGCAGTTCTCGGTCTTGTGTGGTTATCAGCTAGACGTGTTCGACCGTGCCGCGCAAGCAACGACCCTGCCGGGAGTCTGCCGCAGCCACACGCATGTGCAGCCGGCCTTCGACTCCACGCGTCTCACGGTCGCGGTAGACCGCGCGCTTGGAGAGATCCTCGGGCACGGGGAAGCAGGGAAGGTCTATCTGCTCGTCGCCGAGGAGGCGCGGCGGGAGCGGATTTCAGTGGCGCAGCTCGCGTTGATGTGGGTCAGTGCGAACATGCCCGTCACGGCCGATCGAATACTTGCTTCGGCGCGCGCGCACTACGACCGTCTCGCGCCTTCGCCGGGCGTCTGACCCAAAGGCTGCCTAGGCAGCGCGATTGTGCGGTAGTTGAACGTCGGCGTCCGTCCGCGTGTTCAAGCTATTCTGCACGCAAATCAACAGAGAGGTAGGGCTGCGTTGGGCTCGAAGAGACAGACGACAATGGCCAAACTGACGCGCGAGCGCAAGGTCAAAGAGAAGCGCGAGCTGAAGGAAGAAAAGAAGGCGGCGGCAGCCGCGGCGAAGGCCGCCGGCACGTACTCGTACGACGGTGAGCCGGTCGAGGCTCCCGTGGGGACGAGCACGACGGACCCGATTGACCCGACTGACGAAGCGCTCGTGGCCGACTCGACAGTGGCCGTGTCCAGCGAAGATCGCTAGCGCTCGACAGTCAGGGCGAGCCAGACGTCTGTTCTACCGCCAGGCGCGTTCGCGGCTCGTGCTTGCCACCCGTGGGCTTCGGCGATCGTCTCGACGATCGCCAGGCCGAGGCCGCTGCCGTCGGCGGTTGCTTTCTGGGCCCGGCTGAAGCGCTCGAAGGCATGGTGAAGGAAGTCGGGCGGAAAGCCCCTGCCTTCGTCGAGTACGTGCAGCTCCGCAGCGCCGTCGCGTTGCTCGGCCCTGAGGGTGACACGACCCGCGCCGTGAGTGAAGGCGTTGTCGACCATGTTCCCGAGTGCTTGCTCCAGGAGCGAGCGGTCGGCCGAAACGACGAGGGGATCGCCTGCCGCCACGGACAAGCCCCGTCGCTCCGAGTCGGCGCGAGAGCGAAAGCGTCCCGCGACCGTCTCGAGGACGTCCGTGACGTCGACGGGCTCCGAGCGCAAAGGAACGCGTCCCTGCTCTGCCCGGGCTAAGAGCAGCAGGTCGTCCGCGATCCGGGAGAGACGCTCGGTGTCCTCGGCTGCGCCGCGAATCGCGGCCTCGAGCTCTTCGGTCGAGCGTGACCGCCTGAGCGCCAACTCGAGCTCCGTCTTGATCAACGCGAGCGGCGTCCTCAGCTCGTGGCTCGCATCCGCGACGAAACGCCGCTCGCGGGCGAGCCCGTCGCCGATCCGCGTCAGCATTTCGTTCAGCGTTTCTCCGAGCCGCGACACTTCGTCCCTGCTCGGGGGAACCGGGAGCCGGTCGTCGAGCGACGACGCCGAGATGTCCGCCGCACGTCGGCGCATCGTTTCGATCGGGCGCAACGCCGCACCGGCTAGCCCGTAGCCGGCGAGCGCGGCAAGCAGCAGCGCCAGCGGGCCGCCGATCAGGAACGAATTGCGCAGGCTGCGGAGCGTCTCCACCCTGTTCTCTCGTGTCGCGCCTACGACAAGTACCAGGCGGCTGAACCCCCGCTGGACGTGTACCGCGAGCATGCGCGCCGGCTCGTCGAGCTCGGGGGCGGAACTCCGATTGAGGAATATGGGGCTGCGGAGAGCGCGCGTGAAATCGCGAGAAGGGAGGAGCGGCGTGCGGTCGCCACGACTCGTCGCGTCGAGAACAGAGCCGCTCGCGTTGAGCAGTTGCGCAAACGAGTCTCCGTGCTCAACGAGGGTGCCGCCCGTGGACTTGAGTGTGCCTTCGCGGCGCACGAGCGCGGAGACGTCCTGCGCCCGGGAGCGCAGTTGTTGGTCGAGAGCGCTATCGAGGTTGTGCGACACCCGCACGTAGACGAGCCAACCTGCAAGCAGAAGCACGACGGCCATCGCGAGCGCAAAGACGAGCGTCAGCCTCAGCCTGATCGGCAGCCGGTTCAATCCGCGTCATCTTCCCGCAGGCGATAGCCGACACCGCGCACCGTCTCGATGGACTCGGTCCCGAACGGCCGGTCGACTTTCTCGCGGATGTAACGCACATAGACGTCGATCACGTTCGAGCGGTTCTCGTAGGCGAAGTCCCATGCATGTTCGAGTAACTGCAGGCGGGAAAGAACTTGCCCGGGGCGGCGCATGAACGCTTCCAGCAGGGCGAACTCCTTCGGGGAGAGGCTGATCTCAGTCTGACCGCGCCAGGCGCGGCGCGATGCAGGATCGAGGCGAAGCGTCCCGACCATCAGCTCGGTCGGCCGCTCTCCGCCGCCGCGCCGCACGAGGGCGCGGAGTCGCGCGAGCAGCTCGGCGAACGAAAACGGCTTCGTCAGATAGTCGTCGGC
>JBBRZA010000132.1:0-6471 GCA_038237145.1 Gaiellales bacterium
ATTCGCGCCAGGTGCCGCTGACGCCCTTAACCTCGGCCTGGCCGCCGAGGCGGCCTTCGGTCCCTACTTCCTTCGCGACGCGGGTGACCTCGTCTGCGAATGACGAGAGCTGGTCGACCATCGTGTTGATCGTGCTCTTGAGCTCGAGCACCTCGCCCTTCGCGTCGACGGTGATCTTCTTCGAGAGGTCGCCGTTCGCGACGGCGGTCGTAACCAGGGCGATGTTGCGCACCTGATCGGTCAGGTTGCTCGCCATGAAATTGACGTTGTCGGTGAGGTCCTTCCAGACGCCGCTGACGCCCTTCACCTCCGCCTGCCCGCCGAGCTTGCCCTCGGAACCGACCTCCTTCGCGACGCGGGTCACCTCCGCCGCGAAGCTGCGGAGCTGATCGACCATCGTGTTGACGGTGTCCTTCAGCTGCAGGATCTCGCCGCGTGCCTCGACGGTGATCTTCTGCGAGAGGTCGCCGTTGGCGACCGCGGTCGTCACCTTGGCGATGTTACGCACCTGATCGGTGAGGTTGCCGGCGAGGATGTTGACGTTGTCCGTCAGGTCCTTCCACACGCCGCTGACGCCCTTCACCTCGGCCTGGCCGCCGAGCTTCCCTTCGGTGCCGACCTGGCGTGCGACGGTCGTCACCTGCTCGGCGAAGACGCGCAGCGTGTCGATCATGGAGTTGATCGTGTCGGCGAGCGCAGCGACCTCGCCCTTCGCCTCGATCGTGAACTTCTGGTTCAGGTTGCCGTCTGCAACTGCGGTGACCACCTTCGCGATCCCACGCACCTGGGTAGTTAGGTTCGTCGCCATGAAGTTGACGTTGTCGGTCAGGTCCTTCCAGGTTCCGCTGACGCCCTTGACGGTCGCCTGGCCGCCGAGCTTCCCTTCGGTGCCCACCTCGCGCGCGACGCGTGTCACTTCGTCTGCGAACGAGCCCAGCTGGTCGACCATCGTGTTGATCGTGTTCTTGAGCTCGAGGACTTCGCCCTTGACGTCGACGGTGATCTTCTTGCTCAGGTCGCCGTTCGCGACGGCGGTCGTCACGTCGGCGATGTTCCGCACCTGCGTGGTGAGGTTGTTCGCCATGAAGTTGACGTTGTCCGTGAGGTCGCGCCAGATTCCCGACACGTCCTTGACGCGGGCCTGCCCGCCAAGAATGCCCTCGGTGCCGACCTCGCGCGCGACGCGGGTGACCTCCGATGCAAACGAGCTGAGCTGGTCCAGCATCGTGTTCACGGTCGTGCCGATGCGGAGGAACTCTCCGCGCACGGGCTGTCCCTCGATCTTGAGCGCCATCTTCTGCGACAGGTCGCCCTCGGCGACCGCGTCGAGAACGCGCGAGACTTCGATGGTCGGACGCACCAGATCGTCGATCATCGAGTTGACCGAGTTGATCGACTCGGACCACGTTCCCTTCGAGTTCTTCAACTGCGCTCGCTCGGTCATCCGGCCCTCGCGCCCGATGACCCCGCTCACGCGACTCAGCTCGTTGGTCAGGCCCTCGCGCCGTTCCGCCAAGCCGTTGAACGCCTTCGCCACGTCGCCCATGACACCGCTCTTCTGTGCAGACAGCCGCACGCCCGTCTCTCCGTCCCTCGCTGAGCGGAGAGCCTCGAGCAGCTCCTGCAGGTCCTTCTTCTTGATCTCGACCATCGCGTTGTCCGCGGCGCGACGGCTCGTTGCGGGCGCACGGCTCGGCGCCCTCCGTTTCCGGGTCTTGGGTTCTGGTGCAGCCACAGCTGACTCCTTTTGTGCGAGGGATGGGTCCGCCGGAGGACCGTTTGGGCGACGCGTCTGGGGGCTATGTGCGAGGGCATTCGCCCTCGGGGGCCAAAATCTTACTCGCGCGCGGGAAAAGTGCCTGGAATTTCCAGTGCCTGAGCCAGATCGGCCCAGATGTCCTCGACCGGCCTCAGGCGTCGACTAGTCGACGCCGACTAGAGCCCGTGCGGACTTGGCCCGCGCGGCCGTCTGGGGGTGCTAGTTGGCCCGGTCCCCTTCGAGTGCCTGGGCTAGATCCGCCCAGAGGTCCTCGACAGACTCTAAGCCTACGCTCAGGCGCAGCAGGCCCGGCGGGACGCGGTCGCCTTCCCAGCGGGCTCTTGCCTCTAGGAGGGAGTGCATACCCCCCAGGCTCGTGGCGTTCGTGATCAGGCGGAGGGAGGTCTCTACGTGGCGGGCCTCGTCGGCGCCCGCGACGTCGAAGGAGAGGAGTCCCCCGATCCCGGCGTACCGGACGATCTGGACGGCGGGGTGGCCCTTTAGGCGCTTTGCCAGCTCAGTGGCGGACTCCGTTTGCCGGTGGACCCGCGGCTCGAGCGTTTCGAGCCCGCGGAGGAGCAGGGCACATGGGTCGGGCGCCGCGACGATTCCCGAGCGAGTCCGAAACTCCTTCAGCCGCTCGGCATCGTCCTCGCGCTTACAGACGACTGCGCCGAGCAGCGTGTCGTCGTGGCCACCGAGGTATTTCGTCGCGCTGTGCAGGACGAAGTCGATGCCGTGCTCGAGCGGCCGCAGATAGATGGGCGTCGCAGCGGTGGCGTCGACGACGACTCGTGCCGGATGCGCCGCTGCGGCCTCGAGGTCGGGCATCGTCAGGAAGGGATTCGACGGCGCCTCGAGCCAGACGAGGTCGACGTCGTCTGGCGGCGTGCCCGTCTGGTCGAACTCGACGACGTGGAGGCCCCAGCGCTCGAGCTCGTGGAACAGGACTCCGGTACCGAAGTACGCGCCCTCGGCCAGGGCGATCGTGTCGCCGGAGGAGAGGAAGGTAAGCACGAGTGCCGTCGCGGCTCCGCTGCCCGATGCGAAGAGCAGCGCGTGACCACCGTCGAGCTCGCCGAGTTGGCGTTCAGCCTCGACGCCGACCGGGTGTCCGTAGCGCTGGTAGATGAACTCGCCGGGCTCGCCGTCTCGGTAGGGCCAGATCGTGGAGCGGTCGACCACGAGGTGAGCGTAGTCCACGGTCGCACGACTTAGTGGCTCAGAGCCACTAAATCATCCGAGCGGGGTGCGAGGTACGCCGTTGAGCGGTACTGGCTACCGAAAACGTGCTTGTGGCTCTGAGCCACAAGCACGCGGTACGCTCCGGCGGTGGCGACAACGGACGAACCGCGGGCCGACTCGACCGAGTCCAAGCTCGATCAGCTTCAGCAGCTGCGCGACGAGGCGGAGCACGCGGGGACCGACAAGGCGATCGAGCGCCAGCGTCAGCAGGGCAAGCTCCTTGCCCGCGAGCGCCTGGTCGAGCTGCTGGATCCGGGCTCCTTCGTCGAGCTCGATCGCTACGTGCGGCACCGCGAGCCGAACTTCGGGATGCTCGAGCGAAGGCCGTACGGCGACGCAGTCGTCACCGGGTACGGGACGATCTTCGGCCGGAAGGTGTTCGTCTTCTCACAGGACTTCACGGTCTTCGGCGGCTCGCTGAGCGAGGTCTTCGCCGGGAAGATCTGCAAGGTCATGGACATGGCGCTGAAGTTCGGCTGCCCCGTGATCGGCATCAACGACTCGGGCGGCGCGCGCATCCAGGAAGGCGTCGTGTCGCTCGCGGGCTATGCCGAGATCTTCTGGCGCAACGTTCAGTGCTCGGGCGGGATCCCTCAGATCTCGCTGGTGATGGGCCCGTGCGCGGGCGGTGCCGTCTATTCGCCCGCGATCACCGACTTCGTGTTCATGGTCGAGGGGACCTCGTACATGTTCATCACCGGTCCCGACGTCGTGAAGACGGTGACGGGCGAGGAGGTCAGCTTCGAGGAGCTCGGCGGTGCATCGACGCACGCCACGAAGTCGGGTGTTGCGCACTTCATCGCTCCCGACGAGAAGGCCTGCCTCGAGGACGCGCGCTACCTGCTCTCGTTCTTGCCACAGAACAACATGGATCCGCCGCCGTTCGCAGAGCCCTCGGATCCGCGTGCCCGGGAAGAGCCCGAGCTCGACACGCTCATTCCAGACAGCGCGAACAAGCCGTACGACATGCATGACGTCATCCGGCGTGTTGTCGACGACGGCGACTTCCTCGAGGTACACGAGCACTGGGCGGAGAACATTGTCTGCGGCCTCGCGCGGCTGGGTGGTCATCCGGTCGGGCTCATCGGCAACCAGCCGCGCATGCTCGCGGGCGTGTTGGACATCGACTCATCGGTGAAAGCGGCGCGCTTCATCCGGTTTTGCGACGCGTTCAACATCCCGCTCGTCACGCTAGTGGACGTGCCCGGGTTCCTGCCCGGGACGCAGCAGGAGTGGGGTGGGATCATCCGGCACGGTGCCAAGCTGCTGTACGCGTATGCGGAGGCGACGGTGCCGAAGCTGACCGTGATCACCCGGAAGGCCTACGGCGGCGCATACGACGTCATGAGCTCGAAGCACATCCGCGCGGACTTCAACTTCGCCTGGCCGACCGCCGAGGTGGCTGTGATGGGGCCCGACGGCGCGGTGAACATCATCTTCCGGAAGGAGCTCGAAGAAGCCGACGACCCCGAGGCGCGGCGAGCGGAACTGATCGAAGACTACCGCGAACGTTTCGCGAATCCGTACTCCGCGGCAGAGCGTGGCTACGTGGACGAGGTGATCGAGCCGCGCCGCACGCGGCCCGTGCTGATCAATGCGCTCGAGACCGCCCTCAGCAAGCAGGAACCGCGCCCCCGGCGCAAGCACGGCAACATCCCGCTGTAGAAACCTTCACGAATCGGGTCCCGCGGCCGATGTTCTAGAAGGCCGCTATGCGCTACATCCTCGCGTACTTCGCTTCGATGCTCGGACTGAGCGGGCTCTCGCTGCTCTGGGCGGGCAACGCCTACGGCTTCGTCCTGGTCCGATCTCGGCTGCGCTCATCTACGTCCTCGTCCGCATGGAGCGCATGCGCCGACGCGAACGACGCTAGGGCGGCTACGGCGAGGCGATCGAGGGCTACGAGCTTCGTTTCTCGGACGAGCAGAGGGCGCTCGAGGCCAAGCTCCCCCAGGACGAGCTCGACAATCCGGCCATGCTCGAACTCCTGAGCGCGTATGAGAACGAGGCGGACGAGACGGAGGCCGTCCGGCGACTTTACGAACAGCTGCGACAGCGCTTTAGCGACTGGTGTGACGACTTCGCGCGTCTACATGCGCTGAACGAGTCCGGTGCAGTCGGGCTGCCGGAGAAGTTTGCGGAGCGCTACGACGAGCTCGACAGGCAGCTGTCGCGTCTTCTCGCGGACGTGGAACGGCTCGAGGCCCGCGCCGAGACGATGCGCCGCGAGCTCGAGGATCCGCTCGACCACATCGCGGAAGGTGCGCTCATGCTCGAGAAGGCCGAAGCCGGCTGCGCCCGTCGCTTTGGGAGCAGGATCCCAGAGGGGCTCTCCGCCACGTTGAAGTTGGCCCGCCAAACGCTTGCAGAGGCGCGCACCGATCGCGGCAGGCGCCGAGCGTCCGCTCGATGCGGTCCGGTTGGCGCAAGAGGTCTGCGCGCTGGCGCGCGCAGTCCAGCTGCGCATCTAGCCCTTCGTTCCAGCTGAGAAGTCGGTCTAGCTTGCGAGAGCCGGCGCGGTCTCCAGGGAAGGGCTCTGCCCGAGCTCTTCCGCGAAGGCCGCGACGACGCCAGGGTCGAACTGTGTGCCGGCGCAGCGCTGCAGCTCTGCGAGCGCTGCGTGCTCGGAACGCTTGGGCCGGTAGATCCGGTCCGAAGTCATTGCGTCATACGCATCGGTAACGAAGATGACTCGCGCGCTGAGCGGGATCTGCTCGCCGCGCAGACCGTCGGGATACCCGGCCCCGTCCCAGCGCTCGTGATGGTGTAGGACGAGATCGGCGACCGGGTCGACGCCGAGACTGTCGAGCATGCGAAAGCCGATCTGCGGGTGGCGCTCGAGGACGAGCCGCTCCGAATCGGTCAGGGTGCCGGGTTTGCGCAGGATCTCCTCCGGAATGGCGAGCTTTCCCAGGTCGTGCAGGCTGCCGGCGAGACGTGTGAGCTCGATCTGTTCCGCATTGAGCCCCAAGCGCGTTGCGACTTTGGCGGCCAGCTCGCCGACTCGCTCGGAGTGGCTCCCCGTATAGGTGTCGCGGGCGTCGACCGCTTTTGCGAGCGACGCGGCGGCGCGGTAACGCGCGGCCTTGTCAGGCCCTGCTGCGAGCTGCTTGAGCTCCGAGAGCTCGACGACCTCGGGGCGGTAGAGCCGCACCCGGTTCTTGCCGTGCTCTTTTGCCCAGTACAGAGCACTGTCGGCGAGGCGAATCAGCTCGTCGCGCCCATGGCCCTGCATCGGAAAGGTTGCGAGCCCCGCGCTGACCGTCACAATGCCGATGTGGTCGAAGTCGACCGACGCGATCCGCTCCACGATCGAGTCCGCAGCCGCGAGCGCCATCCCCTCATCGTGATCTACGAATAGGAGTGCGAACTCGTCGCCGCCGAGCCGGAAGGCCTCGCCGCCCTGGCGCAGCCTCGTGCTCACCTGTGAAAGGACGCGGTCGCCCGAGGGGTGGCCGTAGCGGTCG
>JBBRZA010000133.1:0-6424 GCA_038237145.1 Gaiellales bacterium
AGCGGGCGGGCGACGAAATAGTCGAGCGACCGGTGGCGAAACCGGCGCATCCAGTCCGGCTCACCCTTATGGCTCGAGATCGCGTCGACGAGATCGTGCGAGAGGCCGCGCCCGGACTTGAAGAAGTAGTCCTTGGCCTCGTCGGGGTTCGAGAAGCCGTACTTGTACTCCTCGCGGATTTGCTTGACGACCTCGGTCTCGGTCGTCGCCACTACGACTCACCTCCCACCTGGTCGGGGGATTGGCACCGACCCAGAAGCCCCCGCCGTCGTCATTTTGTCATGTTTTTACAGTAGAAACGATTACTATCAGTTTCATCCACGGCGTGGATAAGATCTGATCGTGACAAGGACGACGAGCCGGGCAGTCGCTCAGCAGGGTGCGACGCTCCATCGCGCACTGAGCGACCGAAGCCGTGTGCGGATCCTCGAAGTCTTGCAGGAGGCTGAGGCGCCTCTCGACGCCCGTGAGCTTGGAACGCGCGTCGGGTTGCACTTGAACACCGTCCGCTCGCACCTTCGGGTCCTTGCCGAGGCAGGCCTCGTCTCGGCAAGACGCGAGGAGCGCACCCGCCCCGGCCGGCCACGCGTCCTCTACGAGGCCACGGCCGAGGCGCTCGACGAACGCGCGCTCGCCAGCTATCGCCTCCTTGCGCAGATCCTCGCCAGCTCCCTCGCTGGCTCAGAGCGCGACCCCAGCGCTCGCGCCGAGGAGGCTGGACGGGTGTGGGGCGCGCACCTCGTCCGCAAGCCGCCACCGTTTGCATCGATCTCGAAGGAGGAGACGATCGACGAGGTCGTTCGCCTCCACGAGGAGTACGGTTTCAGGCCCAAGCTCAGGCGAGCGAAGAGCGGGCAGGAGCTCGTACTGAAGCGCTGTCCCTTCCAGGAGGTGGCGACGACCTACCAGGCCGTCATCTGTCCGCTCCATCTCGGTCTCATGAGGGGAGCCCTGGCGGAGCTCGGGACTGGCGTCGAAGCGGACTGGCTCGAGCCCTTCGCCGAGCCAGGCGCCTGCGTCGGCCACTTGACCGGCGCGTGAAGGGCGGCCTCGACTCCTCTTGGTAGATGGGACAGCAACCCTCGACCGTGCGAGCGGACTCCTCACGGCCTTCGTCGCTGATCGCTCCGAGAACCTTCTGGGACTGAGACTAGGACGAATACCGATGGCGGGCCGGCGCCTTCCTTATCCGTTCAAGGTGTAAGGGAGGTGTTTTTCGTGGCAGCCGGAACCGTCGAACGGTTTACGGGCGCGGGCGGCCTATTCAAGGTCCGGCTCGACCTCCTAGGTGCAACCCCTGCCGCCCGGCAGGGAGGTGCGGTGTATCCGCGGCCAGAGCATGCGCGAGCACGGCTGAGCCGCAGGCAGGCGGCGGGGAGGGCACTTCGCCGCTACTGCTCTGGCTGCGCGCGTGAGACCGAGCACGGCCCGTGGTCAAGTCAAGTCACGGGCCGGCGCACATAGCCTCAATCCGGTGGCCGGTCGCCGAACCGGCCGGCGGTACCACGATCTGCCAGGATTGCGGCCAGGTTCGCGTTGCCGCCACTCGCCCGACGGCCCGGCTTGGTCGAGCTGGCCCAAGACGCCGGCTGAGCCTGCCGCGAGGCGGAATGGCAAGCCGACAGAGCCGGTGTCGGCTCCGCCGTCCGACGAGGGAGCTTCCGAGGCCGCCCGGAGAACGAGTGGATACCGCCGCGGCCGGAGTCGCCGAGCCAAGCGAAGGCTTCTTCGTGCGCACACGGGCTGACCTCCGCCGCCTCGAGGCTCCGCCGCCGCGCGCCGTCATGTGGAGCACGCGCTGAACAGCGATCGCAGCCGAGTACCTAAGCGCCACGACGAGCGCCGCGGAGGACAGTCTCCTGACGGCCGCATGGTGCGCGTTTGCTTGAGCGACGACCGGTATGCCTGGCTGTGCGACGCTGCCGCCGAACACAAGCCGCCGCTGAGCGCGGATGAGCTGCTGCGCCAGCTCGTCGATCAGGCGATCGCCGAGGGCAAGGCTGCGGTGTTGCGACGGGCAGAGCAAGCTCGAGATCTACCGCGCGAGCGGCTACGCAGAGCATCATCCCGACTACCCAGATTTCCCCGGCGGACTCCCTGACGAGTCGTAGACCGGACGACTCTCTGGAGATCGAGCGGCCCCGGCTTGCGGTCGCCGGCCAAGCCGTGACGGGCGAGACCTGCCCTCGCAAGCCCCGAGTCATACCGGGCCCCCCTGGCTCGATTGCGACCGCTGCGGCTGGAGGCACTACCAAGCCCCATCATGGGGCGGCTGGCGACTCGTGACGGTCTTCGAGTCCCGTGGGGCGCTCGTACCCTCACCAAGGACGGGCGAGGCGACTCGAACGCCTAGCGGATTCTCAGGTCGCCCACAGGAACGGCTCGTAGCCTTGGAACCAAACCGCAACGAAAGGGGACGACCGATGAGAAAGATGGACCGGCGCCAGGCGCTCCTGATTCAACCGCAGGCAGCGAACGACCCGTGGGAAGCGGCGTGGACGAGGCGACCTCCGGTGCTATGAAGGTGTCGACCCCGGCAGCAAGGAGCCGCATGAGTCCGCTGATTCCGATGGTGGTCGAGCAGACCGCGTACGGCGAGCGTACGTTCGACATCTACTCGCGCCTCCTCAACGAGCGGATTATCTTCCTCGGCAGCCCGGTCGATGACGAGATCGCGAACTTGACGATCGCCGAGCTGCTGCATCTCGAGTCCGAGGACCCTGACAAGGACATCGCGCTCTACATCAACTGCCCTGGCGGTTCCGTCTACGCCGGCCTGGCCATTTACGACGCGATGCAGTTCGTCAAGCCCGCGATCGCGACGATCTCCGTCGGGATCGCGATGTCGATGGGAGCGCTCCTGCTTGCGGGCGGCGCGCAGGGGAAACGGATGGCGCTCCCGAACGCCAAGATCCTCATCCACCAGCTCTGGGGTGGCTTCGAGGGCGAGGCGAGCGACATCGAGATTCAGGCGCGGGAGACGATCGCGCGGCGGATGGAGGAGCTGATCGCTCAGCACAGCGGGCAGCCGCTCGAGAAGGTCTCCAAGGACATGGAACGCGACTACTTTATGAGCGCAGAGGAAGCTATCGTGTACGGGATCATCGACGGGGTGCTCACGCACCGCGTCGCCGGACGCGTCGCCACCGCAGGCTCCGGGAAGCTTGTGGGTGCGTAAACTCTGTCCGCCGACTCGGTTTGTCTTGCAAATCCGGAAACTCAGAAGCGAGCCGAGTTTATGCACCGATACGCCTGCGGCGCAGCGATGAACTTCACCCACGACGTCCAGCGGGTTCGCCGCCTTGGCGGCTATCGAGCGCTCCAGCCGGTTCTGCAGGATCCCTATGACATCGACGTGCGCCAAGCGAAACAGCTCCTCGCGCGTCACAGACTGCGGCTGAGCAAGCCCGCTGGTCTTGCGCCTCGTTCCGACCTTCTTGGTCGTAGGGGAAGTCGGACGTTGGCTCTGAATACGCCGGAAGCCAGGTCGCCTTAATGTCGGGGGATGTGAGAAAGGCGGAAGGAGCCTAGGCCGGAGTGCGCGCCACTCGCCGGAGGCCGAGGGAAACCGTGAGACGCCACTCTGCACCTCGCTTCTCGAGCTTCAGCAGCTCTTTGAGCGCACCCAGCCGCTCGCGCGCGCTCCCGCTTGTGTCCTGGCGAGCACGATCCGCTGCAGCTCGCGCACATAATCGGCGAACTCCGCCCGCGGCTGCTGCTCACCGGCTTGCTGCCGCTGGATCGCCGCCGAGATCTTCTCCAACCAGTGATCGAGCTGGCGCGAGACCCGCCAGCGGTGGTTCAGCAGACAGCGAGCCTTCCCCGCCTTATCGACCAAACCGCGGGCATCCAGATCACGATCGATCGCCTCGAGGATCGCCGCGCAGCGCGCAGCCTCGTGCACCCCAGCCGCTGCGTGGGCGAGAACGCGAACGATTGCGCCAGCTCGCTCGCGATCTCGGCGGCGCGCGCCTCGATCAAGCGCCGCGAATGCGCACCGTGCCTAACCGCGTTCACGTTCCCCGGTTGCGAGGCAACAAGCGTCTCCGGATTGCCGCGCCTGTTCATCTGCCGAGCCGTATCGGCCACAACGCCGCTCACTAAAGCCCCGAAGCGGCGTTTTTCACAAATGAACACTTTCCATTTTCCGGACTCGTCTACTCCCTCCAGCCTTGCGCGAGCGGCCTGGCGTTTGCGCGGTAGATGACCACGTAGCGGTTCCCGCGCTCGTCGATGCCAGGGACGCGGGTCCTCTCGAGCTGTCGGCTAGCTGAGCGTGAAGCCCTCGCATCGTCGCTCGGCGAGCGGCGCAGTCGGCCATGAATGCGGCGTGGCTGAGTGTGCGACGGGGAGTTTTGGCGTTAGACGGCATCGGGATCGTCCTCCTTCGCTGCGACGAACCAAGCCGCGAGGGCTCGCAGCTCCTGGAGCATCTGCTTGCGCTGCGGCGAGCCGAGCGATGAGCTCTGAGCGATGGCCTCTTCGAGATCGCGGCAGTCGGTGCCGCGTGCGAGCTGCGGTCGCTTCGCCCCAGAGATGCCCTTGAGCGTCTCCTCCGGCCGGTGACCGGCCCACATGGAATCGCGGCGGGCGAGGAGATCCTCGGCCGTCACGTCGTCGACGGGGACCCAGCCGCGAGCAGGAATCCACATTTCCTTCGTCCCTTGGCTAGGCATCGCGATCGTCCCTGCTGCTCTCGAAGTAAGCCTCGGTGGCGCCGGGGTCGAGGCGATCCATGACCACACCTAGCGCATGTCCGAGGTCGCCGGTCATGCGTTCGTGAAGCGCCTGGATGTCGTGCAGGAGCTCCGTCTCGAGTCGGAGGAGCTCGAAGATCACCTCGCGATCCCTAAGGGCTTCGAGGGTTGCGGGGGTTGCGGATACGGCCATGTCGGCCTCCTTCCGCGCAGAAGCCCCCGGAACCGGTGAGTAAGCACCGAGCCCGAGGGCCGGCGCAAAGGTAACACAGTGAGAAACGCGCTTCGCTTACTCGAAGCATGTGCGCATCCTACGCTTCCCGGAGGTCTGCCGCAACGTGGAAAGTAGGGCGTCATGGATGCCACATCCCTAGCTGGGAGAAGGTCGCGCTTCATGCCGACCTCACGATGCTTGCGAGGCTCGCCCAGACCCTCGCGAGAGCGCGAGAAATGCCACTCGCAGCCTGAGCCGCCTTGACTCGGGTCGAGAGACGCGAGAGAGTCGACACGTGGGCGCCGAGGAGCAGATTCGAGAGGTCGTCGAGCCGTCTCAATCGATCACTCAGACCGTCATCGCAGGCATGCCAATCCCCTCTGATGACAGCGCCGAGGACCGCCTTGAGAGAGTCGAGGAAGCTGTTGTCGCCCTCTACAGGGGCCTCAGGCTTGCAGGAAGGCAGATAGAAGACCTCAGCAGCAAGCTCGACGCCCGGTAGCGATTCCGGACGAACTCTTCTCGCTCCCGCCGCGGCCATCAGACGAACGCGAACAGTGGCTTGAGCGGCGGTGGCTCTTCGCCGATCTGCTGAGCCGCCTCGTAGGCTAGGACAGACGCGACCAGCGCGTCGATCAGCCGCCCCGGGCCCGCCTTCTCGAGCGTGTAGCGACCGCGGCCGTCCTCGTCGCGGCCGGCCTTACGCAGCCGGGCGTTTTGTACGTGCCGGGCGAGGGCGGCGTCGCCGTCGTGGGTCACGCGGCCCTCCTCGAGCGCGGAGCGGAAGCGGTCGACCGCCGGCGCCATCCCCCGGACGCTGTTCGTCGGCCACTCGACGATGCAGTCGGGCCAACGTGCCGCCCACTCTTCGAGCTCGTCCTGCCATTTCCAGGGGTCCGCGTAGACGTACTGAACGTCGTAGGTCGCGAACGCGTGCTCGAGGAGGCTTTCGTGTCTGAGGAGTAGCTGGCGTGCCAGCGAAGGGCGGCAACGCGGAAGCGCGCCGGCTCCTTGGCGAGGATCAGGAGGGTCAGAGGGGGCCGAAACGGCACTCGAAGTCGTTCGCGTCTCAGCTCGGGTTGCAACACCTCGTGGCCCCAGAGATGAAAATGCCTGCAATCTTGCCCTTTTCGTCGCCGCAAGGGGTCGAAACTGGCACAGAGCCAAAATCGCTGGTTATCCGTGACAACAAGGGGCCAACGCGACCTCGCGCGCCTCGCGCCCTTCGTCCAGCCGCCGCACGGGTAGCCGGCTCTGTTTGTCGTGGAAGCGCCCACAAGCGACACGGCGCGTACGCGCCCGCGGCTCGCCGAACTCGCGGGGACGGTCGTCCTGTCGCGGATTCCGCGATGGTCCCTGGAACTCGCTCTGCCGCCGGCTACGCGTTTCGGCAGTTCGAGGACCCGCCGGAGCGACGAGCTGGAAGGAGACGGCGCCTCCCCCCGTGTCGGCGAACGATCACGTGCTGGCATCCTGTGTGCATGGGCTCGAGAGGCTCGCCTGAACGAGACGG
>JBBRZA010000134.1:0-6423 GCA_038237145.1 Gaiellales bacterium
CGAGGACGACGCCCGCACTGACGCAGCCGAGCGGGCCGACGAGCTTGCGGAGGCCGCACCGACCGACGACGTTGAGTCCCGGGTCGGTGATTCCGACCCTGTGAAAGCGATCGAGGACGCGCTTCGCACCTTCCCGACGGATGAACTCATCGTCGTCACACTCCCTGACGAGGACGCCGCCTGGCTTGAAAAAGGAAGCGCGGAAACCGCCCTCAATCGCTTCTCCCTTCCAGTCACACACCTCGTCGTCGAGAACTAGAGGTTTGAGTTCGCCTCTCTCGCGCCTACGAGACGCGCCACAAAACATTGGCACGCCTTGGTGACGCACTCAGGGACGACGCAAGCTAGTCGGGGCCAGATGACCATACCTCCGCCGATCCTTGACGCAGTCGAGGGCCCGTTGGGCCGGAAGGCGTTGGGTGTCGCTGTTCCACCAAACAGCGACAACGCTCGAGTCGACTGTGCTAACAGGTGGGGTCTCCCCGGCCCTGGCGGACGCTTGACGAGACAGAGCGGCGGCTTTGGCGAAACGTCGAAAGGTGGATCTGCGCCTCGGCCCCACTGCTAGCGAAACGTCGACAGGCACTTCGGCGATGGGCGGAACCAGACATTGCGCAAACCGGCCGTCGATCAGGGCAGAGTCGCTCTCGATCGCGAACTGACCGCCGACCATGGCGGCCGGCAGAACGACAAGTTGGCGCTCGGCGCGTGAGTAGGATCGACGGGTGGGGCGGCTATTCACGAGCTTCGGCGAGGCGTGGGGTTTCTTCGTCGACCGGCGTCAGCCGCTCGAGGATGGCTTCGCATCGCTTCCGGCGGATCAAGCGTTCTTGCTCGCCTGGCTGATCGTGTTCGACGACACGCTCGTCCCGGCTGTGCGAGCGGTGCAGGGCATGTTCTCGCACCTGAATTGGGTCGTTCCACAACCTGAGCATTTCCTGCACACGTCGCTCGGCGGGGTTGCTCTGACGCGACACCACCCCCCGACTGCGCGAGAGATTGGTGGCGCCCTCGAATACGCGAGGCGCGCATGGAAGGACACGCCCGCTTTCGAGGTGACCTACCGGCGGATCAACTGCTTCCACACTGCCGTCGTCGTCGAAGTCGAGGGCGATGGCCCACGGCTCCTCGTCGATAGGCTCGTCGAAGACGACTACTGGCGGAACCTGGAGATCGAAGGCGCGCTGCGGGAGGTCAGTTCCGAGACGTACCTCGCGCACCTAACCATCGGCACCATGAAGGGGGACAACGATCCTGCGCTTCTACGCGAGGCGCTGATCCCGCTCCGGGACGTCGAGGTTGGAGCGCAGCGAGTGAGCGAGGCAACGCTTTGCCTCATCCCAGCGTCGCGCGGCACACTCCTGAGTCCCTGGGCTGTTGTCGGCAGCGTCCCGCTCGCTTTCGCCCAAGGCATCAAGCCCCGCGGCCTCTGATCTGACAGCAGGCGCATGCCTGCGACGCTAGATTCGCTGCATGCCGACATCTCGCACGGGCGAACTGCGGAAGGTTGCAGAGCGGATCGCCGCCGCACTGCCGCCTGTCGTTGAAGAGGTCGTGCTGACGGGCAGCGTCTCGCGCGGCGTCGCTGACGAAATCTCGGACATTGAGATGCTTCTCGTCACGACCACGCCGCTCGGTCTCGCCGAGTGCTTCGAGCACGCACGCCGGGTTGACCTCGTCGACCTTGACACCTGGGGCGTCCAGGGAACCGACGTTTCTCGCGTCTTCGGATACTACGAAGGCGTCCCGATCGAAACGATCTGGTGGCCGCACGACTTCGCGGCCGCGTCCATCGCGGGGCTTCTTGCCGGAGACCAATCCTCCGCGGCCGACGCCCTCGCCAACGGCATCGCTCTCCGTACGATCGGGCTGATAGAAGCCTGGCAAGAGCGACTCCGCGTCTACCCGGAAACGCTCGCCGCGGCGATGATCGAGGAAGCGGCACTCGCTTGGGGCGGCTTTCATCCGACTGGATTCCTCACGCTCGCGCGACCGGGAGAACGGCTTGCGCTCGTCGAGTACCTCTACAACGACGCCGTACGTGTGCTCCGAATCGTTTACGCACTGAACCGGGTCTGGCAGCCGACGAGCAAACGGCTGGCTGATCGGGTACGAGCGCTCCCCGTCAAGCCCGAACGACTCGCCGAGCGGATCGAGGAGGCCCTCACTGAACCAGACCCACTGCAGGCCATGCTGGTGATGAGCGAACTGCAAGTGGACACAGCCGACCTAGCCCCCCAGGGCCGAACATCGACCGAGCGCGCCTCTGGTTGCGCGAAGTCGTCGAGGTGCTGCGCAACGCCAGCCTCTCCCGAGGAACGTAGCCCTCCGCGCGCCGTGGCGAATCGCGCGCACCAGAAGAATTCGTTCGCGGCGAACTTGCGCAGAATCATGCCCGTGAGTCACGCGGGCGCCGCCCGGCTCGACTGACATGGCACGCTCGTCCGTACGAACTGCCGTAAACTGAGCTACAGGAGGCGGTCATGGCTATCGCACGAGCTTTCGACGAGCGGAGCGAAGGGGAGTGGCCGCGCGTCTAGCTCCCAGCGCCTCGTCGGCGCGCGTAGGCGACGGAAGACGGAGTTCTCGGCATGAAAGCGTGTCACTCTTCCGCCAGACCGCGACGGCTACGCACGCTCGTCCGTACGAACTGCCGTAAACGGGTCGTCGATCTGCGCCCACTCAGTCGCTGCAGTCGAGGAGCTGGGCGTCGGCGTGCGGGAAACGCGTCTTCCATTTGCCGATCGCGCTCGTGATCGCCAGGCGTGCGTCGCGGTCGCTCGCTGCGCGGGGATCGTGCACCTCGACGACGCCGTGCTCGTCGAGCAAGCTGACTAGGCCCTGCAACCGGAAGGTGTCGCGCAGGGCTGTTGCTACCGCAGGAGGCGAGACTCGAACATGCATGGGGCCGCCCGCTTGCTATCGGCATACGCCTCAGCTTTCTTCAGTGGGCGGCGTCAATCGAGTGAGACTGCGAACAGGTGGAATGCGAACACGTGGTTACACGCGCGCACGCGAGGCGAAACGATCACTGACCGTCGGGGCCGGGCGAATCTTCCTGTGTCGCGATCTGGTGGAAGTGCGACAAAGACCTGCGCTCGCACGCTTCACAGAATGTGAGCACGACGTCCGCCCCAACTCGCACGCGAACCGCCTCGCAGAGCCGAAAACCTGCTGACCCGCACCGAAAACGCATCGACCGAATGTGATGCTTGTCTACGCCCAGGCCTGGACTGGCTGCTGCAACCGCGCCGCAGGGCCGAGCAGGGGTTCGTGTCGGTGATCGCCGACGCCTATCTCGCCGGCGTGTCGACGCGGCGGGTGGAGAAGCTGGTGCAGCAGCTCGGCGTCGAGCGGATGAGCAAGAGCCAGGTCTCGCGGCTGGCGAAGAGCCTCAACGGGATCGTCGAGGACTTCCGCACCCGCCCGCTCGACGGCGCCCCCTACGCGTACGTGACGCTGGACGCCCTGGTCGTGAAGTGCCGAGAGGGCGGCCGCACGGTCAACGTCTGCGTCGTCCACGCCGTCGGCGTCAACAAGGACGGCTTCCGCGAGTCGCTCGGCCTCGACGTCGTCACCGCCGAGGACGGCGCCGCCTGGCTCGCCTTCCTGCGCTCGCTGGTTGCGCGCGGTCTCAGCGGGGTGAAGCTGGTCAGCTCGGACGCACACCCCGGTCTGGTCGACGCGATCGCGGCCACGCTGCCCGGCTCGGCGTGGCAGCGCTGCCGAACGCACTTCATGCGCAACCTGCTGACGCGCGTCCCGAAGAGCGCGCAGAGCTTCGTCGCGACGATGGTGCGCACGATCTTCGCCCAACCAGACGCGGCGACCGTGCACGAGCAGCACGCCCGGATCGTCGACCAGCTCACGGCGCGCTTTCCGGAGGCGGCGGCGCTGCTCGACGAGGCGGGGCCGGACCTGCTCGCCTTCACCTCGTTCCCGAAGGAACATTGGCGGCAGCTCTGGAGCAACAACTCGCTCGAGCGGCTCAACAAGGAGATCCGCCGCCGCACCGACGTCGTCGGCATCTTCCCCGACCGCGCCGCGATCGTCCGCCTCGTCGGCGCCGTCCTCGCCGAACAGAACGACGAGTGGGCCGTCGCCCGCCGCTACATGAGCGCCGAGTCGATCGCGAAAGCGCTCACCGATCCCGTCGACGAGCCCGAGGAGGTGATGGCGATCGCAGCAGCAGCGTGAATGTCAGGCGAGGATGACGCGCTCGGCGTCGTACACCACTTGACGGGACGTGACCCTCCGGGTATGGGTCTCGGGGGCGCAGCGGATGGTCGAGTTCCTGGAGCAGCGCGGGATCGAGGCGCGACGGTGCTCGAGGTCGGCGGCGGCGTCGGCGAGATCCAGATCGAACTGCTGAAGCGGGGCGCCGCGCGCACAGTCAACCTCGAGCTCTCGTCGGCGTATGACGCGGAAGCCGAGCGGCTGCTCCGAGAGGCGGGGCTCGAGGAGCGGGCCGAGCGACGTCTCCACGACATCGCCGTCGAGCCGGACGGCGTCGAGCCGGCCGACGTGGTCGTGCTGCGCCGGGTGGTCTGCTGTTATCCCGACTATGAGCGGCTGCTGGGAGCGGCGGCGGAGCAAACGATGAGCCGCGGAGTCCCCGGCCGTAACCGGGAACTCCGGAGCGTGATGCTTTAGTTAGACGTCGTCGCCGCGATTTCCGACGTCACCGCGGCCGTAGTAGCCTCCGACCTCGTCGCGGTAGCCCTCATCGCGATAGCGATCCTTGTCGAACTCAGGTGCGTTCTTGATCTCGTCCTTGGTGCGATCGACGAAAACGGTTTGCGCGTCGAGGTCGACGTCGCGCAGCACCCCTGCCGGGAGAAGGACCTTCTTTCCAAAAATCCACGGGCCCGTGTCGACGACGACGTAGCTGCCGCCGACCTCGTTGCTGGCCTCGTCGATCTTGCCGATGTCGCCATCGACCGCTTCAACGGTGAATCCGACCAGATCTTGGCCGATCATTGACTGGTTGCCGCCGTACGCCCACAAGTCGGTAGTCGCCATCGAGAACCTCCCTTTGGAGCGATACACGCTCCGGTTGTTGACTACCTGCTAGGTGTTTGTCTGTTACCCGCCCAGTTCGACCGCAAAACGGCCCCAAACCCTTTTGTGGCTTCGTTGTTCGCCAGGGCGTGGACAGGCATCACATTCGGTCGATGCGTTTTCGGGGCAGGTTAGGGGGTTTTCGGCTCTGCGAGGCGGTTCGCGTGCGAGTTGGGGCGGACGTCGTGCGCCTCGCTCCGCCCACCCGATGCCCCGGTGACGGCCAGGAGTACGAGCCCGACCGCGCCGATCACTCCGAGAAGCTTTTTCACCTAAGTCCCCCCTCCTTGCGATTCGGGATCGCAGGCCGACCCCTTCACACGCGCCTACGCGGACCTCGCGAGACCGGATTGTGGTGCCGCCCCTTAGCGGTCCTGCGTAGCCCTACTCCCTCGGATGGGGGACGCCCTCCCGGCCGAGGATCGCCGATGGTTGGAGACAAGTACCTGCGGTTGGCGGACACCAGTACCTGCGGTTGGCGACATGGAGAATAGGCGGCAAACACCCACACAGCCCTCGCTGGCTTCGAGGCTTTTGTCGACTTTCGAGTCGGCGGGCCTGGCCGCGACGGCGACGTTTGCCAGCGTGCTGTGGATCGGCCTCGCCCTGCCGGGATTGCCTCTGCTCCCAGGTTTGGGCGGCGGCCAGAACAGCAACGTCGCGATCTCTCTGAGCAGCGCGGTTCTCGGCGTTCAGGACAGCAGCACGTTCGGGCCTTCGATTGGGACCGCCGGCCGGGAGGCTCGGCTTCTCTCCCTCTTGCTCCCGGCCCCCGACCCGCTCGGCAAGGACCTCGCGACCAAACGGCCGGATAGCGAGTCGTCAGCGGGCGAATCGATGGTCGTCGCGCTCCCACCTGCACCGCCGGCACAGGCCGCGGCTCATGACGACGCTCCTCGCGCCATGGAGAACACCCATTTCGCCTCGGCAGCATCCGCGCCGGCTACTTCCCCACCCGCGCCGCCGCCCCCGCAGCCTCCGGTTTCTTCGCCGTCGCCACCAGGCAAGCCCGATCCGAAGCCCCAGACGCCTGCACCTCCCACGCTTCCGATTGATCCGCCTCCGCCCGCGGACCCCGATGCCTCGCCCGTGGCCGGGGAGACCCCACCGAGCGACGGAAGCTCTCCGGACACGACGACGACGCCCGATCAGGGCAGCGCTCCCGCGGACGGAAACGGAAACGGGAATGGAAACGGGAACGGCAACGCCAACGCAGGCGGAAGCAACCCGAACGCCGGTAGCGCCGATGCAGGTGGCAACGGCAACGGCAACGGCAACGGCAACGGCAACGGCAACGGCAACGGCAACGGCAACGGCAACGGCACCGGCACCGCCGGCGGGCCCAACGCGACCGCCGGCGGC
>JBBRZA010000135.1:0-6261 GCA_038237145.1 Gaiellales bacterium
CGCGTAGAAACCGGCCGGGCCGGAACCAACGACAGCAACACGAAGTGGTACACCCACGGAAGTGATGCTAGACAGCCGCAAGGCCCGAGAATCGAGCGAAAGCTGAAGCTTTCGCTCAGGCGGAGCAGCCGCTACCGCAGCCGCCCACGGCGCCTTCGGCCTCGGCGCCCTCCTCCACCTGGAAGGAGTGGCCGCAGCCGCAGGAGGCGGTGGCGTTCGGGTTGTTGATCGCGAACCCGGCCGCCTCGATGGAGTCGACGTAGTCGATCTCGGCGCCCTTCAGATAGGGCGCGCTGAACGGGTCGACCACGGCCTGGACGCCGTGGATCTCGAACTCCTGGTCGCCCTCGACCGCGCCGCGGTCGAAGCCGAGCCCGTACTGGAAGCCCGAGCAGCCGCCGCCCTGAATTGCGACGCGCAGGACGTTCACGTCCTCCTCCTCGGCGATCAACTGCTTGATCTTCGCCGCAGCGGACTCGGTGATCGTCATCGGCGGCTCGATGCGCTCTTGGATCTCCATCTCGAGAGCATCGTAGCAATCTCCACGGCGGCTCCGAAACGCCGAGCTTGTAACACTCATCTCACGCATCGTTGAGCGGTTTTCGCGCACCTGCCAACCCGCGCAAGTTCACGCCGACTAGCTGCCGTCCACACAGTTCGGCCTGCCTCGATGACCGCGGAAATTGCTGTTTGGTGAAACACGCCGCTCAACTCTTAGTTGTCGCGTTTTGGCGGAAGAGCGACAAGACGCGCACCTGCACCTCAGCGTGCGGCCGACGCCCGAGGCAGTTGCGTTGCGACGGGCGCGGTGCACGCCTTGAAGGCTCGCTTCAAGCCGCCGTGCTAAACCAACCATCCCTCCAGACGAGCGGAAAGTCGTCATACCAATCGTCTTCGATAAAGTTCACCGGTCTGCCGTCCGGGTACCAAGCGGGAAAGCCGCGCCGATGCAACTCGTCTGCGAGCGCGACCGTCCAGGCCAGGTCGGACTTGTCATCGCGATCCCATTCCCACTGAAGCCGCTCGTCACGCCAATCCGCAAAGAGGGTTTCCATCCCGTCACCTCCTCCGCGACCACTTCCATTCTCAGTTTAGGCCGCTTGCGCGACCCCGCCAGTCTTCGCCACAGTAAGCAACTCAGTCCGCGTCGCAACCTGCGCTGCTCAACTTGGCGACCTTGGGGCTCTGCGCGCGTTCCGTCTCTCCGCTGAAGCGGCGGCGCCGGCGCTGAGTTGTCGCAGTTGAGCCGAAAGACGACACGGGGTCCGAAGCCCGCGCTCCGTAGAGCGGATTCAGCTACACGCGCATGCGCGAATATCAGATCCCAAGCCGCCTCGCAACACAGAACCCCAAACGTGACTCCAGCAAAGCCTTCAAGCGGTGTTTTTTGCAAACGCTGATCCAATCGGCGGCACGACGGCCGACGAGGCGGCGACCGGTGAAGGATCGGCTAGTCTCGATCTGTACATCCCCATTCGAGGCCTGCTCGAAGTCCTGAGACGTGCCGCGGATTTGCTGCGGCTCTGGGTCAGTCGTGAGTCGGTCATCGTTAGGCTCCTTCGTTTTTCGTGTCGTGTCTCTGGCGGTCTGAGCCTCGAGCGAAAAGACCTCTGGCGTCTCGCTTGCTCTCCCTGCGTGTAGACGTGTCATGCGGACGTCGGGTGTGTGTTCAGTACGTCCTCAGGCTCAGACATGCCCGTTTCCCCGGTGGCTCCGGAGCGATAATGGACACCTGGACGATCTCTAAACAGATGGCCGATGGGCTCAAACGGCTCGCCTCAAAACGGCAAAAGGCCGATACTGCCGCCACGTCCGCGCGGGAGGACTTTCTGCGCGCCGTGGAGGTTGCGCGCGCCGAGGGAGCCACGGTCGAGGAGATCGGTCACGCGCTCGGCGTTTCGCGCGAGCGCATCCATCAGCTCCTCGGGTAGGCAGCCTCGGGCTCGAGGAGTAGCGTCAGCCCGTCTGCGGCCCAGCCTCGGCGACGTAGTCCTTACCCCCGTGTGTGTACTCGAGGCGAAAGATGCGGCGGTTGGTAACGATCCAACCGGTCTGCTCCTCGGCGAACTTCTTGGTCGCCTGCCAGACCTTCTCGGCTTCTTGCAGAGAGACCGCTCCGGGAACGAAGACCTCGGGCATCGAGTCGAACTCCTCTTTCACGTTACTCCCCGCTGACGATCCGCGCCACGCGCTGCTCCCGCGGGATCGACGACGTTACGCTGAGCAAGGTCAACAAGGGAGTGAGACTGGGCCAGAGTTAGAGCGCACGGCCGGTTGTGCAGTAAGCGAGTCGGCGGGCGGCGCCAGCCGGCCGCCGACTACCCATCCAAAGGAGGACAACCGCAGCCGGGACATGCATTTGTCGTGCTCAAAGCTGTCGGGTACGCGGCCGGCTTGCGCACGTCGTGGGCAGGTGACACCTACGGCGACTCTGCCTCGTCCTGCGCTTGCGCGGCCGGCGCACCGCGAGCGACCGGCGCCAAGGTCGTCGGCGGGATCGCCTGCACGGTGATCAGCCGCGCGCCTCGGCCGCGCGTCACGAAGCTGAACGTCCAGCGGATGAACACGAGCAGCCGATTCTGCAGGCCGATCAGGTAGAAGAGGTGCACGAAGAGCCAGGTGAGCCAGGCGAGCAGCCCGCTGAGCTGCAGGCCCTTGATGTCGGCGACCGCGCTCGCGCGGCCGATCGTCGCGAGGTTCCCCTTGTCGCGGTAGCGGAAGGAAGGCGGCTCCTTTCCGCGCAGGCGTTCGTGGATCGCGCGGGCCGCGTGGCGCCCCTGCTGCATCGCGACGGGGGCGAGGCCCGGCAGCGGGACCGGGTTTCTATGCGCGTCGTGCACCTGCACCATGTCGCCGATCGCGAGCACCTCGGGGTGGGTGGGCAAGGTCAGGTCGGGGCCGACCGCGACCCGGCCGGCCCGGTCGAGCTCGGCGCCGGTCTCGGCAGCGAGCGCGGTGGCGAGCTCGGAGGCGACGACGCCGGCGGCCCAGATGACGGTCCGCGCCGGCACGCGCTCGCCCTCCCCCGCCGCGGCCGCGATCGTGACCGATTCCTCGTCGATGCCGACGACCTTCCGCCCGACGCGCGGTGACACCCCGAGCCGCTCTAGCGCCCGCGCCGCCCGTGCCGACAGGCGGGGCGGGAATCCCGGCAGGACGCGGTCGGCGACCTCGACGAGCAGGATCCGCGCCGCGCGCGTGTCGATCGTGCGGAAGTCGCGGCGCAGCGTGTCCCGGGCGATCTCGGCGACCTGCCCGGCCAGCTCGACGCCCGTGGGACCGCCTCCGACGACGACGAACGTGAGCCACGCGGCGCGGCGTTCGGCATCCGGCTCGACCTCGGCCGCCTCGAACGCTGTCAGGATCCGGCGGCGGACCTCGAGGGCGCTCTCCAGCGACTTGACGTCGGGCGCGAGCGGCCGCCATTCATCGTGGTCGAAGTAGGAGTAGTTCGATCCGCCGGCGACGACCAGGCTGTCGTACGGGATCGCGCGGGTCTCGCTCGCGTTCGGGAGCCCGTCGACCAGGACGCGCCGGCCTGCAAGGTCGAAGCCCGTGACCTCTCCGAGAACGACGCGGACGTTCTGATCGCGCTTGAAGACGCCGCGCAGCGGTGCGGCAATCTCGCCGGGCGAGAGCGCGCCGGTTGCGACCTGGTAGAGGAGCGGCTGGAAGAGGTGGAAGTTGCGGCGGTCGATCAGGGTGATCCCGACGGGCTCGTGGCGCAGCTTACGCACGGCCTGCAGCCCTCCGAAACCGCCGCCGACGACAACGACGCTGTGACGCACGCCTCCGGCGCGTTCGTCGGATGTCGGATCCGGCCCGGACATCATCGTGCGCATCGTGGTCGCCCGACCAATCGGAGAGGTGTTCGAGTTCTTCCACAACCGCCGGCACAGCGGCGGCGGGCCTCAGCCGCCAGGCTCAGAGAGCGCCTCGAGCGCTTTGACCAGGCCGGCAGCTCCCGCACGATCGGAGGAATCCACATAGCTGAGGTGCAACACCTGAGAGACCGCATCGGCCACGTCGCCCCTCACCAGCCGGACCGGGCCGCTGCGCTCATCGACAAGAGCCATCTCAATTAGGTCAGCGGCCTCGCGAGTGCCCGCAAGCCAATCTCGACTCGTGCCGAGCTTCTCGAGCTTGCGCACGTTATCACGGAATTGGCCGGCCGCGAACAGGCGAAGCTTCTCCGCCAGGATCGTCGCTTGGCCCTCGGGAAGCGCGAGCAAGTTACCGGAAACCTCGAAACTGACGTCCACCCCAGCCAGAGTAGACGGGGCTGGCTCTCGATGAAGTTACGCTGGCGCGAATCCTGATCGAGGCGACCAGCCAATCGCCGACCTTGAGGGGTCCGCGTGTCGTCGCGCGCGACGCCGAGCCTGTCGCGGTTTCGCCGATAAGCGACAGCTGCGCACTCGACATGAGCAGAGCGAACGATGGCTGGTCGCGCCCGGGGCTCTACGGGGTGCGTCCGGCGGCCAGCTAGCGGGCCCAGCGGCGATCGGTTTCGGCCTCGGGCGAGAAGTGAACGATCACCGTGGGCGGCACGCGCTTCGTGCCTCGGCCGTCCCGCGCTTCCCTCCAGCCTCGACCCGGTCGCTCGCCAAGGAGCTAGAAGTCAGACGACAACCAAGTTGCCCCCGATCGGCAGGGCGAGCAATCCCCGGCGGGGATCAGCGGTCGGCGGCCAGCTCTAACGCGGACCCTCCGCGTCTTGCTACGGACGGCAGCGGATGGTGCGGCCGGGATCTGACTCAGCCCGCTTTCAGCGGCACGGCGACGTCCAGGCATCCAACTCGTCCAGCCGGGCCGAAGCTGACGGCGCGCGCGCAGGTTGATCCTCTTCTGTGGCCCGCGGTCGCACGGATCGTGGTCGGTGCCGGAGAGCAGGGGTGTGAAGCGAGAAGCCGGTAAGGAAGTAGTCTGGTTTCGGTGATGCAGTCCCCGGACCCCGGACTCGTTGTCGCCGAGCGGGAGATCGAACGCGTACAACACGAGCGGTTTCTCGGCGCTGAGCTTTGGTCGGAAGCGGGTCGTCCCGACACCGAAGAACTGCGGCGGCTCGTCGTGGATGGCCTTGAGAAAGGGTTTCTGAGCTACGACGAGATCGCAGCCGCGCTCGAGGACGTCGAGCTGACGAGGGAGCAGAGCGAGGACTTCTACACCTACTTGGTCGAACGGTCGATCGAGCTGGTCGAGGGCGAGCAGCACAAGCATCCGCCGCACGAGCAGCCAGCGCTCGTCGAGGACGACGGGAAAGGGGCGCCGAAGCTCGACCTGAGCGTTGAGCCGTCGCTCGACTCGCTGCGCCTGTTCCTGCGCGAGATCGGGAAAGTGCCGCTGCTGACGACCGACCAAGAGGTCTACCTCGCGAAGCGGGTCGAGCGCGGGGACATGGCGGCGAACACGCAGATGATCAAGGCCAACCTTAGGCTCGTCGTCTCGATCGCGAAGTCGTACCGCTGGCGCGGCCTCTCGTTCCTCGACCTGATCCAGGAAGGCTCGCTCGGGTTGATCCGTGCGGTCGAGAAGTTTGACTATCGCAAGGGGTTCAAGTTCTCGACCTACGCGCACTGGTGGATCCGGCAGGCGGTGACGCGCGCGATTGCGGACAAGGCCCGGACGATCCGCATCCCGGTGCACATGTACGAGAGGCTGAACAAGGTGACACACATTCAGCGGCAGCTCGTGCAGTGCCTGCCGCGAGCCGCGTCCCGACGAGATCGCCGCCGAGCTCGAGCTGACGACCGAGGAAGTGCGGGAGATCCTACGGATGGCGCAGTTTCCAGTCTCGCTCGAGAAGCCGATCGGCGAAAACGAGGACGCGAAGCTCGGTGACCTTGTCGAAGATGAGCTGGCCGAGTCGCCCTTCGACGTGGCCTCGGTCTCGCTCCGATGCGACGACATCGAGCACGCGCTCTCGGCGCTGCCCGAGCGCGAGCGCCAGGTGATCGAGCTTCGCTTCGGCCTCCACGGCGGTCAGCCGCGAACGCTCGACGAGGTGGGGCGCACCTTCGGCGTCACACGCGAACGGATCCGGCAGATCGAGAACAGCACGCTCAAAACGCTCGCGTCGCTACCGGAAGCGCAGCGCCTGAAGGACACCCTCTAGATGTCTGCCTCGGGACGTTGTGGACGCGGCTGATTGGTGGCCGGCCGCCGAGTGAGCTGTGGGGTCTGCGCAGGTTGTAGTAGCGGAGCCAGTGTGACAGCGCCTGGGCACGGTCGTTGCTGGAGCGGTAGATCTGGCCGAGCGCC
>JBBRZA010000136.1:0-6226 GCA_038237145.1 Gaiellales bacterium
ACCGAAATCCGGCCAAACGGGATGGCCGTTTAGATTCGTGTCCTCGACGATTACATAGCTTCCCGGTGTCACAAGAGGCGAGTACGCACGGAGTTCGTCGAGAACGTGCTCTCGACTGTGATCGGAATCGAGAAGCACTAGCAGATGGTTCCCCTGCCCCAGGAGCAACGTGTCGCGACCGGCTGCCAATTGTGGACGATGATTACGCCCATCACGGCGAAGAAACGGAGCGCGTCGAGCTGCGGCATGTAGCCGTGCTCCCGAGTCGCCGGGCTTACCCCCGGCTCGCGCGAAGCTTCAGCTGTCCCGGCACCCGAAGGTTTGCCCCGCCGATACCACCTCATCGATTCTGCGCTCGACCCTCGGCCCTAGGCGCGTTTGGGCGACTGCACCTCGCCCAAATCCTCGGGCCAAACGTTTCTCGATGTGAATAAGTGCACATGTGGCGTCGGGCTCGGCCGAGTGCTCTGAGTCTGCCACGCTCTCGTCTCCTCGTCTATGAGCTCGTATCGTCGACGTGGCGATTCCATTCCTCCGCGAGCTCACGGAGGCCCGGGCCGTCGCCGCGCCAGGCATTTCGTGCGTGGAGGCGCATGCTCGCCCGGTACGCCTTATCGCGCCGGATGACGCCAAGGGCAGCGGCGCCCAGGTACTGCCCGCCAGTCGCCAGGGCGGCGATGCGGGAGCCGGCTGCCGAGTGGTGCTTCCGCCAGTAGCGACGCCGGCCTCGCCACATCTCGTTGATCCGTTGCTCGGGAATGTCCGCACTGAACTGCGACTCGTGATGGACGACGCTCACTCCGGGGAAGTAGCGCACCTCCCAACCTGCGCGGCGAAGGCGAAGGCACAGGTCGACCTCCTCGAAGTAGATGAAGAAGCCTTCGTCGAAGAGACCAACGTCGTCCAGCGCCTCGCGGCGTAGAAGCAATGCGGCTCCCGCCACCCAGTCGACGGAACGTGGGCGGGTGCCGTTGGACTGGTTGATCCCGACCTTCCCGAGCGTCGGCAGGCCGAGCACGGTCACCGATGGCGTGGGAAAGCGCCACGCCGATCGCTGATGCCGTCCGTCCGGGTAGACGAGGCGCGGGCCGAGGGCCGCGGCACGCGGATGGGCGTCCATCTCCGCGACCATGCGCCCAAACCCCCAGTCCTCGCTCGTCGTGTCCTCGTTGAGCACGTAGACATAACGGCCGGCCGTCGAACGGATGACGGTGTTGTGGTTCGCTCCGAACCCGGCGCGAAGCTCCTGAGCAAGCACGCGCACGCCTGGAAAGCGTTTGCGGACGGCTTCTGCAGAACCGTCCTCGGACGCGTTGTCGAGCACCACGATCTCGACTCCAAGACTCGGCGTGACGCTGGCGTGCAGCGACTCCAGGCACGACAGCAGCAGCTCGCGGCTGTTCGTGTTGACGATCGAGACGGAGATATCGATCAACGGGTGAGTCCGCGTTCGACGAGCGCCGCGTGCGTCGCGAACCTAGCACGGCTCCGAGCCGCCTCAAAGGCCATGCCACGGGCTCCGGCTCGCCAGGTCTGCTGCGCGATGCGATGATGGAGACACACTTCCGTTGGCACGAGTCCATCCCTAAAGCGCGGGCCCTGCAGCAACCTCCCCCCACCAAGGCGCGGATACTCGTCTGCGTCCCGTATTGCCCTCGGCTCGATGCCAGGCATGGTGGGAAGGCGACAGCGCAGCTTCTCCTTCACCTGGCCGAGCGGAATGAGGTTGCGCTGCTCTGCCTGCGCGCCGCGGGCGAGGACGGTGTCGACCCTGCGATCGCCGATCGGTGCGCTCACGTGAAGGAGATCCGTACCAACCGACGCGTTCCCCGCCGACTCGTCTGGGGCCTGGGGATGCTTGGCGGCATGCCCCCTTGGGCGATGGACTGTCGAAGCGCCGAGTACGCAGCTGCCCTCGAACGACTCCTCGACACGTGGCAGCCGGAGATCGTCGAGATTCACTTTCAGGCGATGGCGCAGTACGTGAAGCAACCTTCCGACCGCAACCTGCCGACGATCTTGGTCGACTACGACCCTGCGTCGGCGTGGGCCAAAGATCTGGTCGGCACGACGAGGGGCCCGCGGCGCATCGCCCGCCGCCTCGAAGTCGCGGTATGGCGCCGCTACGAGCGCTCGACGCGGCCGCGCTTCGAAGCCATCGTCGTCTTCGCGGAGCGCGACCTCGCTGCCGTCGGGACGAGTTCGGGGCAAGCGTTGCTTGTACGGATTCCTCTCGCCGTGGACATCCCGGCGCGGCCGCTGGATCCTCACGGTTCCGACCCGCCGACAGTTCTGTTCGTCGGGGGCTTCGCTCACCCGCCCAATGTCGATGCGGCGCTCTGGCTCGGCAAATCGATCTTTCCGCGCGTGCTCGAGCGGGCACCCGCAGCGCGGCTCGACCTCGTCGGCCACGAGCCGAGTGCCGAGATCAGAGGTTTGGCTCAGGGGCCTGTCTCGGTTCACGCCTCCGTTCCGGACGTGGCTCCCTACCTCGATCGCGCCGCGGTGGTCGTGGCGCCGATCCGCACCGGCGGCAGCATGCGCATGAAGGTGCTCGAGGCTCTGGCGGCAGGGAAGGCGCTCGTGGCGACACCACGCGCGGCCGAAGGGGTCGAGGCCGTCGCCGGCGAGCACTACCTCCTCGCCGCAGACGAGGACGAGCTGGTCGAGGCGCTGGTCGACCTACTCCACGATCGCGGAAGGCGCGGCGCGCTGGGAGAGAGCGCCCGCACCTGGGCCGAGCAAAACCTCGGCTGGGCACACGGCGTCGAGGCGTTCGAGCGGCTCTATGGCTCCCTCGCCGAAGGACGGTCTCGCGGAGTGGGTCATCGCCCACCCCAGGGCTAGAATCGCTCACCGGATGGGGATGGCACGCTTCAGGCCGCGGCGACCCGTCGAGGATGTTCGATTTCTCGCGCCGCCGAGCCCTGGCATCGGTCGCGCCTCGGCCCCGACCTTCTCGGTGATCGTTGCTGCCTACCAGGTCGCGGACGTGATCGGTGACGCGCTCGACTCGATCCGCAGCCAGACCGCCCGTCCACTGGAGGTGATCGTCTGCGACGACGGGTCGACGGACGCGCTGGAGGACGCGCTCGCGCCGTACCGGGAGGAGATCGTCTTCGCGAGAAAGAGCCATGGCGGCGAGGCGTCGGCTAAGAACGCGGCCGCGGCGCGGGCGAGCGGCGACTTCGTTGTCATCCTCGACGCGGACGACGCCTTCCTGCCGACGCGGCTGGAGGCGCTGGCCGAGCTCGCACAGCTGCGCCCCGACCTCGACATCCTCACCACCGATGCCTACCTGGTCGCGGACGAGCGACGGGTACGGCGAAACTACGATCGTTCCTGGAGGTTCGAGGTCGCCGATCAGCGCCGTGCGATCCTTCAGCGGAACTTCGTCTTCGGACACGCCGCCGTGCGGCGCGAGCGCTTGCTCGAGCACGGAGGGTTCGACGAATCGATTCTCTGGACGACCGACTGGGAGCTCTGGCTCAGGCTGATCCTCGCCGGCTCCCGAGCGGGCTGCGTAGACGAGCCGCTCGCCCTGTACAGGCTGCGCGAGAGCAGCCTCACCGCTCAGCGGCGCGATCTCCTGCTCGGCAAGCTCGCCACGCTCGAGAAGGCGCGGTCGAATCCCGAGCTCCGCGAGGAGGAACGGCCCGTGCTCGAGCACTCGCTGGCGGCATATCGACGTGAGCTCGGTTTGATCGACCTGCGCGACTCGCTGGCGGCAGGAAGCCCCGACGGCCGAAGACAAGCGCTTGCGCTGCTGCGCGCACCGGGGCAGGCGTTGCGCCTGCGCTTCAAGCTGGCGGCCATGGCGGCAGCCCCTACCGTCGCGGGGCGCCACTTTCGTCGGCGCGCGAAGGGCTCGTGGGTCGGCGCGGGCGGCATCCGCGTCTCCCGGCGAAGCTGAGCGGCGCGGGTGCCGGGTGCGGCTAGTCGCCTACACCGATAACGTGGAGCTCGGGGGTGCCGACATGAGCATGGCGCACATGCTCGCCCGTCTCGACCCGTCGATCGACGTCACCGTCGTCGGCGTGGCGCGGCCGATCGTGGAGAGGGTCGCATCGGCGCGCAAGGGCTCTGCGGCGCGAGTCGTCCCGGGGCCGAGAAGCGGCCATGACTGGAGGAGTCTTCGGGCGCACGTGCGTGTCCTGCGGGAGATCGACCCCGAAATCGTCCATGCGAACCTCGCGAGCCCCTGGTCTTGCCAGTACTGCATCGCCGGCGCGGGCCTCGCGCGCCGCCCGCGCGTCGTCGCCGTCTATCAACTCGGCGTTCCGGCGATCAGCAAGGCCCAGTGGCGGGCAAAGCGGCTGACCGCTCGCGCTGTCGACCGTCATGTCGGCGTCGGAGAGCGGACGTCGCGCGAAGTGGAGGCTCTTGTCGGCTTGCCGGCGGATTCGGTGCTGACGATCCACAACGGGGTCCCCGACGAGCAGCGCGCAGGAGCCGACCGCCCCCGATCCGGTCAGCTCATCGGCGCGATCGGAAGGCTCGAGCAGCAGAAGGGTTTCGACCTCCTGATCCGGGCGCTCGCGCAACTCGAGGGCGTGACGCTCGTTCTCGTCGGCGAGGGGAGCGAACGACGGGGGCTCGAAGAGCTCGCCGAGAGCGTCGGGGTAGCCGACCGCGTGGTCTGGGAGGGTTGGAGCGAGGATGCGCGCTCCTACCTCGGTGCGTTCGACGTCTTCGTCCTGCCCTCGCGCTTCGAAGGCTTCCCGCTCGCGCTGCTCGAGGCGCTCCTGGCCAGCTCGGCCGTGGTCGCAACTGACGTGGGCAGCGTCGCAGAGGCGGTTCGCGACGGTGAAACCGGGCTGCTCGTGCCGGCGGAAGATCCGTCGGCCCTCGCGGATGCGATTCGGCGCCTGTTGGCGGACGCAGACCTCCGGCGGCGGCTGGGTGGCCAGGGACGTCAGCTCGTCCTGGACCACTTCACAGCCGATCACATGACCCAGGCCTTCGAACGGCTCTACGGCGAGCTCCTGGGCTAACAACGGCCGCGTCGATCTTGTAGACCCGGGCCTGCCTGACCTATGGTGCGATTCGGGATGGGGTCACGGTCAGAAGCGGGCGACGTCACCGTCGCGAGGAGCCCGGGCGTAGCGAGCCGGCGGCTGGCCTGGGCTCGGAGCGCCGTTGCGCTCGTGGCCGGCATCGTCGTCGTGGCGGTCGTGCTCCACGTCGTTTGGCTGGTGCGTTTTCGCCATGGCTACGTAACCGAGTGGGACGAATCGGGCTACCTCCAGTTCTCGTTGAGCAACTTCGACGCGCTGCACGATGAGGGTCCCTGGGGCCTCGCGAAGATCGTCGGGAACCGGGGGACGTTCGGCCCGCTGCTTCCGCTCGTAACCGCTCTGGCATACCCGTTCACCGGCCGAGGCATCTTCGGCAGCTTGCTGGTTCTGCCGCTGTTCTTCGCGGGACTCGTCGTGGCGACGTTCACCCTCGCTCGCCAACTGGTCTCCGATTCCTGGGCTGTGGTAGCGGCGCTCGCCGTGGCGGCGATCCCGGCGGTCACCGACTACACGCGGCTCTTTCACTTTGCCCTACCCGCAACGGCGTGCATGACGGCCGCGTTATGGGCGCTCCTACGATCGGACGGCCTTCGGCGCGTGGGCTGGGCCGTCGCTTTCGGGCTGTTCGTTGCGCTCGCGCTGCTCTCCAGGACGATGACGGTCGCGTACATACCGGGCTTTGCGCTCGCCGCGGGAGCACAGTTCTTGGTGGAGGCATCGGAGCTGCGCCTCAGGGTACGCAACCTCGCAATCGCGACGGGCGTGACTTGGCTGGTCGCGGGACCCTGGTACCTCCATAACGGCCGCACCATCTACGACAGCCTCGTAGGCACTGGATACGGCGAGGCCGCGGTCGTTTTCGGGCGCCATCATCCGGTCGCCTCGTGGGGTTACTGGACGAAGGAGCTTCGCCTCGACCTCTTAGCCCTCTGGCTTCCGCTCGCCGGCTGTCTTCTTGTCTCGTTCAGTGTCGCGTTGGTGTATCTCGTGGCTCGCCACAAGGGCTTGCCTCGACCGAGTCGTCCGCGGAGCGCGCGCTCGGTTGGTCTCTTGGCTCTGGTGCTCGTGGTCCTCGAGGGCTACCTCGCGTTGACGTCGTCACGCAACGAAGGCACCCGCTGTGAACGTCGTCGCGCTGACGTGTGGAAACCGACGCACGTTGACCTCGTTCATTCGTCGACTATCTGGCGCGAACGGAACGGTTGTCG
>JBBRZA010000137.1:0-6219 GCA_038237145.1 Gaiellales bacterium
CTGGACCTCGTCGATCAGCTGCCCGAAGCCGGGGATCAGCGTTGCCACGCCCCACTCGATCGGGCGCACGTCGAGGATCTCCACCACCAGCGAATCGCCGGGCTCCGCGCCCTGCACCGCTACGGGTCCGGTCGCGCTGTTGATCCGCTCGAGGTCGATCTCCGTGACGAGGTCGTCCTCGCTGCGAATCTGGCCCGTGAAGCAGTCGTTCGTCTCGAAGGTGACGGTGTCGCCCGGCCGGACCTCGAGCACGGGCTCGAGGTCCGGGCCGAACGACCAGATCACCTGGTCGCGAGAGAGCCGGTGCGCGGCCGCGACGGCCATCTACGCGGGAGGAGCCTCCGGCGCAACCGTGTCGTCATCCACATACACCTGCTCCATGTCGCGCAGCTTCTCCGGGCGCGAGCGCACGAGCCACGCCGTCAGCAGGAGCCCGAGCACGGTCCAGGCGATTGCTACCCAGTTCGCGTACTTGACCGGGTAGGTCGGCGGCAACTTGTAGAACTGGTAGTAGAGCGGGAAGAAGAACAGCACGATCCCGCCGATCGGGAGCAGAAGGTGTAGGAGCATGTTGAACTCCCGCCGCCGCGGCCCGAGGTAGTGCGCGATGCACCCCGCCGAGACGAGCATGTAGACGAGGATCACGACCGGCACGGCGATCGTGGCGATCATCGCGAAGCCGATCAGCGGTCCCCACTTCCAGCCGAAGGCGAGAGCGACCACGAGCGCAATCGCGGACATCCAGATGATCGCGATGTGCGGCGTCTTGAACCGTGGGTGCGTGTGCGCCAACGGCCGCGGCGCGAGCCCGTTGCGCGCAAGCGAGTAGAACACGCGCGTCGCGGCGTTGACCGCAGCGTTGGAGTTGGCTGCGATGGAGTTGCAGATCGCCAGGAAGACGAGCACCCAGCCGCCGGCCCAGAACACCTTGCCCAGGTTCCGCCACGGGTCCGGCCCGGTCGCCTGCGCGACGAAGTTGTCGAAGCCGGCGCCGAACACCCACGCGTAGGAACAGAGGACGTAGAAGATGCCGATCGCGATCGCCGAGCCGACGACGGCGCGCGGCACCGTTCGTCTCGGATTCTTCGCCTCTTCGCCGAGCGGCGCCGCAGCCTCGAAGCCGATGAAGGCCAGGATCGCGAACACCATCCCCTTGAAGACGCCGCTCCAGTCACCGGTAGCGTGGTTCGGGTTGAAGGGCTGCAGGTTCAGGTCGCCCGCGTTGGAGAGCAACATCCAGATCGCCAGCGCGCCGAAGATCGCGATCTCGAAGGCTCCGAGGAGCACGCCGGCTGTCGTCGAGAGGCGGATGTCGCGGTACGTGAGCAGGAAGACGACGACCGTCATCAGCACGACCCAGATCCACCACTGGCCGCTGTAGCCCCAGCCGATCGAGTTCTGGAAGACGTCGCTCATCGCCCAGCCGAACTCGAGGTACAAAAACGGCGCGACGAGCGGCTCGAAGAGGATGAACAGCCAGGCCACGAGGAAGCCGGCCCAGGGCCCGAGCGAGCGTGCTGCATAGGTGTACATCCCGCCGGCCGACGGGAACAGCTTGGCGAGCTGGCCGATCGCCGTCGCCGCGCAGATGCACGCGATCAACGCGAGGCCGACCGAGAGCGGCAAGGCCTGCCGCGCGTCGGGGACCGAGATGAAGATCGAGTACGCGACGGCCGCTGCGGGCGCCATGTGCGTGATCGACTGGAAGAGCACCTGCGGCAAGCCGATCGAGTGCTCGCGCAGGTGGTCGAAGCGACGAGGTGAGCCGGCGGGCTCGGCTTCCATCGAAATCCTCCTCTGTCGGTTCTCGAGCAGAGGCGAGTCTCTACGATCGCCGAGGCGTCACGCAACCGGCTACCGCCGCTGCGCAACATGCTGAAGAGGTGGGGGCGGGAGGATTCGAACCTCCGTAGGCTGAGCCGACGGGTTTACAGCCCGTTCCCTTTGGCCACTCGGGCACACCCCCGGGAGGACGGAGATTCTAGCCTCGCGCCGCTAGACTGGCCGCCGCGCCCTCTTAGCTCAGTTGGTAGAGCACCTCCATGGTAAGGAGGGGGTCGACGGTTCGAGTCCGTCAGAGGGCTCTGCAAAAGCCCCGCACACCGGGGCTTTTCCTGTCGGATCGACTTGCACGAGCTCCAGTGTGCGGTAGGTATGGAGCCCTTTATGGAGCCTTCAGACTCAGAACGCCTCTTCAGAGACGCCACTCCGAGATCGAAGTCCTGAGCCTCCGCGCAGAAGCGGCCCGTGCCAGCGAAGCGCGACGGGAACTTCGCAGGCTCGATCCCGGAGTAAGAGACGAGAGCAAGCAACGAAGCGAACCAGAGCCGCACCGTCCTCGCTACTGCTCTTTATCGTCAAGGGCGGTTTGCATCTCGTCTACATCGACGATTCCCGAGACGAGCAGGCATGCGTCTTCTCGGCGCTGATCATCCCGGCCAGCCGGTGGCGAGAGTGCTTTGAGCAGGTCCGCGCGTTTCGTCGGGCGCTAAAGCAGTCGGACGGGCTCTTTGTCCGAAAGGAGCTACACGCTTGGAAGTTCGTCTCCGGTCGTGGGCGGATCAGCGACGGTGTTGTGACGAAGTACCGCCGCGCGCAGATTTTCAAGGAGGCCCTTCAGCTCACCGCCGGGCTGCCTGACGTCCGCTCGGCCAACGCCGTCTCGACTGCAGACGATGACGAGCGCGTCTTCGAGTACCTCGCAAACCGGATCAACCGAACGATGCGGGCGTGGGAGAGCCACGCCCTATTGATCTGTGACGAGGGGAAAGAGGCGGTCTACACGCGTCTGCTTCGGCGAATGGGCGTCTTCAACCCGATTCCAAGCATGCTGGGCGCCTGGCCAGGGGGTACGGCGACGAGGAACATCCCCGTGGAGCTGATCCTCGAGGATCCGGTGTTCAAGACGTCGCAGCGCTCGTACTTCATCCAGCTCGCGGACTTCTGCGCATATGCACTGCTCAGGAAAGAACGGCCCGTCGCGTCAAAAACGAGGTACGGCCTCAACACGGCGTTCGATCTCCTCGATCCGATCCTCCTCCGGGAAGCTACGCGCTACGACCCGCAGGGGATCATCCGACCCCCTGCGCGGCGAAGCTAGTGGAGAAGCAGGGCCTACCCTCACCTCCAAGGGTGAGATCGGTCCTGCATACCGCAGGGTAGTCATCCCGTCGGACGTCTGGCCCTCATGCGCCGCAGGCCCTGGAAGATCGTCACGCTTTCGTGGCCTCCGCTTTACCAAGCTCGACGAATCGGCAGAGCGCGTTCACAAGCCGCATCTGCTCGACGGTGCGGCAGCGGACGTCGAGCAGGCGCGGGTTCCCAACCAGGTACGCGAGGCACTGCGCCCGCGAGATCGCGACGTTGAGGCGGTTGCGCGACAGCAGGAACTCGAGCCCGCGCGGGATCTCGGTACCGCGCGGGAGTGCTCGGGGAGCCGTGAGCGCGCCTCGCCTCGCCGATCCCTCCTCGCCTCGGCCAGCCATAGCATCTCCTCGTGGTAGACGAGCGCGCGATAGATCTGGCGCGGCGTCTTCCGGCGCCGGCAAACGTCGTCGATTCTTCGCCTTCTCGGTCCGGGCTCCCCAGCACCTGGCGTAGTGACTGACGCCACGCCAGCGTCGCGGCGAGGTGGTGCGGCGCGAACAGGAAGCTCGGCGGAAGGATTTCGCGCTGTCGCTTACGCACCGTGATCACGCAGCCAGCGAAACACGTTGGCCGCCACCGCGACAGCCTCTTCGGCCGCGGCGGCATCAGGTGCGGCACCAGAATGCGCGATCTCGTTTCGCGCGCTGAAGAGCCTCTGCAGGCCGCCGTACAGATCCGCGTCATCGTCTTTGAGCGAGATTCCGGCGACCGCTAGCAGTGGCTTGTCGAGCAGATGCCTCGCGCGAGCACTGATCGGGCCGCGGCCGGCTACGAGCAGGTCGACGACGGGAGCCGCGGCGGGCGCGGCGAGCACGCGCAGCGCCTGCTTCATCTTCACCTCGCAGGCAATCGCGGCGGTCAGGACTGCGCGCGCGGCGTCGGCTGGCGCAGCCTCGAACAGATAAAAGGCGGCGTCGGAGAGGATCGACTCGGCGAGCGGCGGCGTCCGGCCCTCGGCTGCATGCGCGAGCAGCGTCCGTAATCGCTCGGCGTCGAGGATCTGGTCGCTGCGGTGGAGACTGAACGTCGGGCCCGACAGGCCGAGGGTGACCGGGAAGCGCAGGTTGGCGTCGAGGTCCACCAACACTGCAGAGCCGGCGAAGTCGGCGGCTTCTCCCGCCAATGCCAGCCACGGCTGCTTCCCCTCGACGCGGAGCCAGGCGACGAGTCGTTCAAGCGCGCCGCGCGCCGTCCCCGCCGCCGAATGAAGAGCGTGGACGTATGGTTTCGACCAGTCTTCGCCGACGGTCGTGTCGTACGGTGGCAGGTTAGCCTCCCAGTAGACGCGGATTCGAACCGCGTCGATGTACGCATGGGTCTCGCTCGGCGCGAGGCGGGCGCTGGTGGTCACTGTGCCAGCCCCGCCGGGCAGCGGCGGCTCGGCGCGGTCGGGGAAGGCGGTGACCTCGACCGGCCGCCGTTCGTCGGGATCGACCACGTCCGCACGCGTCGTCGGCAGCGTGATCACAACCTGGCGCCCGTCGATCGAGGCTTCGTAGGACGTCCCAAGAATGTCCGGCTTGACGATGACCCGACGCAGGCGCGCGTGAAAAGTGGCACGGACATGCACGTCGCCGAACGTATACGCGAAGCAGCAGCTGCGTGACGTCAGCGACGGCGGTGCCGAGGACCGCGCCGTCGAAGCCGAGCGCGCGGGCCCGGGCCGCGAAGCGATTCGCCGCGGCCTGACCGGCTAGTCCGCCTGCCGCGGCGACGGCGGCACGAGTTTCGCGTGCCCCGCCCGCGTAGTCGGAGACGGCATCCGCGATGTTGAAGACCGCTCCAAAGCGGCGCTCTCCCGGGTTCGCGGCGTCGAAGATCCGACCTCGTTCGAATCCGGGTAGGCGCTGACGTTCGGGGCGTTCTGCTCGCTGATCATCAGCAGGCGGACGGTCTCGTCGCTGCGGTTCTCGTAGCCGTGCGCGCCCCGCTCGCCGCGCGAGAAGGAACGACCTCGCCCGCCGGGACGTCCCCAGCCATCGGCGATGCGGACGGCGAGCGTCCCCTCGAGGACGACGAGCAGCGTGCCGAATCGCTCAGGCGGGGCTTTTCACTTCAGGATTTATTGCACTTCCTCTGACACGCTCAGGTATGGAACAGATTCTGGAACAGCCAGGCGAAAAAGCGCCCGTTTCGTAGTCTGAACTGACAACGAGACACGGCAGCCGCAGTACTATTGGACCGAGCCGATCGAGCTATGAGCGAGTGAATGCAGTCAACGCACGCTCGCCTTCGCGGAGTGGTAACGGCCGAGTCGTTTAACGAGCAAGTCGGGTAGCGACAGCAGACGATCGGCGATCTCGTCCTCAGCGATCGCGTAGACCTCCGCCTTCCGAAAACGCTGAACCTCCTCGAGTACGCCCACGGCCTGCAGCTTCCGAACCTCTTTGCGCGTCTGCGTCGGCGTGCGACCGATCCTCTCCGCGAGCGGGATGACAGCCCGGTCGCGCATCGGGAGAACCGAAAACTTGCGTCCTCGGTTCGCAGCGAGCTCGGCGAGCACTTCGTAGAGCGAGTCGCCGCCGAAGAGCTTGCCGTGCGGCGAGGTCTGGGGCCGGCCGGACTTCATTTGATGTCCGTAAAGATACTTATACTGTTTTTATGTCACCTCAGACTGGCCCACTTTCCGTCGTGGGAGGTCAGGCCCGCCAACGAGCGCGGGTCGAGCTGGGCGCCTTCCGGTTGCGACCGTGCGAGCGCCCGGCGTGGATCGAGCTCGGACTGAGTTACGAGGAGTGCGCCGAGTGGCACCGGCTCGCGGCGGCATTCGGTCTGTCGGTCGACGTGTGGATTGCGCTGCAGGTCGAGTGGACCCTGGTCATGGAGGACATCGGCACCGAACTGGGGGAACTCGTCGTCGAGCGCGCTAAGGCGGCCGCCGCGCTGCCAACGCTCGCTCCGACAGAAGAGCTGCGCAAGTGGGTCGCCTACCTTCGCGCCAGGAGCAGGAGCGGGAGGCGCGCGAGCCCCACCGCGCCGACAAAGTCGACGAGCCGCCCGTGGCGCCGAAGGCCTCGCGCGACGGCCCAGACGAGCAAGGACGGGACGAGCCACGCGACGACCTGCTCCGCC
>JBBRZA010000138.1:0-6111 GCA_038237145.1 Gaiellales bacterium
CATCCGCGACGGCTGCTCGCGCCATTCGAAGGCAACGCACAGTTCCTGCCGAACGGGAACATCGTCGTCGGCTGGGGCGCGTGGCCGTACTTGAGCGAGCTCTCACGAAGCGGCGCAGTGCTCTTCGACGCGTACTTCGGCCACGGCAAGCCTCCGGGCAAGGATGCCGACTCGTATCGCGCCTACCGCTTTGCCTGGCGCGGACATCCGACGGACCGGCCCGTCGTCGTCGTCGCGGGAAATGCCGCGTACGCGAGTTGGAACGGTGCTACCGACGTGGTCCGGTGGCAGGTGCTCGCCGGCCCGGCAGCCGGTCAGGTGAAGCTGGTGCAGACCGTCGCGAAGAACGGCTTCGAGACCCCGATCCGCCTGAAGGAGTCAGCAGCCTTCTACGCGGTGAAGGCAATCGGCCGAGACGGGAAGGTCCTCGGGACGTCCGAGGCTGTTGCGCCGCAGCCTTAGTGCGTAGCGCCTAGCTGGCGCGGATGACGCGCAACCGGGTCAGCTCGCGATCGCGCTCGTCGATGATCTCTTCGAGGTGGGCGACCTTCATGCGCAGCGTCTCCGTGGTGGTGACGAGCTCGATGAATGCGCGCTGGCGTTCCTTCAGGAGCGCCTCGACGCTGTGCAGCTTGATCTCCGGATCACGGATCAACTCCGGCACGACGGGCGCCGGTGCCGGTGCCGCTACCGGAGCGGGGGGCGGAGGTGGTGCTGCTACCGGTGCCGGAACGGCTACCGGGGCCGGCGCGGCTGACCACGCCACTACCGCCGCAGGAGCAGGGACCGGAGGCAGTGGTGCCGGAGCCGCGAGTACCTCGGGCGGAGCCGTCGGCTTGGGCTGTGGGTCCTCGATGTCGAGCACCTGTTCCGCGATCGCACGTGCCAGCGCGAGCCAGGAGATCCGCCCGGTCTCGATCAGGATCTGGCCGAGGCGCAGCCCGGTCCGCTCCTGTTCCGCGAGCGCGGCCGCGAGTTCGGCTTCAGAGATCTCGTTCTTCTCGACCAGGATCTGGCCGATGGGACGTTTCCGCATTGGAGTCCTATCGGCAGGAACGGCTCTGGACGAAAGAGCCTTTTAGCGACGTCGGAAGCCCTGCGGTGCGTCGTCCTCGACAGACGCGGGCTGGTCGCTCTCGTCAACGGTCCCGGGGCTGTCGAAGCCCTCTTCCCAGGGGTCAGTGCGCGCCGGCTCTTCGTCAGCAGGGAGCACGCGAACGTGCCGCGGCGGCTCCTGCTCGGGGCCGGTCTCGTTTTCGTCGTGGCGGCGCCGCCACCAGCCACGGGGCTGGGACGAGTCACTCTCGACGTCCGCCTCCGCGGCAGGCGGCAACTCCGGCTCCTCGGGCTCAGGCTCCGGCTCGGGCTCGGGCTCGGGCACGCTCTCGACGATCGGTTCCTCGTCCCGCAATGGGGCCCCGATGATCGTCATCGCGTCCGAAGGCTCCTGTGCCTCCCCGAAAGCGGTCCACCCGAGCGAGTCGTGCTCGTCCGTGTCTTCCGCGCGCTGTGCTTCCACCACGGGATGCGCGGGCGGCGTCGTCGCCGCAGGACGCACGAAAGACAGCTGCTCGCGTCCTGCGAGCCACTCGATCAGGCAGACGATCGCGAACGCGCCCGCCATGGCGAGGACGATCGCCCACCACGAAAGCTTCGCGACACCCAACGCGACCGCGACAGCAACCAGGAACGCGACCTCGCCGCCGATGCGCCAGACGGCTGGCGGAACTCCCTCGCGCGGCGCGCGCATGCCGTAGCCATAGGACTGGGGCTGCGTCCACGACTGCTGCGTCCAGCCCGCCGAGCGCAGGGCACGCAGGTCAGAGCGCAGGGACGCGGCGTGCCGGTGGAACGAATCCACGGCCTCGAGCGTGCGCAAGGCCGCGTCGACCTGGGCCGCGTGACGGTAGAAGGAGTCGAAGGCAGCCTTGACGCTCTCCTGCTCGTAGCCCTGTTCGGCGACGGGCAGATCCTCGACGCGCGGCAGCGGCTCGCGCGCCGGCGGCTGTGGAGTGGGCCAGGATTCGGGCTCCATTAGCAGGACATTATGCGTTCAAGCAGGCGCCGACTAGGCGGCGCCGCATCGAGGCAGTGTGGGCTTTGCTCACGCGGCCGTCTTCACCCGGCCTGGGGAGAACAGCCCCTCCGAACTTCTTCACCTGCGCCTCAGCCTGCCGCTTCCGCACTTTTCAGGCCACGAACGGCCCAAGCGGCAAATCCGGCGATCAGCCCGACCGCGATCGCAAACGCCGCCACGGTCAGCTCCGGCCTGCCGGAGATGAAGCCCCGACCGGCCTCGAGCAGCGCTGTGATCGGATTCACGGAAGCCACAGCATGGATCCAACCCGTCAGGAGATCGAGCGGGACGTACACCGGAGCAAAGAAGAGGAGCAGGAAGACCGGCATCTGCATCACCGGCGCGGCTTGCTGCGTGCGCAGGCGCATCGCCACGCCCGTCGCCCAGAGCGTCCCCGCGAGATTGAGGAGTAGCGCGAGCGCATAGAGCCCGAACAGATCGACGCCGTTCCCGCCGATGTTCATCTGCGCGAGCAGCGCGACGACAGTCACGACGACCGCCACGGTCAGCCAACGGACGAGCGCCGAGACCACATAACCGAGCAAGATCCCGCCGCGGTTCGGAGCCGCGAGCATCAGGCGCCGCATGAAGCCGCTCTCGAAATCGCGCGCGATGCCAAACCCGGTGAACACGCCGGCAAACGCCGCCGACTGCAGTAGGACGAAGACGAACTGGAACGCGGTGTACCCGGTCGGAAAGTCGAAACCCGGGACTTGCGAGATGCGCGACAGGCCGCCGACGAACGCAGTGAAGAAGAAAAGCGGGAACGCGAGCGACGGCAACAGGAAGGCTGGGCTCGTGAAGAACATGTGCAACACACGCCACGACACGCCGCGCGCAACAGCCAAAACGTCGCTCACGTTCGCTCCAGCCGTCGCCAGAGTGCATGCGTCGCGAGCACGAATCCGACGAGGCTGAGAGCGCCGGCGGCTGCGAAGCCGAGCCCGAGGGCTTCCCAGTTCCACCCTTCGATCACCAGCGACCGCACTGCCTCGATGAGGTAGGAGACCGGGTTGACCGTGGCGACCCACCGGAACCAATCCGCCTCGATCAGATTGCGCGGCATGTTCATCGACGACAGGAACAGGAACACGAAGAAGACGGGGAAGAGACCCTGCACCGCCTCGGTGGAGCCGGTCCGCAGCGCGGCCCAACTACCCAGCGCCGCAAAGCCGAGCGCAATGACGAGCTCGAGGAGGAGGATCATCGCCGCGCCGCCGAACCCACTTGCGAGCCGCACGCCGAACGCAAGGCCGACCGCGAGGTAGAAGACCGCCTGGACGACCGCAATCGTCATCAGGCCGCCGAGCTGGCCGAGCAGCAGGACGATCCCACGAACAGGCGTCAGCGCCAGCCGATTGAGAAATCCGGTCTGGATGTCGCGCGCGAACTCGACGTTCGCGTTGATCGTCGCGAGAAGCGCGCCCTGCACGAACGGAACCGCGAGTGCGAACGCCACGAACGAGTCCGTCGGAAAGCCAGGGAGTTGCGTCGCCGCCTTGAGACCCCCCGCATTCACGGCGAACAGCAACATCGGAAAGACGAGAGGGAAGACGACGTTCGCCGGCTGCCGCGCGGTACGAACGACAGCACGCCCGCCGAGGGCCGCAGTCTGTGTCAGGGCGGTCGCCGTCACACCGACGCAGGCTGTGCGATCTGCTCCGGCTCCTGTTCCTGCTCGTCGCCGGCACCTTCGAGATGGCGCCCGGTCTTCGCGAGGAAGACGTCATCGAGCGTCGGCTCGTGGATCTGGAGCTGCGAGAGGACGACACCTTCGGCGTCAAGCGCGCGGACGATCTCGGCGAGGTTGCCGTTCGACGAGGCCAGCTGTACCGCGACGCTGCCCGGGCCATAACCGGTCGTCTGCTCGCCGAAGCGCTCGAGGACTGTTGCCACCACGCCTCGCTGGTCGGGATTCGCGGGCACCGCCTCGACGGTGGAGCGCGCAATCTCGGCCTTCAGCTGCTCCGGAGTCCCCTCCGCAACGATCCGGCCGTGGTCGATGATCCCGACGCGGTCGGCGAGCACGTCTGCCTCCTCCAGGTACTGGGTAGTGAGGAAGACGGTGACGCCCTCCTCCTTCGCGAGCCGACCCACTTCCACCCAGAGCGCCGTTCGGCTCTGAACGTCGAGCCCGGTCGTCGGCTCGTCGAGGAAGAGAACGCGCGGGCGGTGCACGAGTGCGAGTGCAAGGTCGAGGCGACGTTTCATGCCCCCCGAGTAGCCCTTCACCTTTCGGTCAGCCGCCTCGGTCAGCCCGACCCGAGTGAGCAGCTCCTCGCTGCGGCGGCGCCGCTCCTCGCCCGTGATCCCGTGCATCGTCGTCTGCAGCCTCAGATGCTCGCGTCCCGTCAGAAACGGGTCGAGCGCCGCCTCCTGCAACGCTGCACCGATTACCTTACGGACCCGCGGTCCCTCCTTGACGACGTCGTAGCCCGCGACCGTGGCGGTACCGGCCGTCGGCGGCAGCAGCGTCGTCAGCATGTGGACGGTGGTGGACTTCCCGGCGCCGTTCGGACCGAGGAAGCCGTAGATCTCACCCCCGTCGACGTGGAGATCGATGCCATCGACGGCACGCGGCCCCTTCTTGAACTCGCGGACGAGCGCGTGCGCCTGGATGCTGTTCACGCGCGGGGCGTCCACGCCCCTGAGGCTACCCGTGCGCGAGTTCTCGACGGAGAACTGCAGCAAGCGCGGTCAACGCGATGCGCGTCTCGTGAAGCCTCGGCTCGCGCGTGGTGAGCCGTTGCAATCCGAGTCCAGGCAAAAGGATGACGCGCGCGAGACGCGGCAGGCTTTGAACCAGCTGCCACAGCTCCATCGTGAGGGCCAGCGCAAGGATGGACACGACGACCGGGGTGAACGCGGTCGGCGGCAGGGGCCAGAAGCGGCCGCCGAAGATGGCGACAGGCATCAACAGCGCGGCGAAGTTCGTGCCGCAGCGCACCGAGAAGCGCGTGGGCAGGGCTGTGCCATGCCAGGTCTGCCGAAGACGCCGTTGCTCGAGTGCGGCGATCGCACGGTGCTCGGCACCGTGCAGGTAGAGCGTGCGGCCGCGCAAGAGCCAGCCGAGCAGCGCGAAAGTCGTGAGGAAGCCTGCGGTCAGCCCCAACCAGCTCGGAGCGAAAGCGAGCGCCAGAGGAGCGATGATCGCCGAGATCAGAAAGAGTCGCTCGCGGCCGCGGGCTACGCCCTCACGCTTGAAGAGGGGCGAGAGCGACCCTGAAAGACGCACGAGGCCACGCGCGAGTGGAATCGCGCGCAACGAGCTCGGCGCCACCGGCATCCGGCCCTCTCTGAGGGTTCCGTCGGTCCCTGCGAAGGCCCAGTACCGCTCGCTGACCATGACCACGCCGTTGGCACGCGCCATTCCGCCCAGGCGAGGCACGGAGGAGGTGTTCTTCTCTTCGAACTGGGTCAGGAAGGCGGCGGCGGAATCCACCTCGCCATGATCGACATAAATGGGCCGCCCGGCAAGTGCCGGGCGGCCCATTTCCAGCTATCGATGGTCCTACGCGCTTACCAGCGCCCGCGCGAGAAGAAGCCGAGCAGCGCGAGCACGAGAATCACAATCAGGATGATCCAGAGAATGCTCATGCGGTTTGACGCCTCCCTTCGGGGCTTTCGATTGTCGACCTGGTGAACTCTTTCCGTCGAGGTACAACGAAAAACCTCGCCGGCTGGGTGCGGTGACCCGCCGGGCCACTCCGGTGGCTCAGAAGATCGCCTGGATCGGCCAGTAGAGCAGCGCTGCGACGCCCGCTGCAGCGGGGATGGTCAGGATCCACGCGACCACGATGTTGCCGGCGACCCCCCACCGCACGGCGGAGAGGCGCTGCGTCGAACCGGCCCCGAGGACAGCGCCGGAGATCACGTGGGTCGTCGACAGCGGGTAGCCGTACTTCGTCGCCGCGTAGATCGTCGCCCCGGCTGCGGCCTGGGCGGCGAAGCCGCTCTCCGGCTCCATCTTGTAGAGGCGCTGGCCCAGTGTGCGCATGATCCGCCACCCACCTACGTATGTGCCGGCTGCGATC
>JBBRZA010000139.1:0-6109 GCA_038237145.1 Gaiellales bacterium
CAGCTTCGGTGCCAGGCTCTCGCCGACCTTCTTGGTCAGCTCGTCGATGTTGCTCGAGTCGATGCCTTCGTAACGTCTGACAGTCGCAAACATAGTTGCTCCTAACTTCCCTCATTCAGGTTGGAGAGCTCAAGTCGAGTTCTCCTGGTGCACTCAGGCCAGGTTTCGCAAGACGAAGAGGAACCTCGGAGCCTCAGCGGCTTCCGCGCAAGAACCATTCGCGCTGTCGCACTGTAGCCGCGATCTTGCTCGGCTGCGGATCGTCTTCAGAACTTAATAGTGCCTCGATTCAACGCCAGGACTCGACTGCTAGGCTGTTTCACAGCTAGACGAACCCGGTGACGCTCCTGCGTCCTCCCGCTTTCGTGTGGGAGGTTGATAAAAAGTTGGTCGAAGCGTCGAAGAGACATGATCGTTGGTCGTGGCGCAGAGCGCACTCGATTGCGACGGTCCCGACCCGCATAACGGAGGGGTCGACGTCTGCACGGAGTGAGACCGAGTTGGAGGAGGACGGAGCTCGACGTCTCCTCGCCGCAGTGGACGAGCTGAACGAACGCGCATCCCATCTGAAACGAACGCGCGAGCAGCTGTGGGCGTCCCTGCCGGCGTTGAGCAAGAACCGAGCCGACACGTACCGCCTCAACAGCGACGCGCTGACGCTCGGCCGTACCGGGGCGACGTACCAGGACCCGCAGAAAATGGCGCAACTGGGCGAGGCCGAGGTGACGGCTTACGAGACGATGCAAGGTGTTCAGCGCGAGATTCGTCAGCTGGACGAGGAGATCGGAAAGATCGGGAGAGCGTCGGACGGAGCATTCGGATCGAAGGTTGGACGCCGCGTGCGACACTCACGCGCAGGCCAATGAGCGGCGGGCTGTTCGAGATTCGCCTTGGCGGAAGAACCGAGGCAGCTGCAGAGCAGTCTGCGCGTCGCGTCGAGCCGCCTTTTCGACAAGCGGGCGAGCGTGGACTGCATCGCTATTGCAACGGCTGCTCCCGAGAGACGGAGCACGTTCTGTGCAGTGACGGGGCGAACACTCCGGCGATCCGCCGGCCGGCCGCCGAACCTGCGAGCGGCACGACCATGTGTGTGGACTGCAGCCATTGGCGCGCCCCAGCATCACGACCTGACGCTTCCGCCTGGTCGTTTTGGCCGCGCACACCGGCCGAGGCCGGTGGGGTGCTGGTCGTTTCGAAACCTGTCAACGAGGCTCCGCTCGACGCAGCCGAGAACGAGGGGATGCCGCAACTGCGGGCGCCCTCGCGTCTGGGTCCGCGTCAGCCGGCGCGAACGATGAAGAAAGCGATCGCCACGTACTGACAGGCGACACCGACGATCGTCAGCGCGTGGAACAACTCGTGATAGCCGAACACCTCGGGCACAGGATCCGGGCGGCGCCGAACGTAGACGATCGCGCCGACCGTGTACGCAAGGCCTCCGGCCACGAGCAGGATCACCGCCGCAAGATTGACGCGGCCGATTAGCTGTGGGAGCACGACGACGGCCACCCAGCCGAGTGCGATTCCGATTGCGGCAGCAAGCCACTTCGGCGCCCCGACCCAGACGAACTTGAGCACGATCGCAGCGACTGCACCGGCCCAGATGATCGTCAGTACGACGGGACTCCATGCGCCTCGCAGCACGAGCAGTGAGATCGGCGTGTAGGTCCCGGCAATCAGCAGGTAGACGCCGGCGTGATCGATCCGCCTCATCCAGAGGCGCGCGCGAGGCTCCCAGGTCACCCGGTGGTATAGCGCGCTAGCTCCGAAGCACGTGGCGACCGAGCCGGCGAACACCGCGGCGGCGAATCGCGCGCGTCCACCGTCGGCGGTGACGATCAACAACGGCGCCAGGGCGACCGCGATCACGAACGCGGCCTGGTGAAGGACGCCTCGCAATCTCGGCTTGACGAGACCACCTACGATCTGTTCGGTCATCTGCACGGAAACGCCCCGGAACGATACCGGGGATCGTCGACGAGGTAGGGAGTTGCGCTACGCGGCCGGGCCGTCGAAGTGGCGGAAGCCAACACCGGGACGGCGGAAATGTGGTTCACCCAGACCGCCGGTGTTGTTGACGGCACTGGTGATGCGATCCTTCAGGACGCCGAGCATCTCTGTCTCCTGGGCCTTCGTCAGGCGACCCGCCGACACGGCGTTGTCGAGCTTGTCCTTCGCGGCTGCGACGAGTGCGTCGATCAGGCCGTCGACGGACTTGCCGTGTGCCGTCGCAACCTGGGCCAGGCTCTTGCCGCTTTCGAGCTCGGTGCGGAGCTGCGCTTCCGTGATGCCGATGTAACCGGCTGCAGATTCGAGGCGGCCGATAAAGCCGAAGTGGCCGAAGCCGCGATGGGCTCGACCTATGAGCGGATAGTCGTTCGACTGGATGCGTGCCTTAAGGGCGTCGCCTTCAGCCTTCGTCACACGGCCGGCTGCGACGGCCTCGTCAACGCGGTCACTCAGGGCCTGTTTCAGCGCGTCGCTCAGTTTGCTCGACGGGATTCCCAGTTGCTTCGCGGCATCGTCGATGACTGCCTTGCTCTCCGAGCTCGGCGAACTGTCCTGCGAGGCCGCGACCGCCCCGCCTGCACCAGCGGCGGAAAGCAGGGCTGCGGCGCCGACAACGATTTTGTTCTTGCGATTGAGTTTCATGCGCCAAGGAAACCAGCCAGTCATAAGAGCGCACTAAGAACTTCCTAAGAACCGCCGTTTAGACGGAGCGTCATCCGCGTCCCGCCGCCGTCGGCGTGCTCCGCGACGACCTCGCCACCGTGGGCAACCGCAACCTGGCGGACGATCGCGAGCCCGAGCCCGGAGCCTGGCCGGCCACGTGCGGATCGAGAACGATAGAAGCGATCGAAAACGTGAGGAAGGTCTTCCTCGTCGATTCCAGGGCCGTGGTCGCGCACGCTGACCTCGCCGTCTCGCACCGCCACTTCGACGTCGGCGCCCGGAGGGCTCCACTTGGCAGCATTGTCGAGCAGGTTTGCGACTGCACGCTCGATCGTCGCCGGTACACCCTGCACCATCGACTCGTGCAGGTCGGTAGTGAAAGTGACTGCGGGGCGATCTCGCCGTGCGCGCTCGACGGCGTCCGCCGCTACGAGATCGAGCCGAACCTCTTCCGGTTCGGCCGTCTGCTGCTCGCCGCGCGCAAGGTCGATCAGGCCGGAGATCAAGGTCGTCATCTCACTCAGTTGCTCGACGACGTCGGTCAACAGACGTTCGCGTTCCCCCGCGGGAAGGCTACGCTCGCTCGCTAGCACCTCGATGTTCGTCCTCAGGCTGGTGAGGGGCGTCCGGAGCTCGTGCGACGCATCGGCGACGAGTTGGCGCTGAGCACGGGAGGACTGCTGGAGAGCGCCGAGCATCGCGTTGAAACTTCCCGCAAGCCTGCTGAGCTCATCACGGCCGCCGACCTCGATGCGGTCCGACAAGTCTCCGGTCTCGGTGACGTTCTCCGTCGCGGCGGTGAGTCGGCGCACCGGAGCGAGCGCCGCTCGCGAAACCGCCAGCCCAAGGGCGGCCGCGATCGCTATCCCGCCTCCCGCAATGAGGATGAGGAGGTTCTTGATGCGGCCGAGCGAGTGATCGACTTCGGTCAGCGACCGGGCGGCCTGCACCGCGCCCTTAATCTCAAACGGGAAGGTCGGCACCCGAAAGAGGTACGGGAACGTCAGTACCCGGAAGTGTGTTCCGCTTACCTCTACGTCGTTGAAGAACGCACGGCGCTCGCCGCGGGCTACCGCAATCACGTCGCTGCTCACGGGCAATCTGACTTCTGCACTGGGGCTGGTCGGATAGACCTTGCCGTTCGCATCGACGACTTGCGGATAGACCGTCGCCCCACCGAGTTCGCCGGCGGGTGTGCCGAAATGCTCGAAATCGTGTGGTGGGGAGGACCGCAGCTGTCCGGCGGTCGCCTGCAGCGAATCGTCGATGGTGGCCAGCAGCTGATCCCGAACGACAAAATAGATCACGAACGACGCAGTGAGGATGGCGAGCGCGACCGCGGCGGCAGCGACGAGTGCCAGGCGGGCGCGGAAGCTCATGTCTCGCGCAGCGCGTAACCGACTCCGCGCACCGTCTGGATCAGACGCGGCTTGTCGCCTGCCTCGGTCTTGCGCCGCAGGTAGCCGATGTACACATCCAGGGAGTTGGAGGCGAAACCGAAGTCGTAGCCCCAGACGCGCTCGAAGATGATCGAGCGGGTCAGCACCTGGCGAGGGTTCGTCATGAACAGCTCGAGGAGAGCGAACTCGGTTCGGGTGAGCTCGATGAGATCGCCGCTACGCCGAACTTCACGCGTCCCAGGATCAAGCTCGAGGTCGGCAAAGCGGAGCAGTTCGTCCTCGCCCACCGATGTCCGCCGCAGGAGCGCGCGCACTCGAGCGACGAGCTCCTCGAGGGCAAACGGCTTCGTGACGTAGTCGTCGGCACCGGCATCGAGCCCCGCAACACGGTTTTCGATCTCGTCGCGGGCCGTGAGCATCAAGACCGGCACACGGTTGCCACCGCGGCGAATCCGTCGGCACACCTCGAGCCCGTCGACCACAGGCATCAGCACGTCGAGGATGACCGCATCCGGCTCGCCCTCGCCGTTCGCCTCGAGGCGTTGGAGCGCCTCTTGGCCGTCGGCAGCCAGCTCGATCTCGTAGCCCTCGAGCTCGAGGGCCCTGCGGAGGGACTCCCGCACGGCCCGTTCATCGTCCACGACCAGAATCTTCACGGCACCATTGTCGTTGCGGAAGCTGAGAGCGGGCTAAGAGACGTGCCCCTGCCAGTAATGCCGTCGAGTTTCTGGGTCGCGAGCACCAAGTCAGAGGCCGCACCCAACCGCAGCAAGGCTGGTCTGCCTTGCTAAGGGCGAGGGTGGACTCTGGCGCCGCGTGATCGCGGGCCAGAAGCCGACATGTATTGCTGGTAGGGGCACATGCTAGGGCTTCGCGACTGTGAGGCTAACGGTACCGCGGCCGGCCAGTTCGGTGACCCGGAACCGGTAGCTCCGGGCCCCGCAGACCGTGAGGGTGCGCGAGAGAGCCCACGCGGAAACGACATGTGCGACGCGGGTCGAGGAGGCAAGCACGTCGAGCGAGAGGCTCATCCCCGCCGAGGCTTTCAGAGTCATCTTCAGGGTGCCGTCGAGCTGCGTCGCGACCGTAAAGGTCCGCGTCTTCTTGGTGCGGGTCAAGACTGCCTTCAGCGTCGTCGTCGTCCCGGCCGACCATGGAGCGGTCACGTCTTGGTCGGCTGCAGTGAGCGCGGCCGCCGTGGGATACAGCGCCTGATCGACGATCTGCCACGGGGTTTCCGCGCGGCCGGCCTTGCGCTCGTTGAGCACGCGGTATGTCTCGGCCCAGCTTTCACCCGGGTTCTCGGTGTAGTGCAAGGAATCCTCGGCGCCGGGAACGAGGACGCCGCTGCGCACCTTTGTGCAGACCTGCATCGCCGATGCCCAGAGCTTTGGCCCCCAGTCGAGCGCGAGCCACGGCGCGTTGGAACGATTGGCCGCGATGTGATGGCCGTACTCGTGCGTGATCACGGCCTCGGCGGAGAGGTCGCTGCCGGGATCCTCTCCCGGTGCGTACAGCTGGGCCTCTCGCGAGCTGTAGCAGGCAACCGCGTCTTGGCCGCAGGTGCGTGAGATCTGCTCCGCCGTCGCCAGAAACACCGTTACGGTCGAGAGCTCAGAGCCGTGGACCAGCGTTGCGAGGAAGTCTGCCCACCGCTGCCCCAGCGCGGCGTCCACCGGGTAGCTGTTTGACGCGAGTTGGGGCGACTCGAGTCGCTGCACCGGTTTTGACTGCGCGGCCGTCGCTGCCACAAGGGCGGTAGCGACAGCGACGGCGCACAGAACCGGCAGACGGACGGAGGGGGGACCGTCCCGCCCGGTCTGGACGTCGCGAGTGGAGGGTCGGTAGGGGTTCCAAGTCCCGCGAAGCCATGAAGTCGAAGGTGCCACCTACCCCTAATAGTGCTTTGTTACTCACGTCGGTGGAAGAGCGTGAGTTGGTCGAGGTCGACGAGCTGGTAACAGGTTCGGCAGCGGCCGGCCCAACAGCGCAGCACGGGTTGCAGAAGCAGCACCGTCTGCGGCAGCGTCAGGCCG
>JBBRZA010000140.1:0-5809 GCA_038237145.1 Gaiellales bacterium
TAACCGCCGACTGGCACTGCGCCGCCGAAACCCGCGCTCGTGGGGTGGGTGAAGGTCACAGCCGACTCCGCGACCTCCGCTTCCTTCCGGAGCTCGTCCAGCCGGGAGATCTCGTAATCGAGGCGCCCTTCGAGCCGCGTTATGTCGACCCCGACGCGATCGCGCTCGACGGCGAGCTCGGTCACACGGCGCTCCACAGCCTGGAAGTCGTCGTCGCTCAGATTCGGGTCGCCCGCACGCTGCTCCGCGGCGGTGGTCGCCCAGTCGAGCTTCTCGACCTGCTTCTCCTCGATGACGATCGCCTGCCGTGCACGGGCGACCCGCTTGCGCGCCGCAGCGAGGCGCTTCTCGATGTCGTCGATCCGGAAGACGAGAGGCGCTCCGACACCAACGCTGGACGAACCGTAGAGAAGCCCGGTCCCGAGCTCGCTGGCGAAGGCGCTCCCGTCCCCGCCAAATGCCTGGGCGAGCGCGAGCACCTGGTCGACGTACCACTGGGCGTGGTTGTAAGCGAAGATCGCCCGCGAGAGATCGTCGTGCGCGCCGGCGGCCGCGAGATAGCGGGCGGCAGCGTAGACAGCGTCCTCGGGGTTCCAGGGACTTGCGAGCCCGTCACCGTTCGCGTCGAGGCCCCAGCGCTCCCAGGTCGAAGGCATGAACTGCATCCACCCCACGGCACCGGCCGAGCTCGGGCCCATGTTGCGACCGAAGTCCGACTCGATCTTGTTGATCGCGCCGAGCACCTGCCAGGGCACTCCGTAGGACGCACCGGCCTGCTGCCAGAGCGCGAGGAGCTGCTGGTAGGAGCGGGCCTCGGGCACGGTCGGGTACTGCGAGATGGGAGACGGGATCTGGATCGAGCCGGGTGCGTTCGGTGTCGCGGCACTCGGGAGCGCGCCCGCCGAAGCCGGCGTACCACCGCCTGCGACGGCGGCGAGCAGCCCTGCGAGTACGGTTAGGAAGATGACGCGCCGCATGAGTTGTCCCGCGAAACTCAGGCGAGCCGCAGGTGAGAGACCTCGTCGTCGTCGACTTCGGGAGCGTCCTCTTCGTCCTCAGGAGTAGCATCAGCCTCCGCGACCTTCTTCATTCGCTGAGCCTGCTGTACGGCAATTTCGAAGTCGTGCCGGTTCGTCGCGGCCGCGGCTGCCGTCTCGAAATCGATCTCCTCGGCGAGCACGAGCCGTACGAGGTGCTGCGAGAAGCTCTGCATGTTGTGAAAGCTGCCGTCCTCGAGCGCCTCGGTGATCTGCTCGGTCTTCTCCGGGTCCCGGATCAGGTCGGCGATGCGCGCGGTGTTCACCATCACCTCGACCGCTGCGACGCGGCCTCCGTCGATGCGCGGCAGGAGCCTCTGGCTGACGACGCCGCGAAGTACACCCGCAAGGATCTGGCGTACCATCATCTGCTTCGCGGGCGGAAAGAACTCGACCATCCGCCCGACGGTCTCCGTCGCGTCGATCGTGTGCATGGTCGAGATGACGAAGTGGCCGGATTCCGCCGCCTGGAGGGCCGCGCGCGCCGACTCCTCGTCGCGAAGCTCGCCGATCAGGATCACGTCCGGGTCCTGGCGGAGGACCCGGCGGAGGGCCTGGGAGTAGGACTCCGTGTCGAGCCCGACCTCACGCTGGTTCACGATGCAGCCCTGGTCCGGGTGCATGATCTCGATCGGGTCCTCGATGGTGACGATGTGCTGTTTTCGCGTCCGGTTGATTTCGTCGACCATGGCCGCGAGCGTCATCGACTTCCCTGAGCCGGTCGCGCCGGTGACGAGGACGAGTCCGCGGTGCTCTCCGGCGAGCTTCCGGACTCCGACCGGGAGGCCGAGCTTCTCGAAGTTCGGAACCTCGGCCGGCACGAAGCGGAAGGCGAATGAGATCGAGCCGCGCTGGCGGAACCCGTTGACGCGGAAGCGTCCCACGTCTTCCGCGAGGTAGGCCGTGTCGAGGTCCCCGGACTCGTAGAAATGCTCCCGCTTGGCCGGAGTGCGCTCGCTGACCTGGAGCAGGAAGCGCTCGAGCACCTCGTCGGTGAGCGGCCCCTCGCCGATGATGGGCGTCAGCGTGCCGTCGACCCGGGCCATCGGCACCGAATCGACCTTGAGATGGAGGTCGCTACCTCCAATCTCGATCACGTGTGAGAGCAGGGAATTGAGGTCCATGAGGGCCAACCCGCTCATCGGCTGTCCCGCCGGCCAGCTTTAGTTTTCAGTAGATTCGGCGCGCTCGATCGAGTCGGTCCGAGGCGCGGGCGTCACAGAGATGAGTGGGGGAGGAAGGATTCGAACCTTCGAAGGCTGAGCCAACGGGTTTACAGCCCGTCCCCTTTGGCCACTCGGGAACTCCCCCGGGGCGGCGCATTGTAACTAGGCCCGAACTCACGACGAGCGATGCCCGGCTGCGCTTCGGCGACTAGCTCCGGTTGATCAGCTTGAACGGGCCGAAGCGAGCCTTCTCCTCGCCCTCCCGGCCCCTGCGTGCGAGGTAGCGCATCGTCGCGCCGATCCCTCCGGCCAGGACGAAGCCCGCGCTCATCGCTCCGGCAGCTGCGACCGGAAGGTTCGTACGGAGCTTGCCCGCGACGTCCGTGGCCTCGCCCAGCCCACTCCGAAGATCATCGACAGCCGAGGCGAGCTGGTCCCGCTCGGCCGCGATGTCCCGGCGGACGTCCTCGGCGCTGCGACCGTTACGAGTGCCCATTGCTTCTCAGTGCTGTGGAGGTCAGCTTGGCCTCCTGGATGGCCAGCTCCGGAACGGGCGGCGTGCCCTTGCGCACCCGACTGAGGCCGACGAGGGCGAGGATGGCTACGAGCAGGAGGAGCGACCCAAAGACGATCAGAAGTGCGAGCCAGGTATCGAGCACGAGGGCGAGGACGGCGGCGATCGTCGCGAGGCCGAAGCCGACTGCGAATAGCCCGAAGAAGGCGGCGCCGACCAGGAGCCCGACGCCGAGCCCAAGGCTCGCGACCTTCCCCCTCAGCTCCAGGCCGGCGAGCTCCATCTCGAGTCGCGCCAGCGCGCTCGCGTGCTCGGCGACCTGCTTGGCGGCGGGAGCGACACCCATGCGGTCAGCCTCGTGGGTGGGCATGTCCCCTCCAGTCGATCAGCTTCGCGAGCGTGACGCCGAGAGCGAGAGCCGCACCGACGACGACGAACGGGTTGGGCCCTTTCTTTGGCTTCCGCCGCCTGCCGAGCTGCGGGCCGGTCGGAGCGATGGCTTCCGTGCCGGGGTCAGTGGGCGCCTCCCCTCGCGCGCGCGCGACAATAAGACTCGGCTTCAATTTCCGGAGGAAGGCGGCGTCCTCGGCAAGCGGCTGCGCGAGCTTCTCGGCTATACCGCCCTTGGAGGCAGCCTTCCTGGACAGGTCGCGAAGGCGTTCCGAGCCGCGCTCGACGATGCGATCGCCCTTGGTCATTTTTTCGCCGGCGGCGCCTCGCCGGTGGCGACGCGCCAGATCTTCGACGCAACGCGCCGCGCACCGATGGTGGCGGCAGCGCCAAGGCCTGCGTAGAGGCCGGTCCAGAGCAGTTTCCGAAGCATGGTGAAGAGGTTACCGCCGGGCGCTCGCCCTAAACAAGGCGTGCTCTACCATGTTCTTTCACGCCCTCTTAGCTCAGTTGGTAGAGCACCTCCATGGTAAGGAGGGGGTCGACGGTTCGAGTCCGTCAGAGGGCTTGCAGAGAAGCCCCGCAAAAGCGGGGTTTCTGTCGTCTAGAGCAGCAACGCACCTACCCTCGCGGGTACGAGACGGGTACACGGGCTGTTCGCGCCTCTCGAATAATGCGCCGTTGTGGCCCTGCGGCCCATCCCGGGCGGTCGCCCAGCGCGCCCCTGTTTGCGCCCGTCCTTCGGGCAGCCTGGCGTTCCTCGAGCTACTCCGTTTCGTTGTCGATCAGTCCATACGGGGGTTCGTCGGCCCGCCGGCTGTACGCGACGACGATCGCGGGCCGCGCGCGAGCGGGGGGTCGATTGTCGACGACGATCAGCTGGGCCTGGCGGCCAGCGCCGTCCGCCCAGGAGACGAGGTGATCCCAAACGCGCCTTGCAATTGCTTCGTCGCGGTACTCGTCGGGCGCGGCCGCATCGTCGGGAACAAGATTCTTCTGCGGGCTGTCGATCATTAGGAAGCCGGGATGGGGATGCCCGAGTTCGAACGCACGCTCGAAGACTGAGAGCTGCCAGGCGAGCGCGATCAAGGTGAGCGCGCCGCTGGAGCCGATCTCGCGATACACGTTGCCGCGCACGTGTGGAACGAAGTTCGCGTCCAGGTACGGAGATTCGGGAGACTCGAGCTTCGGGAAGCCGAACTCGCGCAGAATCGAGGTGAAGCGTTCCGACAGGTCGGCGACGACTTCGTCACGGCTAGGCCGAGCTGCCCTCCGTGCGGCGATCTGCTCGCGCAGTTCGCCCATGCGCACTTCAAGGCGTGCGAGATCGTCCCGGCGGCGCTCGAGCCCCTCTCTCCATGACAGCTGCCGCTCGAGCTCGGCTCGGCGCGCGCGCGAATCTTCCCGTTCGCGGACCAGTTGCTCCCGCTCGGCGACAAATGGCGCGAGCGCTTGCGCCACCTCGCTATCGAGGCGCGCCTGCGCTTCCTGCTCTGCCGCGTTAGCGGCCGAGTAGGTCCTGCGACCTCGCGTGAGTTCGTCTTCCACCTGCTCGACGTAGCGATCGATCTCGCGCTTGCGCGCCCGAACGGCGGCCAGTTCAGTCTTGACCTCGATCGGCTCAGACACTGCAACGATCGGCTGTCCGCAGAGGGTGCACGCACCGGCTTCGATCGTCGGGCTCTCCGCGAGGCGCTGCAGACAACTTGGGCACGTGTCGATCCGCAGCGGGTCGAACAGCGTGCGCGCCTCCTCATAGAAGATCAGTTTCGCCTCGTCCTCGGCGTACTGACCACGCAACGGCAGCAGGCGTTTGAGCAGCGTCTCCCGGTCACGGACGACGGCAGCCGCCTGTCGAGCCGCGTTCGCACGAGCAGCGAAGTCGCGGCGAACCTCGTCGGCGAAGTCCGTGCGCGCACGCATTGTCGCGCTCACCTCGGCGAGTCTCGCGGCGAGCTGTTGTTCTCGCGACTCGAGTTCCACGAGTGCCGCGCCCGCTTCGATGCGGTCCGGCACTTCCTCATCTGCAAGGAAGCGCTCAAGGGACTCGAGTTCGGCGAGAAGAGCTCGCCGTTGTTCGCCAGCCGCGTCGAGTGCCTCCCCGAGCTTGGCCAGCTGTTCATCGTGGACGTCGAAGATGATTTCGATGACTTGCCGGAGCTTGTGCTCCTCCACGTAAAACTGCTCGTGCAGCAGCTGCCGGTTGTCGAGCCGCTGGTTTGGCAAGAAAGCGAGCCACATCAGGTTGCGAAAACTGAGCGGTTCGATGGGAGAGTCCGCTCGCCCCGGCGCCTGCTTAAGCGACAGGCCGGCAAGGCCGCAGTGTTCGAGCAGCAGCATCGAGAGCGAGTTCGGCGCGCTAGCGGGATCGATGACACGCCGGTCCTTCGCGTGCGGCCTCGAGAGGTCGTCCAACGAGCAGCGGTGGACGTAGGCGAGCTGCTCGGTCGAAAAGAGCGGGCGCTCGATGACGTTCGTCTCGCCCGACAGCTCAACCTCGAGCAGTGCTGCGCGTGCCTGGCGCTGGATCTCGGGGTGCCGTGGGTGGCGCGATGCTCCCAAGCAATAGTCGATTAACTCGAGCACTGACGTCTTCCCGGTACTGATCTCGCCGGCGATCACCGAGAGGGGACGCACAGCGCCGTCAGCGAGGAACCCAACGTCGTAGTCCTTGCTCACACCGCGCAGCTTTAGGCGGCGAA
>JBBRZA010000141.1:0-5567 GCA_038237145.1 Gaiellales bacterium
GACAGATAGTGGTTGGCCAGCATCTCAGCGCGGTCGTCCGACCGGTCGGAGGCGAGGGATTCGATCCACTCCGCGACGAGACGGTGCTTCTCGGCACGTGATGCACGCGGGATCTGTCCGTACGCGACGTCGCGGACGACAATGTGACCGAACGCGTATTGGGTCTCGTCTGCGATTGCGCTGCGCTGCTCGCGACGAACGAACTCTTTGCGAGCGAGAGAGCGCAGGCGCTCTTCGACCTCCACGCGGCGCGCACCTCCGGTTGCTTCCAGCGCGCCGGCCCAGAAGACCTTGCCCAACACCGCCGCATCCTGCAAGACGCTCTTCTCCTCTGTAGACAGCAGATCGAGCCGTGCGGCGATGATGCCCTGCACTGTCTCGGGCAGATCGCGATCCGTTGCGCCCCGCTCCGCGGCCATGCGGACGAACTGCTCCGCGTACAGGGGATTACCGCCGGCACGTGCGAGAAGCGCTGCTTGGGTGTCCGCGTCAAGTACAGCTCGATCGAGGAGTCCGGCGATCAGGCGTGCGGTGTCGTCATCACCGAGCGGCGAAAGGGAGATCGTCAGCGCATTGCGTTTGCCTCCGCCCCACCCCGGCCGACGATCCAGCAGCTCGGGCCGCGCAGTGCAGAGCACGAGCAGCGGGACGCCTTCGACCCAATCTGCCAACTCGTCGACGAAGTCGATCAGGTCGTCGTCGGCCCAGTGGACGTCCTCGAAGACGAGGACGAGCGGTCTCTTGGCCGCGAGCGCTTCGAAGAAGCGCCGCCACGCGGCGAAGCTCTCGGTGCGCCGGTCGCCGCCCAACTCGGTCTCGGTGCTCAGACCAACGAGCGGCCGCAACCTGGTCTCGAGCCACGCGACCTCCGCAGGCTGCACGATCTCGGCCAGCATTTCGCCGAGCTTGTCGCTCGCCTCGTCGGCCGAGTCGCTCTCGAGGATCCCGGCCTGCGCCTTCACGATCTCCGATAGCGCCCAGAAGGTCACTCCCTCTCCGTAGGGCAGCGAGCGGCCGTGCCGCCAGTAGACGAGATCGGGCCGTGCGTCAAGGATCGTCGAAAGCTCGAACACGAGTCGGCTCTTGCCGATGCCCGGCACCCCGACCAGCGTGACGAGCTGGGGAGAGCTCTCCTGCCCGGCGCGTTCGAAGGAGTCGAGCAGCTGATCGAGCTCACGCGAGCGGCCGACGAGGGTCGCCACGGCCGAGACGACTTCTGTTCCCACGCGCGCGCGCGGCTCGACTGCCTCCCACACGGCGAGCGGCTCGACCTTTCCCTTCGCCTCGACGGGATCCAATTCCCGAAACTCGATCACCTGGCTCGTCGCGCGGTAGGTCGTCTCGCCGACGAGCACGCCGTTGACCGGGGCCGCGGATTGCAGGCGTGCGGTCGTGTTCACGACATCGCCCGCGGCCATACCCTCGCCCGCCTCAGGGCGTGCGTCGAGGTTGATCAGCGCCTCGCCCGTGTTCACGGCGATGCGCACCTGCACCGCATCGTCCTCGCGGGCCCAGTCTCTGATCGCGAGCGCGGCGCGCACGGCGCGTTCCGGATCGTCCTCGTGCGCAACGGGCGCACCGAAAAGTGCCATTACCGCATCGCCGATGAACTTCTCCACCGTGCCCCCGAACCGCTCGAGCTCGGCTCGCAGGCGCTCATGGTACGGACGGAGGATCGCCTCGACGTCCTCGGGATCGAGTTGCTCGGCGCGCGCCGTGAAGCCGACCAGGTCGGCGAAGAGGACCGTCACCACCTTGCGCTCGCGCCGACCCTCCACGATCAGCTGAGCCGTTCGACCGTGTAACCGCGCTCGGTCATCGCGACCAGTAGCTGTTGGCAGTGTTCCTCGTCACGCGTGACGAGCGTCAGCCCGATCTCCGTCTCGCTGACCGAGACGTCAACTCCTTCGCGGTGATGCTCGACGGCGATGACGTTGCCGCGCTCCTCCGCGACGAGCGACAGCAGCTTGATCAGCTCGCCCGGAAGGTCGGGAAGCTTCGTGCGAATCACGAGATAGCGCCCAGCGACGGTCAGTCCGTGACGCATGACCGAGATGAGCATCGTCGGGTCGATGTTCCCGCCGGAGAGAATCGCGATCGCCGCGCCCGACCCACCAGCTCTCCCGGCGAGCAACGCCGCCACTCCGACCGCGCCCGCTCCCTCCACCACGAGCTTCGCGCGCTCGAGCAGCAACACGATCGCCTCGCTGATCTCCTCGTCCGTGACCGAGACGATGTCGTCCAGCAGATCCTCGAGGAGCGGCATCGTGAGCTCGCTCGGAACCTTCACCGCGATCCCATCGGCGATCGTGTAGCCGTCCACCCCGGCCTGCACTCCGACGATTCGCACTTCGGGCCGAAAGGCCCGCAGAGCGGTTGCGATACCGAGCGCGAGCCCGCCCCCGCCGATCGGGATCAGCACAGTGCCGACCTCGGGCTCTTGCTCGAGCAGCTCGAGCCCGATCGTCCCCTGGCCCGCCACGACGAGCCTGTCCTCGTAGGGATGGATGAACGTGCCGCCGGACTCTTCCACGTAGGCAAGCGCGGCCACGAGCGCGTCCTCGAAGAACGAGCCGCTCATCTCCGTCTCGGCTCCGTAGTTCTTGCACGCTTCGACCTTTGCCATCGGCGCGGTGTCCGGCACGAAGATGCGCGCGCGGACACCGAGCTCGCGTGCCGCCCAGGCGACGGCCTGACCATGATTGCCGGCGCTGGCCGCAACAACACCGGCGGCGCGCTCCTCGGGCGACAGTGTGCTGAGCTTGTTGACGGCGCCGCGGATCTTGAACGCGCCGGTCCGCTGGAGATTCTCCGCCTTGAGGCGCACCTCGCGGCCGCTGCGGCGCGAGAACGTCTCCGACAGGTAGATCGGCGTCTTTTCCGCGATCCCCTGGAGACGCTTCCGCGCCTCCTGGATGTCAGCGAGTGTCGGTGCGATCTGCTGTATCGCCAAGCTTGAACACCCTCTCCATGATCTCCTTCACGGCGGTCAACGGGTCGAGCTCTCGCCGTTGCACCTCGTCCAGCAGGCGCCGCAGCTCCGGATCGTCTGCCACCGCCTGCTCGAGATGAGCCTTGGCGCGACCTGATGCGATGGCGAACACCTCACCAGCGAGATTCTTGCGCCTGCGCTCCTCGAGGTGTCCCTCCGACTCGAGATGCGCCCGATGCGCCTCGATCTTCTCCCACAGCTCCGGGACGTTCTGCCCGGTGGTCGCCTCGGTGAGGACGATCGGCGGCTTCCAGGACCGCTCCTTGTCGAGCGACAGGATCGAACGCACCTCGTTGAGCATCGTCTTCGCAGCGGGATGATCCATCTTGTTGATTGCGATCACGTCGGGAATCTCCATGATTCCTGCCTTCAGCGCCTGGACGGAGTCTCCCGATCCGGGCATCAGCACGAGCACGACCGTGTCGGCGATCCCGATCACCTCCACCTCGCTCTGACCCGCGCCGACGGTCTCCAGGAACACGAGCTCCTTCCCTGCGGCGTCGAGGACGAGCAGTGCCTGCAGCGTCGTCTCTGCCAGCCCCCCGAGATGACCGCGCGTGCCCATCGAACGGATGAACACGCCCGGGTCGAGGAAGTGGTCGGAGAGCCGGATCCGGTCGCCGAGCAGCGCGCCTTGCGTGAACGGACTCGACGGGTCGACCGAGATCACGCCGATGGTGCGCCCCTGCTCGCGGATGTGCCCGATCAGCGTCGAGATGAGACTCGACTTGCCGACCCCGGGTGGACCGGTGATGCCAACCGCGTACGTGCGGCCGGTCTCGGGATAGATGTCGCGGACGAGGTCGTACGCGAGCGGGTCACCGTTCTCGACGAGTGAGATCGCCCGGGCGAGCGCCCGCCGGTCGCCCGCGCGGACGCCTTCCGCGAGCGACTCCCGCGTCCAGTCCCGCCGCCCGTGCATGACTACGCGGCCTCGGCCTCGACGGCGCGCCCGACTCCCTGCTCCGCCCCGCGGGCGAGCGCGTAGGCAACGAAAGATGCGAGAGCGAGCACAACGCCGACACCGCCGAAGACCCAGCGCGGCCCGACGCTGTCGGTGAGCGGCCCTGCGATCACGAAGCCGAGCCCGTACACGGCGTAGTTGACACTCATGATCACCGTGAAGACGCGCCCGCGGATCGCGTCAGGCGCCCCGCGCTGCACGAGGAGTGAGTTGCAGACGACGGCAATGCCGTTGCCGATTCCGGCGAGCACGAAGCAGGGCAGCGAGAACCACACGTTCGGCGCGACGGCCGCAGCTGCAATGCCGACCGCCTGGAGGAGGATGCTTGCCGCGTAGACGGTGCCGACCGACCGCCGCTCCACCCACGTTCCCGCTCCGAAGCTCCCGACTGCGAGCCCGAGCCCGATGCAGCCGAAGATGAGCCCGTAGCCGAAATCGCCGGCATTGAACGAGTCCTTTGCAAGGAACACCTGCGCCGTTTGCGTCGAAGCGACGGCTCCAAGGACGATCGTCCAGACGACGAGCACCGTCAGTAAGGAACGCGTGCGCAGCACCCGTGCGAACCCGTCCTTCAGGTCGCGTAGGTGACCGCGGGTCACCCCGAGCGCACCTTGCAGCTTGTGTGCGGGTAGGCGCAGCAGGAGCAGAGCTGACACGAGAAACGATGCGCCGTTGAGCCAGTAGGCAAGATCGGGGCCCGATGCAGCGACGAGCGCGCCGCCGATGATCGGCGCAACCGCCCAGCTGACGTTCTCGCTTGTCTGGATGAGTGAGTTCGCGCGCGCGAGCTCATCCTCCTCGACGAGGTTTGGCAAGCCTGCGTAGACCGCAGGCCGGAAGAAGCCCGTCGCCAGACCTGCGATCCCGGCCAGGGCGACGATCTGTCCGGCACTGCTCGCGAACGGCAACGTGCAGAACACCCCCGCGCGGACCAGGTCCGAGACGATCATCAGACCACGGCGGGAAATCCGGTCGAGGAGCGGGCCGAGAAAGAGCCCCACCGCCACCGCCGGCAGGAACTCGGCGATCATCAAGACGCTCACCCACGAGCCCGAATTGGTGCGGTCCTTGATGTCGACGACGAGCGCGACGGTGGCCAGCAGCGTCCCCAGACTCGACCCGAGCGTGGCCAGGAACAGCAGGCGGAATCCGGGCGCAGTGCCGAGGAGGCTCAGCTGGCGGCGGAAGCCGGTCACAGCGGCGGAGTCTGTCAGGAAGCCGCTGTGGCCGTCCTCAGCCGAGCAAGGGCTGCTGCCAGGAACGCATGGTCATCCGCCGTTCCCACAGACACGCGGATCGCGTTCGGCGCGCCGAACCCTGCGAGCGGACGGACGATCACACCTTCGCGCAACAACGCCTCGAACCAGGGCTGCGCGTCTTCGCCCAGGTCGACGAACACGAAGTTGCCGACGGCCGGTGCGGTCACCTTGTAACCCGCTTCAGTCAAGATCCCCTCGAGTTCCGCACGGGCTTCGGCATTGGCTTTCCGCCTGCGCTCGACCTCACCGCGCGAATCCAGGCTGGCGAGCGCGGCAACCTGCGCAGGTGTCGTCAGGTCGAAAGCCCGCCGCGTCTTGCCGAGCGCAGTGACGAGCTCGGCCGGACCGACGC
>JBBRZA010000142.1:0-5506 GCA_038237145.1 Gaiellales bacterium
CCTTCGCCTGGCTGCACCAGTTCAAACGACTGCTCGTCCGCTACGACCGCCGCCACGAGATCCACGAAGCCTTCCTCGCGCTCGGCTGCTGCTTCGTCTGCTTCAGAAGACTCCAGCGGTCATTGTGATTCGAGTTCTTAGAGGACGTGCGGGCTCTGCCCGCTCGTCCGTCTAATCTGCGCTACTAATCCGCATCGCCCGAAGGATTGCGCGCTCGTCGCCGGAGAACGATCTGAGCAGCGACGAGGACGAGGAGACCTGCGAATAGGCGCCGCAACGTGCTCGCGGGTAGCGCCTCTGCGAGTGCGACACCGCCTTGCGCGGTGATCGCGGCCGCTACTCCCAGGACCGCAGCCGCACGCCACCGGACGTTTCCATAGTGCGACTGCCGCCAGGTACCGACGAGCACCGTCGGCACGATGGCAAGCAGGGACGTCCCGATCGCCTCGTGCTGGTTGAGGCCCAGCACGATCAGCGTGGGAACGAAGAGAAGGCCGCCGCCAACACCGAATATTCCCGCGAGCATGCCAGCGACGAGGCCGAGGGCGATTGCGAGCACATACGTCATTCCATGAACAGCCAGACGGCGACGGCGAGCATGAAACCGGCGAAGAGCAGTTCTACCGTGCGTGTGCGCAGCCGCTGCTGCAGCGCGGTGGCGAAAGCGACCGAGCCGGCGGCCGGCAAACCGACGAGCGCCGCGTAGCCGACGTTCACGTCGCCGTGAATCGCGTACGCGATGACGCCCGAGACTGCGGTGATCCCGATCGCCGCAAGCGACGTTGCCGTGGCCGAGCGTGCCTCCCACCCGCAGAACAGGAGCAGCAACGGCACGATGACGATGCCGCCTCCGACCCCGAACAGTGCACTGAAGAACCCCGCGACGAGGCCGATGAAGACGAGCCGCACGTGCGTATTCTTGCAGTGTGGATCTGCTGGCCCGCCTCGCCAAAGATCCTACGAGGGCAGCGCTCTTCCTGGACGTCGACGGCGTGCTCGCACCGATCGTTCGGAGGCCCGAGGATGCCCGCGTCCCGGACGAGACGCGCGAGGAGCTCCGCCGCCTGAACGAGCGCTACGGGCTCGTCGCATGCATCTCGGGCCGCGCCGGCGCGGACGCGCAAAGGATCGTGGGCGTTCCCGAGCTCGTCTATGTGGGGAACCACGGGCTGGAGCTCGACGGCAGGGCGGGCGCATGGGGCGAACGGCTCCAGCAGTTACTCGCGGACGTCGCCTGGCCGGCGACGGAGAACAAGCAGCTCACGGCATCGCTTCATTATCGCGGTTCGCAGAATGAAAGTGCGGCGCGCGCAGCGCTCGAGAACGTGAAGGCGCGTGCGGAGCGCGAGGGCTTCGTCGCCCGCTTTGGGCGCAAGGTGCTCGAGGTGCTGCCCCCGCTGGACGTGCACAAGGGAACCGCGGTGCGCCAGCTGCTCGCCGAACGAAATCTGACACGTGCGCTCTACGCGGGTGACGACACGACCGACCTCGACGGCTTCCGGGCGCTCGACGGCCTCGACCTGTCCGTCCGGATCGCGGTGGCCTCTGCGGAAGGCCCGTCAGAATTACGGGAGGTCGCCGACCTGACCGTTGCGGGACCGCAAGAGCTACTGACCGCTCTGCGCAGGCTCTAGTGGCTGACCCGTTCCTCCGTCGCCGCGTCGAACAACAACAACTTGTCGCGCGGGACGGTGAGCTTCAGTTCCTGACCCGTGCCGACCTGGTCTTCAACGGGAAGCTTCGCCTGGATCGGCGTGTCCTTGCGAGTCAGATGAACGAGTTGCTCGTCACCGAGATACTCCACGACGTCGACTCGTGCGTCGAAGTCGAGGCCGCCCGAGCGGCCGTTCGCGATGTCGATGTGCTCGGGACGGAAGCCGGCGATACGGCCGGCGGCACCCGCGCCGTCCATGATCTCGGCGGGCGAGATTCATCGCGGGTGGACCAATGAAACCAGCAACAAAAAGGTCCCGCGGCTCGCGGTAGAGCTCCTCCGGAGAGCCGACCTGCTGCAGGATGCCGAGCTTCATGACGGCGATCCGGTCACCCATCGTCATCGCCTCGACCTGATCGTGCGTGACGTAGATGGTGGTCGTCTCGAGCTCTTGCTGCAGCTTGAGAATCTCGGCTCGGGTCTGGACGCGTAGCTGTGCATCGAGATTCGACAGAGGTTCGTCCATGAGGAACGCCTCGGGCTCGCGAACGATCGCGCGACCGAGCGCAACTCGCTGGCGTTGGCCCCCGGAAAGCTGCTTCGGCTTCCGCTTGATCAGCGGATCGAGATCGAGAATGTCCGCCGCCCTGCGCACGCGCCGATCGATGTCCTTCTTCGGCACCTTCTGGTTGCGCAGGCCGAACGCGAGGTTCTCGTACACGGTCATGTGCGGATAGAGCGCATAGGACTGGAACACCATCGCTATGTCTCCACCCGCCTGCGACCAGCGCAGCTCGGGACAGACCCACGCCGACCCTGCGTACGCAGCATCGACGTGCAGCCAGATGCCCGCCGCTTCACACGCGTCCGCGAGGGCAGGCACGGGATCGACGGCCGTCGTGGACGTCGTGCCGACGGTGGCGACGAGCGCGGTCGCATCGGTGAGATCGAGTGCGTCGGCGTCCAGGCGGAACTCGTCGTCCAGCGGGACCTTGCGCGTCTCGAGTCCGAGCAGCCGCGCAGCTCGTTCGACCGACGAGTGCGCCTCTTCGGAGCAAACGACGACGCTCCCACCGTTCGACTCCCGCGCGGCGGCGAGCGCAGCGATCGTGGAGATGGACGCCGTATCCGCGATGTGGCCGTGCCACCCGGACGGAAGGCCGAGGAGTTGCGCCACCCAGTCGAGCGTGTGGGCCTCCAGCTCGGTGGACGCCGGCGAGGTGCGCCAGATGAACGCGACCGAGTTGAGCGTGGCGGCGAGAAGCTCCGCGAGGATGCCCGGCTCGGCGGCGCTGTTGACGAAGTAGGCGAAGAACCGCGGGCTCTGCCAGTGCGTCGTCCCCGGCAGCAGGATCTCGTCGAGGTCGCGCAGAACGTCCGCAAACGGCCGCCTCGCTCCGGCGGCGCCGCGGGCAGGCGGCTGCGAATGTCGCCAGGCTCGACCTGCGCGAGCACGGGGAACTCTCCGACGTGTTCGAGGTACCGCGCAGCCCATTCGAGCGCGGCGGCTCCGTCCTCGCGAAAGGTCACTTCAGGAGCTTCTCGATCTGCGGCCAGGTGCGCGTGTTCAGCACCTGGCCCTTCGTCAGCCAGGCCCGACGAGCCTGGGCCACGCCCATCTCCATGTGCTGGAGCGCGCCCAACTGATGCGCATCGGTGTTGACAGCGATCTTCACGCCGGCCTCACCGGCGAGCCGCGCCTGGGAATCGCGGAGGTCGAGCCGGTTTGGCTGCGCATTGATCTCGAAGAACGTCCCCGTCTCCAGCGCCTTGGCGACAACGCGCTCGATATCGATGTTCGCTGCAGGCCTGATGTTGATCTTGCGCGCAGTCAGGTGCCCGATGCAATCGACGTGCGGATTCTCCATCGCGGTCAGCACGCGTTCCGTCGGGTTGCGGTCGAATGCGGCGTGCAGCGACGCCATCACCCAGTCGCGCTTTGCAAGCACTTCATCAGGCAGCGAGAGCGAGCCGTCGATCCGGATGTTCACCTCGATGCCCTTGAGGATCCTGAACGGCTGCAACCGTTCGTTGAGCGAATCGATCTCGAGATCCTGCTCGGCCAGCGTTCCGCGCGGATGATCGGTCACCGCGTAGTACTTGTAACCGCGAGCCCGCGCCGCCAGGACCATCTGCTCGAGCGAGTCGCGGCCGTCCGAGTAGGTCGTGTGGCTATGCAGGTCGCCCTTGATGTCAAATAACTCGACGAGCTTCGGGAGCTCGCCCTTACGCGCGGCCTCGAGCTCCCCGGCGTTCTCGCGCAGCTCGGGTTGGATGAACTGATAGCCGAGACGCTCGTACACTTGCTCCTCGTCGGCGAACTTCAGCTCCTCGCCCGCCTCGACGACCGTGATCGAGTACTCGGAAACTGACAGACCGTCCTTCACCGCGCGCTCCCGCAGCGCAACGTTGTGGTCCTTCGAGCCCGTGAAGTGCTGGAGCAGGTTCCCGTACGACTCCGGCGGCACGACGCGCAGGTCGAAGCGCAGGCCTTCGTTCGACAGCACGGTGGCCTTGGTCGGACCTTTTGCCATCACTTCGATCACCCACTTCAGCTTGGTGAAGTAGTCGATCAGCGCTTCCGGATCCTTCGCAGTCGCGATGATGTCGAGGTCGCGGAACGTCTCCTTGCGCCGCCGCGCACTCCCGGCCTCGGACACCTTTACCGCGGCTGGGTGCTCCTGCAGCACGTCGACGAGGGCAAGAAGAGGGCCGAGCCCGTCCCCGAGCAGACGGCGGTCCGACGGCTCCTGCTTCTTCTCGGCGAGCGCCTTGAGGATCCGCTCCTCCGTTTTGGCGCCGAGCCCGGCCAGAGTGCGTAGCTGCTCTTGCTCGGCTGCCCTTTTCAGCTCCTCGACCGTGGTCACCCCCAACTCCTGCCAGATCCGCGCCGCGGTCTTCGGCCCGAGCCCGGGCAGACGCATGAAGCTCACAACCTCTGGTGGGATGATCTTCTTGCGTTTCGTCAGCGCATGCATCTCGCCGTCCTCAACGATCTGGACGATCTTCTCCTCGATCGTCTTGCCGATCCCCTGCAGCTCCTTTGCGCGACCGGCCAGCGCAAGCTCGGCCACTGAGCCTGCCGTCTCTCGGATCCGCGTCGCAGCACGGCGGTAGGCAAGCACCCGGAACGAGGCCTCTCCCTCGAGCTCCAGGAGGTCGGCGAGAAGCTCCAGCTGCTCGGCCACGTCGACGTTGCGAGGCAGAGCTCCGGCCACGCGTTGAATATACGTCCGTGCAGGTGCCCAACGCCGTCGTCTGCCTTCCCACGTACAACGAGGTCGAGAACCTCGAGTCGATGCTGCGCGCGCTCGGCGACAAGGACGTGCGCGTTCTGGTGATCGACGACAACTCCCCCGACGGCACGGGCGAGCTCGCGGACCGGCTCGCGCAGGAGCTCGTCTACGTGGACGTCCTTCACCGCGAGCGCAAGGAGGGTCTCGGGCCCGCGTACCTGGCGGGCTTTCGCCGCGCGCTGTCGGACGGTGCCGAGCTCGTGCTGGAGATGGACTGCGACTTCTCCCACGATCCGAACGACGTGCCCCGCTTGCTCGCGGCGGTCGAGCACGGCGCCGACCTCGCGCTCGGCTCGCGGTACGTCCCGGGCGGCGGCGTGCGGAACTGGGGACTGGTGCGCCGACTCATCTCCGAGGGTGGCTCGCTCTACGCACGAGTTCTCCTGGGTGTAAAGGTGCGAGACCTGACCGGCGGCTTCAAGTGCTACCGGCGCGGTGCGCTCGAGGCGATCGACCTCGACGCGGTCGAGTCGAAGGGCTACGCGTTTCAGATCGAGACGACTTACCGTGTCCTGCGCGCGGGCTTCGAGGTGGTCGAGGTGCCGATCACCTTCGC
>JBBRZA010000143.1:0-5359 GCA_038237145.1 Gaiellales bacterium
GCGCGTATCAGCAGTTCGAGGGCCGGGCGAAGCTCTCCATCCTGCATTCGCGCCCAGGCCTCTGCGAGCAGCGCGCGGAACTCGAGCTCGCGTGCCTCCGGCGAGAACTGCAGGCCGGCCAGCGCTTCGAGCACTTCGTCGTACTGCTGACCCTCGACGGCGGCCTCGGCACGGGTGATCGCGGCCTCGACCTCGGCGTATTCATCCCAGGACTGGCCGGTCTCGAGGTACGAGACGTCGACGCCCAGCCGCTCGCCGATCCAGGAAAGGGTCTCTTTCGTCGGGCGCGTCTTCCCGCGCTCGATCTGGCTCATGTACTCCTTCGAGAAGCGATCGCCTGCCAACTCGGACTGCGTCAGCCCCGCGGCAACGCGAAGCTGGCGTAGGCGGGTGCCTAGGCCCGAAGTCGCGCGCTGCGGCGCGCGAAGGGGGGTGAGGATGCGGCCTTCCATGTTGCGGCCCTTCACGTATCGGCCTGCTGCCGCTCCATGAGGATCCCTTGCAAGAGTGCCCCCTATCGAGGGACTAGGGGGCTTTAGGCGCGGCCGGCTTTGTGCAGTTGCGCGTAGATCGAGCGAGCCGTTTTCGCCGGGACGCCGGGGACGCCCTCGAGCTCCTCCTGGGTCGCCGCGAGGAAGCGCTCCGCCGAGCCGAAGTGCTGGAGCAGCGCGCGTCGCCGAGCCGGGCCGACTCCCTCCAGCTCGTCGAAGATCGACGCGAAGGAGCGTGCGTCCCGCCGCTGGCGGTGAAAGCCGACCGCGAAGCGGTGAGCCTCGTCGCGGATCCGCTGCAACAGCTGGAGACCCGGCGAATGGGCAGCCAGCCGGATCGGATCGGGCCTGCCGGGAACGAAGACCTCCTCGACCCGCTTGGCCAGCGCAACCACAGCCACACGCGGGAGATCGAACACCTGCATCGCGGCTAGGGCAGCCGAGAGCTGCCCCTTCCCACCATCGATGACGACGAGGTTCGGTGTGGAGGCGAACGACTCGTCGTACTCGTCCGAAGTCACGTCGCCAAGCCGTGCGAATCTCCTGGAAACCACCTCCGCCATTGCGGCGAAGTCGTCCATCCCGACCTGGCCCTTGATCCCGAACTTCCGGTAGTGCGCCTTCTTGGCCACGCCGTCCCGGAAGACGACCATCGAGCCGACGTTGTCCTGTCCCATTACGGTCGAGATGTCGAAGCATTCGATCCGGAGCGGCAGAGCCTCGAGGTTGAGCACCTCGCGAAGCTCTTCGAGTGCCTCCACCCGCCGCAGCCGCTTCAACTCCGTCTGTTCGACCTCCGACGCGAGTGCATGGCGCGCGTTTTCGGTTGCGAGCTCCTGCAGCCGGCGCTTCTCCCCGCGCTCGGCTGCGCGCACTTCGACTCGCGCCCCGCGCCGCTCCGAGAGAAAATCCGCCAGCGCCGAGGTGTCCCCCGAAGCCCGGGGCACGACGATCTGCGGCGGGACGCTCGGAGCAGAGCCGTAGTACTCCAGGAAGAACGACTCGAGCACGGTTCCGAGGTCCTGACCGCCGACGTTTTCGAGGTGGAACGAGTAGCGGTCGATCATCTTCCCGTCCCGTAGCGGGAAGACCTGCACAACGGCCCGATCGCCCTCTACCGCAAGCCCGATCACGTCGATCGTTCCGACGGAGCGGAGATCGGCGGCCTGCCGTTCGGCCAGGTGTTGCACGCTCCGCAGCCGGTTGCGATAGCGCGCGGCCTCCTCGAACCGCTCGTCCGCGGCGGCTTCCTGCATCTTCCGCTCCAGCTCGCGCTGGATCGGCTGGGTGTTTCCGGATAGGAACTCGATCACCTGGTCGATGATCGCGCGGTAATCGTCCTTCGACACGTAGCCGACGCAAGGCGCCAGGCAGCGGTCGATGTGGTAGTCGAGGCAGGGAATACCCGAGTGGCGTCCCGGCTTCGGGCCCTCGCAGGGGCGGTACGGAAAGACCCGGTTCAGCACGTCCAGGGTCTCCCGGACTTTCTTCGCGTTGGCGTACGGCCCGAAGTAGACAACCCCGCGGCGGTGGCGCTCGCGCGTGAACATCACCCGCGGGTATTCGTCCTCCACGGTGACGGCTATGTAGGGGAACGACTTGTCGTCGCGGAGCCGGACGTTGAAGGGCGGCCGATGACGCTTGACGAGGTTCTGCTCGAGGTGCAGCGCCTCGACCTCGTTCTGGGTGACGATCACCTCGATGTCCTCTACCCGCTCGGGCAGCTGCTGGATGGCCGTGCGCGTGTCCTGGCTTTGCTGAAAGTACGACCGGACCCGGGGGCGCAAGGACTTGGCCTTGCCCACGTAGAGGACGTCTCCGGCCTTGTCCCGGAAGAGATAGACCCCCGGCTTGGCGGGGAGCGTTTTCAGCTGGTTTTCGAACCGTGAGGCCACGCGTCCAGCCTAGCCCCGCCGCAAATGGCCGAGCCACGAAATGGAAAGCGGCCCGGGTGGAGTGGCCGGGCCGCCTGAGCGAGGATTGGTGAGGAAGGTGGCGAGCTTCCCGGAGGCCCCCTGCGGCGAGAGCCTTGGCAACACAATCCTTACTGTTGTCAATATCGATTCGAGTTGCGGCGGGCCGTCCCCCAGGAGAGGGATCTTCGCTCCAAGTCGGCTCAGGGTTGACGCCCTCCGGCCCCGTTCCTACACTGGCCGCGGCCCCGGCGTGCGTCACGCCGAAGCCTTCGGGTCTCTCTTTTGCCACATCCTCGATCCCTCATCGCACTGCTCTGCGCCTTCGCGGCCCTGGCCGCGCCCGCCCAGGCGCTCGGGAGTGACCGGATGTACATGGGCGCGGCCGAGGACGAGGGCCGGAACGCCGACCCGGCCGTGGCAATGGCGAAGATGCAGCTGGCCAAAGCGGCCGGCTTCGACACGATCCGGATCACGGCGATCTGGGAGCCCGGCCAGACCGCGGTTCCGGCCGGGCAGCTTTCGGCACTCCAGGCGATTGCCGCCGCCGGTGACTTCTTGGGCATTCGCGTCGTCGCGACCGTGATGAACTTCGGCAGCCGGACGACGCCGCTGACGGCCGTGGCACGCACCCAGTTCGCCCGCTTCGCAGCCGACATCGTCAGACGCGTTCCGAGCATCCGCGAGTACATCGTGGGGAACGAACCGAACCTCAACCGGTACTGGCTTCCTCAGTTCGGACCGAACGGCGAGGATGCCGCTGCGACTGCCTACGTCCAGCTGCTCGCGCGCACGTACGACGCGATGAAAGCGGCGGACAAAGGCGTTTTCATAATCGGCGGCTCGGTCTCCCCACGCGGAATCGATCGGCCCGGCACCGGACGCGACACGCATTCCCCGACGGCCTTCATCACAGATATGGGAACTGCGTATCGCGCACTCAAGCGAACCCGGCCGATCATGGACGGCTTCTCCTTCCATCCGTACGGCGAGAACTCGAGCACGCCGCCGACGTTCGCCCATGCGGCCGGGACGTCCCTCGGCCTGGCCGACTACGACAAGCTCGTCGGCCTCCTCGGGAGGGCGTTCGACGGCACGGCGCAGCTCGGCTCCAGGCTGCCGATCGTCTACGACGAGTACGGCGTGGACTCCCAGATCCCCGACGTCAAGCGGCACTTCTACGGCGGGAAAGAGCCGGCCACGACGAAACCCGTCAGCGAGGGCGTGCAGGCGGCGTACTACCGGGAGGCCCTCCAGCTGGCCGCCTGCCAGCCCACGGTGCGCGGCTTCCTGATCTTCCATGTGACCGATGAGACCGACTACAACCGCTGGCAATCCGGCGTCTACTACGCGGACGGGACCCCGAAGTCGTCGCGACCGTTCGTCAAGCAGACGATGGCGGAGATCCGGTCGGGCGCGGTGGATTGCGGCGAGCCACCGGTCGCTGGGTCCAAAGAAGGCTGGGACGTCGCCACACCCGCCGAGATCGCTGCGGCGGAGAAGGGCTCGGCCATTGTCGGTGGCTGGGTCTTCGTAAACGCCTCGGGCTAGCATTCCTCTCGTGGAAGGCCAGTACGTCGCCTACAGCTTCTTCCGGGTCGATCCGGCCTGGCGGCGGCTGCCGATCGACGAGCGCGCGGCGGGGAAAGACGCCTTCGCGGAGGTGGTGGAGGACTGGGCCGGGCGAATGGAGTCGCTCCGGTCCTACACGGTCACGGGGGTCCGGCCCGACTCGGACTTCTTCCTCTGGAAGATCACGCAGCGCTACGAAGATCTCGGCGAGCTCGGCGCGGCACTAAATGGAACGCCCCTCGCCGGCTGGCTGCAGACGCCCTACTCGTATCTCGCGACGACGAAGGCATCGGAGTACACGAAAGCCAGGCGCGCGCGGAAGGTCGTGCCCAAGGGCTCTTCGTATCTCGTCGTTTACCCATTCGTGAAAGTGCGGCCTTGGTACGTGCTCTCGCGCGAGGAGCGTCAGAGCGCGATGGAGGAGCACATGCGCGTCGGCGCGGAGTTCGAGACGATCCACAACCACACCACGTACTCGTTCGGAATCGACGACCAGGAGTTCATGACGGCGTTCGAATGCGATGAGCCGTCGGACTTCATGCATCTCATGCTGACGCTGCGCGAGAGCGAAGCGTCCCGCTATACCGAGCGCGACACGCCGATCTTCGTTGGCCAGCACGTCGACATCCGCGCGGCGCTCGACGCGCTCGACGGCAAGTCGGCCCGCGTTCAGGCCTAGAAGCCTTAGGGACCTCCCTCCGCAGCGAGATCACGCCAACGCTTCAGATGCCGCAGGCCGATCGCGGCCGGCAGCAGCGGCAGCCACAGGTTGAAGATCCGGTAGGCACAGACGGCAAGTACTGCCTTGGCTAGTGGAATGCCGGTCCAGGCGAGGGCGAAAGACACGAGCGCCCGACCGAGCCCGCTCCGCCGAGCGGAAGCGTGCGCCGCGTGAGCGCGTATCCCGTGGCGTACCCGATCACAAGTGCCGCCACATCCGGCGAATCGTGGAATACCGCAGGCTCGCCCAGAGGCAGCCGACATCGCCGACCCAGTACAGCGTCGTGCCGACGAAGGCTCCGCCGTATTCCGCACCCTGCGCGGCGAGTTTCTTGAGCATGTGAACGGCGTCGAGCGCGTGCTGCAGCACTGAGCGCCAGCGCCCTTCTTTTCCCACGCGGTGACGGAACGCCAGGGCCGCGAAGGCGGCACTGAACCCGAGCGGGACGGCAATCGCCCACGGAAGCGTGAACCCGAGGCTCGGATGCGTCGACCCGCGCGCGAGGAGGATCACTGCGGCCAAGGCGGCGGCCGGGGCCAGCACCGCGTACTCGAGCGCGCCGAGGCCCAGGACACGCGCCCGTGCCTGACGCGGATCCAGACCGGCCGCCTCGAGAGCCTGCCGGTCGACCACGAAGCCACCGCGGATCACGAACGCTCCAA
>JBBRZA010000144.1:0-5237 GCA_038237145.1 Gaiellales bacterium
AGCGCCGAACCTAACGTGCCTGACGCTCCGGAGAGCCGCGCGGATAAGTTTGCGAACCCTACGGGCAACCGAACAGGTAGCTGGCACAAGAAGTTGCGTCGTTCAGAAACGGGCGTAGCAGCATCGGGTCTCCTCCTCAGCTCGTCTCGACCGGGAGGCCCGCCCGCCGCCACTCGGGAAAGCCGACGTCGAGGCGGCGCGCCTTCAGCCCGCGCCCCTGCAGCAGGCGAACTGCCTCATCGGCATAGACGCAGTAGGGACCCCGGCAATAGGCGACGATCTGTCGGCGGCGCGGCAGCTTGAGCGCAAGCGACGCGAGCGCCGGGAGCGGCACCGATCGCGCGCCCGGGATGTGCCCCGCCCGGTACTCGGGCTCCGGCCGCACGTCGAGCACGACGACATCTCCCCGCGCCAGCCGCTCCTGAAGCTCTGCCGCGGAAACATGCTCGACCCCGTCCCGCTCGCCCAGGTACTCGTCGGCCAATTGATTGACCTCTGCGACGTGGCGCACCGCGACATCGCGGACAGCCGCCCAGAGATCGCCTACCCGCTCGCTCGCCAGCCCATAGAAGATCCGCCTCCCCTCCCGGCGCGAGCGAACCAGACCCGCACGGGCCAGAACATGCAGGTGCTGCGACGTGTTCGCGACGCTCTGCGAGATCTCGTTCGCGATCTCCTCGACCGAGCGCTCGCCCTGCGCGAGCAGATCGACGATCTCCGCCCGGCGGCCGCTGCCCAGCGCCTGCGCCACTGACGCGAACGCGTCGAACAAGGCCCCCTTCGCCGTGCCACTCGCCATATCTTCAAGTTATCACTTGAATACTTGAGGATCAAGTTGTACGCTCGCATTCGTCCAGTCCTGCATTTGCACCGAGGAGAGAGGCCATGACCACTAATCCGAACAAAGCACTCTGGGAGAAGGGCGACTTCACTCGCATTGCAGAAAGCATGCGGGAGAGCGGCGAAGCGCTCGTCATGACGTTGGGAATCTCCGACGGGCTCGAGGTCCTGGACCTCGGCTGCGGGGACGGGACCACGGCCATGCCGGCGGCCAGGCTCGGGGCGAACGTCCTGGGGGTAGACATCGCCAGCAACCTCGTCGAGGCGGGGAACGCACAAGCACAAAGCCTCGGCCTCACCAACTGCAGATTCCAAGAAGGCGATGCGTCCGATCTGAGCGAGCTCGAGGATGACAGCTTCGACCTCGTCGTCAGCATCTTCGGCGCGATGTTCGCTCCGAGACCGTTCGACGTGGCAAAAGAGCTCGTTCGTGTAACACGGACCGGAGGACGGATCGTCATGGGAAACTGGATCCCCAACGACCCGACGCTCGTCGCCCAAATCCTGAAGATCAGCTCCTCCTACTCGCCACCACCTCCGGAAGGCTTCGTCAGCCCCATGACGTGGGGCGTTGAGGCAAACGTGATCGAGCGATTCGGGAGCGCGGGAGTGTCCGAAGAGAAGATCTCGTTCGAGAGGGATACCTACACGTTCAACTTCCGAGGCGCACCGTCGGAACTTCTTGCTGTGTTCAGGACGTACTACGGACCGACCATGAACGCGTTCGAAGCTGCAGCAGCCAACGGCCGCGAGGCCGATCTGCAGGCCGAGCTGGACGCCCTCTTCAACGGCCAGAACACAAGCCCGAGCGAGGATGCCACCACCATTCCTGCAACATTCCTGCGCGCGACTGTCGCAGTGTGAGATGCGCATGACGGGAACGCGACCGCACAGCGGCTAGAACAACACCCGAAGATCGATGATCGCGCTGAGGTGATCGATTCGTTCACGCGCTCACTCGAGTGATTCGAGGGCGAGCGCGACGGCCTCGTCGATGGTCAGTGCCCGGCCGTGGTCCCATGCTTCGGCAATGGCGCTTTCGTCGAGCCGGGCGCGGATCGCTGACAGCGTCTGCTCATTCATCCTCGCGACCCAGGCCTCGCTAACGCCGATCTGCTCTCGCAGAGCCTCGAAGCAGGAGAGAAGCCGGGCGGCCGTATCCACTTTCCCGGCGAGCACGGCGAGAGTACCGGCGCTGCGACACAGACTCTGCGCGATCCCCTGAAGAGAGCCGAGGTCGCGACAGGCGAGAAGGTTCTGCTTCCCAAGCGCGAGTGCGTCTTCGACCCGGCCCTGCTCGAAAGCGATCATCGCCAGCGAACCCAACGTCCCCGCCTCCGTCTCCTTGAAGCCGAGTGCTTGCGCCTGAGCAAGGTTCGATTCGTGCAGTGTGCGGGCCCGCTCGTGGTCGCCACTGCTGTGGTACGTGAACGCGAGGGTGCGCGTCGCCGCGACCGCCTCACGCTCGTCGCCGGCCTGGCGGAAGAGAGCCAGGCTCTCCTCGGCGAGCTGCTCCGCCTGGTCGAGGTCTCCCTCCTCGATAGCGGCCACACAGAGCACGTTGAGGTTGAAAGCGGCGCCACGCGCGTTGCCAAGGCTGCGATGCAGCTCCAGTGCCTGCCCGGCGATCGACCTGGCCGCCGTCACGTCTCCGCTCCCGTACGCCATGAGGGCTGCTCCGGTGAGAGCCCTGGCACGCGCTGCTGTTGGACGCTCCTGGCTTTGAAGCGCGCTCTCGAGACGACGTCTTCCTTCGGCGACGTGCCCCCCCTCGTGCCAGAACTCCGACAGGGCTCCTGACAGTTGCAGGACAAGCTCGTTCTCACCTGAGGCTGCGAGGTGATCGAGCGCGGCGCGGAGGTTGTCGTGCTCCTGCTCCAGCCGCCGGATCCATTCGCCGGAGTACACGCGTGTATTGGGCTCGGCTTCTTCGCCAAGCTCAAGGAAGTGTTCCGCGTGACGGCGCTGCAACATCTCGGCCTCGCCGGACTTCGCGAGCTGCTCAGCCGCGTACTCGCGGATCGTCTCCAGCATCCAGAAGCGGTCGCCCTCGCGGACGCGAACCAGGCTCTTGTCGACGAGCGACTCGAGCGTGTCGAGATCTGCGCCGCAGATCGCTTCCGCCGACTCGAGCGTACAGCCGCCTGCGAAGACGGCGAGCCGAGTGAAGAGCCGTTTCTCGTCCTCGGTCAGCAGCTCGTGGCTCCACTCGATCGTCGCGCGCAGCGTTTGCTGGCGCGGGTCGACGCCGCGGCCGGCCTTGAGCAGATCCAGCCGTTGCGAGAGCCTCTCGACGAGCTGCTCGGGCGAGAGGACTCGGACTCGCGCCGCCGCCAGCTCGAGCGCGAGCGGCAGGTTCTCGAGCCGCGCACAGAGCTCCGGCACCGCGTCACTCGCGACGAAGCTCGGCACCGCGGCGCGCGCCCGCGCCACGAAGAGCTTCGTCCCGTCCTGCGGCTCGAGCGGCGGGACCGGATAGGCCTGCTCGCCGGGAACGCGAAGCAGCTCGCGGCTCGTCACGAGCAGGTGGACGTTGGGGCAGGAGGCGGGCAACTCGGAGAGTCCTGGGGCTGCTTCGATGACGTGCTCGAAGTTGTCGAACAGGAGCAGCAGCGATTTGTCGGCGAGGTGCTCCGCAAGACCGTCCTTGACTCCGAGCGCCTGCCCCGCGGTCACCAGGACGAGCTCGGGGTCACTCAGCGGCGCCAGCGGCACCCAGAAGATCCCGTCGGGGTAGCGCTCCGCAGCCTCGGCGGCCGCCTGCAGCCCGAGCCGCGTCTTACCCGTCCCGCCCGGCCCGGTGAGGGTGAGCAAGCGGGTGTCCTCCAGCAACCTGCGCACCTCGGCTAGCTCGTGCTCACGACCGAGGAACGGCGTCGCCGGAATCGGCAGGTTCGTTCGGTAGAGACTCTTCAGCGGCGGGAAGTCCTCTTCGCCGACCTGGTAGATCCGCTCGGGCGCGGACAGGTCCTTCAGCCGGTGCTCGCCGAGGTTCCGCAACCCGTCGGTGCCGAGCAGCGCAGCCGTCGACGCTGAGATGAGCACCTGCCCGCCGTGTCCTGCCGCCGCGATCCGCGCCGCGCGATGCACATCTATGCCGACGTACCCCTCCTCACCCACGTGCGGCGTGCCCGTGTGGACGCCCATTCGCACGCGGATCGGGCCCGTTGAGAGTCCATCGAGCGCCGCGGCAGCGGCCGCGAGCGCGCCCGGTGCGGTCGGGAAGGCGACGAAGAAGGCATCCCCCTGCGTGTCGACCTCGACGCCGTCGTGGGCGACGAAGGCCGCTCGCAGGATGTCGCGGTGCTCTTGCAGCGCCTCCGCATACACCGTGGCCCCGAGCTCGCGCAGGAGCCTTGTCGAGCCCTCGACGTCGGTGAAGAGGAAGGTGACGGTGCCCGTTGGGAGCTTGCGCACGTTCACATGATCGTGCCAAATGGCGATTCCGGCCAACGGCTTTGGCGATCGGCGCTACCCCAAACCCAGCGCTGGGCTCAACACGCCTCGACGACCCAGGGCGGCAGCTCCGACCAGCCGGGCGCCACCAGCACAACGAGCCGCTGGGCGCCCGCAAACGGCAGCGGCAGCAGCGTCGACTGGGCCATCATCACCGCACCCCTCCACCCCGCACCCTGAATCGAGAAATCTGACGCCAGCGAGCCCGGGTACTTCGGCGAGAAGAGCGTGCGACGCCTCGACGGCGTGCGATCGTCGGGCGGCTCAGACGAGCTCGCGGAGCGCGCGCCAGTAGCGCCGTCTCCGCCGACGACTCGCGCTCCCGCGCAGCCTCGCTCCACGCCTCGTTCGCCGAGAAAGTCGCGTCCAGCCCCTCGAGCATCGCGCCCATCGCCGCTTCCGACGAGGATCCGACCTGCAGCCGGGCGGCGGCGCACGCCGCCGGATCGAGCGCAGCCCGCAGCGTCTGCTCATCGAGCTCGACTGGCTTGCCGATCGCGGCTTCGGCGGCTGCAGACAGTCGCGCCGGCGTGAGCGCCGACGGCGACTCTCCGGCCTCGACAAGCTCGCGGACAGCCCGTCCGACGACCTTGTGCGCGCTGCGGTAGTCGAGACCGCCTTCGAGCGCGAGGACATCGGCAACGTCGGCCGCCGTCACGAAGCTCTCGCGTGTGATCTGCTCGAATCGCGTCGGCCGCAACTCGATCCCGTCCAGCACGGACGCCGTCAGCCGGGCGATCGCAACCCGTAGGGTTCGCAAACTCAGGCGGCGTCGTATTCGTGGATGAGTCCGCCGAGCACGTGGCGGAGGACGAGAATCTCCAGCTCCTTCGAACGGCGTGGCCGCGCCAACAGCCACACCAGCGCGAACAGGTTCCGGACGACGAGATACACGAACGACCAAAGCAAGCAGCCCTCCTCCGAGAATCAGCCAAGAGCGC
>JBBRZA010000145.1:0-5073 GCA_038237145.1 Gaiellales bacterium
GGGAGCCAGTCGGTTGCGGGGCCAACCGCGATCTGGTATTCCCGCGCGCGCGTGAAACGTAGATAACCGGCGCTAGATAAGTGGCGCTACCGCCGAGCGGTAGTCACCGAACCTGCATTTTGAAACCCCTCACGCTCGAGTTCCGGCGCAGGGACCCGGAGGTGCGGGCGCTCTCAGTGCGCGGGCAAACCGGGCTCTTCTACGCGAGCGAGTTCGCCCTCAACGCGAAGGATCGCCTCGATGCGATGCTCAATGGCCAGGAGCTGCCCGAACGACTGGAGGCAGGCGAATTGGGCTCCGCGTTCGAGGTTTACGCCGCGATCAAGCAGGCACGGATCGAGCTCTTCGGGAAAGACCTCAGCGACTCGGCGATCGCTTACCGGATGCAGAAACGCCGCGAGCGGGAGCAGCGGGTCTGCGCCGAGGCCAGCTGCTCACGGCTGCTCCCTCGGGTTGCTCACGGAAACAAGCGCTACTGCGATGAGCATGGCGCCGGGTCGGGGCGCGCCCGGCGACACCGGAGAGTGCGGGGAGGCTAAACCCCGCCCCCGGGCGGAAGCGGCAGCCCGCTTTCCGCTGGGACAGCGTTCGGGTCTCAGTGACGAGCGAGGACGACGCGCGGCCAGCATTCGCTGGCGAAACACACCCGCCGCGCGGCGCTAGCCCGCGACTACGAACGGTTGCAGTTCGAGGACGCGCTAGAGAAGGTCGTCCTAGTCGTCGCGCAGGGGACGGGCGGCTGCGATGCGTTCTCCCTCTACGACGTCCAGGACGCCGACGACCTGACGGGGCTTGGCCCGTTCGACCACCTGAACGTCACGCCCGCTGCGGAGGGGAAGTGGACGGACTTGCTTCTGCCGATGCATCAGCGGCAGCTGTTCCGGCGCGTGGTCGAAGCCAAAGCCGGGTTCGTCGAACTAGACGAGTACGGCGCGCCCGAACTCGGAACAGTCACCGGCTCAAACGACTACTTCGCGCTGAGCGAAGCGACGCGCGCTGAGTACGGGCTGTCCGAAGACCACCTGGCCGCGATCAGTCCGCCCGGGACGCGACACCTGCGCGGACTCTCGTTCACGAAGGGGGACTGGGAAGGGCTACGCCAGACAGGGGAGCGCGTGTGGCTGTCTTCTACCCCGAACCCGACAAGCGCGACGCGCGATGGCCAGGAGCCGGCGCTGAAGCTCATCAACACCCCGAAAGCTGGAGCGAGGGCTTTGACGATCGTGCACTGACCGTTATACTCGTGTCATGCCTATTCGCCGGGCCCACGTGGCGCTGGCCGTTGGTGTTATCGCGAGCCTCGCGTTCGTCGCAACCGCTCTTGCCAGCTCGACGTATGGAGGGCCGAAGACGTGGCTTCCTAATTACGCAGCTAACGATGGTTACGACAATAGCGCGAATCGTTGGCGCTCCAACTGGTTCCAAAAAGGTGGGTACACCGACCCGCCGTACTACCTGGCGATGGTCACCTTCATCAAGTCCGATGGCTCCTGGGTTTTGCAAGTGGAAGACAACAATCCGACCACGTACTCTAGCTACGGTGCGGGCGTAAATTTCAACTACCAGAAGAAGCCCTACTGTCAGAACACCAGTACACACACGTATGTGGGAGCTTGCGTTGCAGCTGCTGAAGCGCCGTAACTCGATAATCAAGATTGCCAGTCTGGCAGTGGCCGTGGTTGCAGCTGGGAGTCTTGCTGCGAATTTCGCTTTCAGCTCCGACGATCCGCACCCGGCAGCCTTCGATGGGCCCGCGACTGCGCGCGATAATGTTGCTGCGGGCAGCGGCATTCAACGGTTTGCGAATCCTAAGCCAGGCCAGGTCCGCGACCTCGGATCATGGTCGGATACCGGTGGTGCAACCAGACGGCTCGTTCTCACCAGTACTGATTCCACGCTGGCTTCGGACAAACCCCAGACGTGCGTCTCTCTTGAAGATGTGAATGGAAACGCCGGTGGGGGTTGCCGTCCGGCGAACGATTTCTTCGCCGACGCGCCGGTTGTCTGGACTAGTGTGACTCAAGCTGGCCAAGACGGAGTAACGAGAAAGTTCTTCGCTGGCATCTCGCGGGACAGCGTGGCGACCATCGACTTCTTGAAGTCGAGTGGCGACACGGACTCCGTCACAGTGAATGCCGACGGCGGCTTCTTCTACGAGGTTCCCGCGACCGATCGCGCCGCAAGCGTCGATGTCGTCGCGCTCGTCCCACACAGCGATACCGGCGCGGCTCTGCAGCGTATCGCGACGAAGTAAACGCGCCGGCGTCGCCACGCTGCCCCGCACGATGGGGCCCATCGATCAGTAGCAGCAACAGCACCGCCCAGAACAACAGCAGCACCCCCACTCCATTTTCTCCTTTCCGCCCACTCGAAAGTCGGTGTCGGACACCGTTTGGCACACTGAGACGGGGCGGAAAGCGCTCGCGTGGTTGCGCCCGGCGCACCCGCTCATTTCGTTCGGCCACCCCGAGGAGTCGCCGTTCCCGTTCGTGATGTTCCTGGGCGGGTCCGAGGCCGACACGGACAGGCAGTTCAGGGAGCAGGAGGAAATACGCCTGAAAACGCTGTCCGTTAACTACCTGATTGAGAACAAGGGCACGACGAACGCTGACACGGTGCGCGAACTCTCGACGGGCGCCCACACCGGCCGTTCTACTGGCCCGACGAGGTCGAGAAGTAGAGAAGTTCTGGAACCGAGCCTCCCTCCCCACGGGCGAGTCGGTCGAACCGCTCGCGCGCAGCTGCGCGGTCCGCTTCGAGTCCGTCCAGGAGGTTGGTCCCTTCCGCGGCGTGCTCAAGGGCGTCGTTGACGAGCCACGCGGCGAGTTGCGCGATGAACGGCTCCACGGACGCGACGACCGCCTCGATCGTGTGGACGCCGTGGATGACGGCGTTCCTCTGCCGGACGGCCCGATTGAGGAGAACGTCGAACTCGGTCGCGAGTTGCTCGTGCCGGACACGGGCGTTTTCCCGGGTCGCGGCGATCCTCGCGAGGTCGCGGAGCCGCCGGCGGTGGCGGCGCGCGTCCGGTTGCTCGGCCGAGATCGTAAGCAACGGCTCGACGTCGCCGACAACGCGCAGGAACGTCTGCAGGTCGAGCGACTGCTTGCCGGACGGGAGGTTCTCGAGCCATCCGCCCAGCTCGCCGAGGTCCTCGGGTTTGATGCCCTGCCAGCCGAGCCAGTCCGCGGTCGCGAGAAGGGCGTCGCGGACGTCGAGGTCGAAGGTCCCGCGCGCCCAGAACTCGCGGAAGTAGCGAGAGACGGTGTCGTACCAATGCTCACTTCCGGCGATCGGGAGGACGCGCTCGAACGTCCGAACGTGCAGCGCGATCCGCTGGGCGCCGTCGCCCTGCGCCTTCGCGGCCTGGTACCAGCGGGCGTGCGTGATCGCGGCCTCAGCGGCCGGGTCGCCAGCCGCCGCGCGCTCGGCGAACGCAGGGTCGAGCTCGCGAAGCGCGGTGCCGGTCGGCTCGAGGTGCGGAGGGCGAGACCGACGATTCCGCTCGAAGACGTCGGGGTCGCGGAAGCCGAGATTGCCGCTCCAGTTTGGCTCCGTCTCGTCCCGGAAGGTGATCTCCCCGTGGTACACGAAGGCGCCCTCGAGAAGCTTCCACTGCGATCCTCCCCACCTGAACGAGGCTGCCTCGACGAGTCCGACGACGAGGTCGCGTGCCCATTTGTCCGGCGGGCGGCCGTGCGCCCACGGGTTCTGGGCGCCGCTCGCCCTCGGCCCCGTAAGCTCCGCGAGCGAAGACCCGATGCTCAGCCGCGGCCGCTTCTCTCTGCTCCTCTGCGGTCGCCTCCTTTGCCGCTCCGGGCTTGACGCCGCTCATGTACGAGGTCATCCGGTCGTCGAGCTCCCTCGGGTACTCCGCCTCAGGGTAGGTCTTGAGGAGCGCACTTTCGTCGCGGACAAGGTCGGGCCAGATTTCGTGAGAGAAGAACTGCACCTGCCCGAGCCGGAGGTACCCTCTCGGGACGTGCGCGTCCGCGAACGCAAACCATGCGGCACGGGCGGTTCTCGAGGGCGGCTCGCTGAGTTCGCGCTCGACCTCATCGAGGTTTCCGGCGACTAGCGCGTCGTGAATCCGACTCCGGACCCACCGCCACTCGTGCCCGAGCGACTCCGCGAGCTCAACGAGGACAAGGGCTGCGTGTTGGGCTTCAGACTCGGGACGGCCGGAGCGCACCCGGGCGACGAGGTCGCGCCACGCGGCCTGTGCCGCGAGCGGGTGCTTGAGCCTTTCCCGGAGGTGGCGCGACGCGTGGAGCACGCGCTTCGCGCCCGCGCCGTCATCGAGGAACTCCTCGAGCTTCGGGATCTCCTGCGCGCGGTAGTCGCTTACGGATGCACCGACGTACGCCTTCGTCTCCGGTCCGAGCATGGAGAGAGCAACGTCCACGTCAACGGCCAGTGACCGTCGATCGTGGGGCTGCGGAGGCGCGTGACCTTCGGCGACCGCGTGGCTGATGGCGACGACCTCGTCGAGCGCGGCGACCGGTCGGAGGATGCGGGCGCAGCTTCCTGCTTCCGTTCCGACAAGAAGCTGAAGCGAGTCGGAGAGCGAGCGGAGGCTGGGGTCGTCTGGCGGCTGGGGCGGAACGTAGCGTCCCTCGTTATCGACCGTCGCGGTCATGCGCCAACGGTAGCGAGCAGCGGCATGAGAACTCAGCGCGGGCCCTGGGAGGCGCTCGAGAGAAAGCCCATCATCTCGCCAGACGCCGCCTCGAGCCTCCGCGGTGCGTCGCGGAGCCTGCCCATTAGTCGGCCTGAATCCACGACGTCCGTAGCGGGCGCGTGAGCCACCCGGCCAGCCTTTCTTTGGGCGACGCCCGCGGACCCATCGCGCCGCCCGAACTCGCATTTTGCCCGTTTTCGGGCGAAATGGGCAAAATGGGAATCGAGGCTACGCCGAACCGGGTTCGAGCTTACGCGCCGGCCATAATGGCCCGCAAAGCCGCATGGCTCCGCCCTTTCTATTACGGCGGTTTTGGCCGCTAGCGGCCAAAACCGCCGTAATAGAAAGGGCGGAGCCATGCGGCTTTGCGGGCCATTATGGCCGGCGCGTAA
>JBBRZA010000146.1:0-4931 GCA_038237145.1 Gaiellales bacterium
CTGATCCCGCTCATGATCCGAGAATTCGGTCTCGAGCTCTTCGGAATCCTCACGATCACGTGGGTCTTGGTGGCCAATCTCGCCTGGCTCGACCTGGGACTCTCCCGGGCCGCGGCACGCTACGTCGCCCGCGAGCTGGCGATCGGAGATTCGAGGGCCGCTGCGGTCTGGGCCTGGACGGCGATTGGCACACAGGTCTGCTTCGGAGTCCTAGGCGCAGTCGCCGTCTGGTTCGCGGCTCCGTTGCTCGTCGACGCTCTCGGGGTCAGTCAGGGAGTTAGAGACCTCGGAATTCTCTCGTTCCATCTCTTCGCACTTGCGCTCCCGATCGAGTTTGCGATTCGCTCGCAGGTCGGCGTGCTCGAAGCGGGCCAGCGTTTCGGCCTTGCAAACGCACTCGCAATCTTCGGGAGCGCCGGGCTATATCTCGTGGGCATCGTGATCGTCCTGCTCGGCCAGGACTTTCGAATCATCCTCTACGCATTCTTCGCCCTCCGAATCTGCAGCTTTCTCGCCTCGCTCGCCGCCGCCAACACCGTCGTGCCGCTGTTCCGGAGCTTTTCGGCAGCCGAACTGATGACCCGGCGGTATCTGGATCGGGTGCGGGAGATGATCCGATTCGGTGGCTGGATCGCGCTCGCCCTTCTGCTCGGACCGATGCTCCTGTACTTCGACCAGTGGCTGATCGGCGTCATCCTGACGGTGACGACCCTCACGTACTACACGGTCCCCTTCAACCTTCAGTCGCGCCTTTCCATCTTCCCCGCAAGCATCATCAGCCCGCTCTTTCCCGCCTTTAGCGCGCTCGAGGCTACGGATCAAAAGGAGAGGATCGAGCATTACTATCTACGGGCGCATCGCTACCTCTTCTTCGCCCTCGTTCCCGTTTTCTTCGTGGTTTTTGTCTGGGCGCGCGAGATTTTGCATGCCTGGATCGGTCTCTCTTTCGCCGAGCGGGCGACGGAAACGATGCAGGTGCTCACGCTCGGGTTCGTTGTCGGCCTACTCGCCCCGCTGTCGGGCGCGCTCCTGAACGGTGTCGGAAGACCGGACATCGTCGCGAAGCTCTACATCGTCGAGCTTCCGCTCAACATCATCGCGGTCGTCGTCCTCACGCGCGAGTTCGGGCTGCTCGGTGCGGCCTGGAGCTTCGTGCTTCGCTGCGTCTTCGAGACCGGCCTTCTCTGGCTCTTCGTCGGACGTACGATCTCTTTCTCGCGCGAGAGCATCGCGTTCGCACGCAAGTTGGCATCTCAGGCCGTCACGATCCTTTCAGTAATGGGAGTCGCAGCGGTGCTTCTTCGCGGCAGCCGCATCGATAATCCGATTTCGGTGACGCTGACGGTTTCCGTTCTGACGGTATACGCCGTCTGCGTCTTGCGCTTCATGCTCGACCGCCAAGATCGGCGGTTCCTGCTGACGCTCGTCCATCGGGAACAACCCCACGGAGCATGAGCTCCCAGCCGGCAAGTTCCCCCTACTCCTTCGCTTGTCGGATCTGGCGTGGTTTACGGCGACGGTGGTTCTGGCTTCGCCGGGATCGCGGTGCCCGCGAGGTCGACGCCAAGGTCTCCGGCTTCAAGATGAGACTCCCCTCACGATTCGTCGATCGGTTCGTCTTCGATCGCTACGAGCCCGTGACTGATTCGCACCTGGCCGGTGCGCTTCGGCCAGGAATGGTAGTTCTCGATATCGGAGCGCATGTCGGCTACTACACACTGGTTGCGGCGCAGGCTGTCGGACCATCCGGAAAAGTGCATGCGTTCGAGCCCTGCGCCGAGACCCTCTCTCTCCTGCGGACGAATGTGAGGGTCAACGGGTTCGCGAACGTGGAGATCCACCCATTCGCCGCCGGTAGCGCGGACTCCAAGCGAACCTTCCACGTCACCGGGTCCAGCGACTCGCACGGACTCTTTCCACACCCCCTGACGGAGACCGTTCGCACGACAGAGGTCAGGACTGTTCGCGTCGCCCAGGTCGTCCCGGGCCCGGTTGACCTCGTGAAGATCGATGTGGAGGGCGCGGAACTTGAGGCTCTGGAAGGAATGGGTGACCTCCTTTCGGGACAGGACCCTATGGTTCTGATCGTCGAATGGAATCCCGCTTGCCTGCGAAACGCAGGTCGGGATCCTCTCGAGCTTCCACGCTGTCTGGAGGAGCTCGGCTTCACGACCATCAGCGTCCTCGACGACCGGCGGCGGCTCGTTCGCTCGGTCCCAGATACCGAGGAAGAGATAGCTAGCGAGCCTCCGCCGCCCTGGTGGTACGTCAACCTCTGGGCGACGCGCTCGTGAGAATCGCGTGGCTCTCGCATACCGGGGCGTGCTCCGCAGGTGCGGAGCTCGCCATGCTCGAAGCCGTGTTATGCCTCACGGAGCACCAGGTCGAGATAGTGGGAATCGTGCCTGTGCACGGCCCGCTCAGCCCCCTGCTCGAGGCGAGCGGAGCGACGGTGGTCGAGCAGCCCAACGCCTGGTGGGCAACCCCTGGTGGGACATCGAAAGTACGGCTCGTTCGCCAGGCCGCCGGCTCTGCTGCTCGGAACGTCGCCGCCTTACGCCCGATGAGCAGGCTCTTGCGGGAGATCGATCCGGACCTCGTCGTCACGAACACGCTTGCCGTTCCGCTCGCCGCCGTCGCGGCCCGCCGGATCGGATTGCCCCATGTCTGGTACCGGCACGAGTTCGGCCGGCGTGATCACGCGTTCCGGTTCCATTTCGGGGAGCAGGTGACGTTCGCGGCTATCGAACGACTCTCGGACCGGGTAATCGTCAACTCCAAATCAGTACTCGAGGACGCGCCCGGCCGACGGTTCCGGAGCAAGGCGAGGCTCGTGGCGTATGCCGTCACGGTGCCTCCGCATGGGCAGAGCGATGGCGCCCGCGACGGCCTACTCCGTCTGGTCCAGGTCGGCAGGATGGCCCCGAGCAAGGGACATAAGGATGCCATCCGGGCAGCGGGAGAGCTCCGCCGCCGCGGCACCGACGTCGAAATTCGCTTCGTCGGCCCGGCCACGTGGCCGACGTACAGCGAGGAGCTCAATGCCCTCGCCGGGGCAGAAGGTGTGACGGATCTGATCTCGATCACAGGCTTTCGGCCTGATCCGGCGGAGGAAGTGATCCGGGCAGATGTGGCCCTGACATGCTCTCGGCTCGAGGCGTTCGGTCGAACGACAGTCGAGGCGATGAAGCTCGGAAAGGCCGTCATCGGTGCCCGCTCCGCCGGAACCGAGGAGCTGATCCGCGACGGGCACACCGGATTCACCTATGCGCCCGGGGACGCAGCGGAACTCGCGTCCAAGATCGAGCTGTTCGCCCGCGACCGCTCGCTCGCGGCAACGCTAGGGGCCAACGCGAAGAGCTGGGCCGGGCAGACGTTCACGGCGGAGCGCTACGCCTCGGAGCTGATGGAGGTGTTCCAGGAGGCCCTCGCCGAGCGGCGCATCGGAGGCCGCGACGGAGCAGCTCGCCGGCAACGAGCAGGATGAAGCGCGTGTTGGTCACGAGGTAACGGCGCGAGAGCCGTCGTGGTTCCTGGAGCAAGCGGAACGCCCATTCGAGCCCGAGAGCCTGCAAACGAGGCGACGCCCGGCGCACGTCTCCCGCTGTCACGTCTAGAGCCCCGCCCACGCCCATGATCACGGGGACGCCGAGGGCACGCCCGTGTTCGGCGAGCCAGTACTCCTTCCGCGGCGAGCTCATGGCGACAAAGAGAACGTCCGGGGCTGCCGCTTTGATCCGCTCGCAGATCGCCGTCGATTCTGCGTCGGAGAAGTACCCGTGGTGCGACCCGGCGATTGAAAGGGCGGGATGGCGTTCGAGCAGGCGCTCGACCGCTCGTGCGAGCGTGTCGTCGGTCGCTCCGAGGAGAAAGACGCGATACTCCTCGCGCTCGGCCAGCGCGAACAGCTCCTCCATCAGGTCGATGCCGGCAACCCGCTCGGGGAGTGGATCGCGAAGGAGGCGCGAGGCCCAGACCACGGATTGGCCGTCCGCGGTCACGAGCTCCGACTGCGCGACCGCCTCTTGGAGGCGCGAGTCGGCCCGAAGAGACACGATCTTTGCCGCGTTGAGCGCCATGTGCTGCAGAAAGCCATGTTGCTCCACGGCTGCCCGGCACCGAGCGACCGCTTCGGTCATCCGCACGCGGTCGATCTCGCACCCGAGCACGAGCGCGCGATCTCGGACGTCGCCGGTCACGTCGCCACGGTCAGATGCTCGCTGCCCCTCTCTCCTGCCACGGCGGCCGCCAGGATCGCGGCTGCTCGCTCGCCCGCGTGGCCGTCCCACAGGTGGATCGGTGGCGGTGGGACAGGCGGAGAGAGGCGGATGCCAGCGATCGCGCGCGGGTCGTCGCCGAGCAATGTGTTCGTCCCCTGCGTCAGCGTGATTGGCCGCTCGGTGTTCGCACGCAGTGTGTAGCACGCGACGCCGAGTGCGGACGTCTCCTCCTGGATCCCGCCTGAGTCGGTGAGCACGGCTCCGGCCGCCAGCTCGAGCGAGAGGAAGTCGAGGTAACCGAGAGGATCGAGACACCGAACTCCGGCGCGCGCAAGCCGCGCGATCGCCCCCTCGACGTCGAGACGCTCCCGAGTCCGCGGATGGATCGGAAAGACCACGGCCTTGCTGCGCGCAAGCTCCGCAAGCGCGTCAACGATCGCGCCGAGCCTGGCCGGGTCGTCGACGTTCGACGGCCGGTGGAGCGTTACGAGAGCGTACTGAGCGGGCTCGACTCCCACGCGCGTCCACGTCGCCGCGGCCCGGGCAGCGTCCTCGAACCGGCGCAGCGAGTCGATCATCGTGTTGCCGACGTAGTGCACCCGGGCCGGATCGACTCCCTCGAGGGCCAGGTTGTCGGCTGCCTCCGGACTGTGAGTGAAAAGGATCTCGCAGAGCCGATCGGTCAGGACGCGGTTGATTTCCTCGGGCATC
>JBBRZA010000147.1:0-4830 GCA_038237145.1 Gaiellales bacterium
AGTGCGGCTGCCTCGGCGGAGGTGATTTTGAGCCTCACCTCGCCCGGGAAGATCTCGGCAACCTGCTCGGCGGGCACGTACTGGCTAGAGGCGAACCGGTTGGACTTGATCGCGAGGCCGTCGAAGATGTCGGCGTTCTCGTCGCCCGTGATCTCGAAGACTGCGCCAAGCCCGTTTCCATCAGCGGTGACGACGTTCCAGCCCTTTTCGATCTGTAACCACGACACAGGATCGGTCATGCGTACACCGGTGGCCACGCTAGCACGAGGCGAACCGGCCTCCTTTGCCGCGGTCGCAACGGTCGCCTTGATGATTGCGCCTAGGGTGGAACCCATGGCTCGGTGGGATCAGCGGCATGGAGGGGAGCGTGTCGCAGTTCCGCCAAAGCGCGACATCGTTTGCGCGGGTGCGCGAGGACAGGGGTAGCGAGGTGAGCGCTGTGGTGCGGTCGTTTGCCAACCCGCGGGAAGCTTGGTCGGAGTGGAGATCCGCTCCGGTGGGAAACTCTTGGGCGCATGGACACCGCGGCTGCGATCGTTTTCGTTCTATTGGTCTTTCTGCCCGCCGTTTTTGTCGGTGGCCTGTTCGTCTGGGCAGCGCGGAGGGATGGGCAAGAAGACAGGGCTTTGCAGGCGCGGCTCGGCATCCGTCGCCGGACGAGGCTCGGGCGCTAGCCTGCACCGATTTCGCTGACGAGCAGTTGTGCCAACTGCGCGCAGCAACGCCACCTTCGGAGCCGAAGCGGACTTCGTTTCGGGAGTGGGCGGAACTTGTCAGTGCGCAAACCAACGTCTGCTCGCCGCTCCGGTTCTTGATATCGGCTGACGTGACGGTGGTCGAGCGGCCCCCAGGGGAATAGGATCCGGAAGTATTGCGGCCTCCAGGAGAGGAGAGAGGGATGAGCAGGCGTTTGATTTCCGCGCTCGTCGTTACGCTCGCCATTGCACTTACATGCGCGAGCGGCACCGGGGCGACGACGACGAGCGTCGTTATGAGCGGGCTCGACAACCCGCGTGGTCTCGCCTTCGGGCCTGAAGGCGCCCTCTACGTCGCCGAGGCGGGGCGCGGCGGCTCGGGGCCGTGCATCGTTCTTCGTGGTGCGCCTCAGTGCTACGGGCCGACGGGGGCAGTGAGCCGCCTCTGGCGAGGAGAGCAGGAGCGGATCGCGACCGGCCTGCCGTCCTACGGGAGCGCCGCCTCGACGACCGGGCCGCACGATATCTCGCTCCTCGGCCGCGGGGGCGCCTACGTGACGATCGGTTTGGGCTTCGAGGGGCAACCGCGCTCGGCACTCGCGGGCGTAGGCGACCAGTTCGGCTGGCTCGTACACCTGTCGGCGAGCGGCGGCTGGAAGCCGATCGCCGACATCGCCGCTTACGAGTTCGCGGCGAATCCGGGTGGCGGCCCGCTTGACAGCAATCCCTACGGCCTCCTGGCCGAGCCGGGAAGCCGGGTCGTGGCCGACGCCGGGGGCAACTCGCTCCTCCGCGTCGCGGCGAATGGGACGATCTCGACACTGGCGGTGTTCGCGGCACGGCCGAACCCGACGCCGATCGGGCCACCGTTCATCGAATCGGTACCGACCGCGGTGGCAGTTGGTCCCGACGGTGCCTACTACGTCAGCGAGCTGACAGGCGTGCCGTTTGCCGCGGGACTCGCCAACATCTATCGGGTCGTGCCCGGCCAAGCGCCCACGGTTGCGTGGAGCGGCTTCACGACGGTGATCGATATCGCGTTCGGCCCGGACGGGAGTCTGTACGTCCTCGAGCACTCCACCGGGCCGGTCTTCTTCGCCCTGCCCGGAAGGTTGCTCAAGGTGGCGCCGGACGGAACGCGAACCACCGTCATCGACGGCCTGACGCGACCCGGATCGGTCGCGGTTGGTCCAGACGGCGCGCTCTACGTCTCCAACCGCAGCACGTCGATCGGCACCGGCGAGGTGCTGCGGATCGAGCCCTAGGCGGGCATCGTTAGCTCTGGCGCTTCGCGGCGCGAAGCGCCAGAGCAACACGCACGACGAGAGTCCAGGTGGGAGCGGGAAACCATTAGAGGGTCCAGCCCGATCGGTTCAGCCGATCGGCCAGGAGATCCCGCCTGCGTGCGGATCCAAGCCGCTCGTGTCGCTCTTCGGCTCATCTGCGACAAGAGAGCCGGCTGCGGGTTTTTCGTTTCGCTCAGTCCGTGCGCTCGGGGCTCGTAGCGAGCGCCAAGCCGACGAGGACGCCGAGCGCACCAAGGAGCGCGAGGTACTCGTCGCGCTCGAAGCCTGCTCGTGGAGCGGGCAGCAGGAGCGAGCTGAGCGCCTTCTTGGCAGTGGGGGCAGCGGCCGCTGACAAGGAGGTTGTCGCCGTGCAGCGCGGTCAGGCCTGTGGGGTGCGTAAATCCGTCTGGTGGCTCGAGGGCGCGTCGGTGCTGACTTTGCGGCCGTAGAGTCGGGCCTCGTCCGCATCCTGGTGGAGGGAGTCTGGGCTTGCTCGTGTCGCTGGTGTATCTGCTGTTTCGGCGGGCGCTCACGGTGGCGGCGCTGCGTCTGCGTTCGCGTGAGTTCAAGGAGCTCGAGATCGTTGTGCTTCGGCACCAGCTTGCGGTTCTTCGCCTGTGGGGTGCCAAAAATTCGGTCCGCGCCCCGCGAAAGCCGTGATTTGCAGGCAGGACGCCAATTTTGGCACCCCACAGGACTTCTGCGTGCCCTTCTTTGCCGGTTTCCGCTCAGCCATTGTGAATCACCTCCGTGTACCGAATGAGTCCCAGCCCCTTGACCTCCAGTGCGATCGCCGGACCCTAGCCGGCCGAGTGGCTCGTGGTCGCCAGCGAAGAGGCCCTGCAGGATCCGCAGGCCCCGTTGCAGCTGCGCTCTAGAAACAAGCAGACGCGCGACTCCTGGCCGCGGACGAAGGTCCAGTCGTCCGGACGCACCGGTTGGCGCACTCGCGTAGGCGTTGCGTGTCGCAACGACGCGTGGATGAGGGCGCTGCAGTCGTTGCGGGATAGGAACGCTGGGTGCCGACGTTGGCGAATCGTCGCACGTCTTGGCCCGCGACGCTGCTCTGGACGGAGTTACTCAGCCACGGTCAGGGCGATCCTCGCTTCGAACAATCTCCCAACTCACTCCAGGATGCCGCTCTCGCAAGATCTCGAGCCAGGCTCGCTCGAGCCCCTTGCACGCCTCAGCGGGGAGACGCATCGTTCTGCGCTACGCCCGCCGTCTTGAAGGTTCTCGGCGAGTTGACTCCGTCAAGCTGGCCTAGTCGGCGAAGCTACGAAACCGCCTCGTACTCGACGCTCGGTTCACGGACGCCTTTGCCACTCGCCATGACGCTAGTCCTCGTCATCCGTCACCGGTACCCGCTTGAGAATGCGACCTATCTTGCTGCTCGAATCTTCGATGACCGGCAGTAGCTTCTTCTCGATGCGCGTGCGTTCCGGACCGTAATCAATCCATTCGTCGAGGAATCCGCTTACGGCATTCACCACGCCGCGCCGGTAGTCCGCGACGAACTCTTCGACTGCTTCTTCTAGCTCTTCCATTTCCGGAAGAGCATACGCTGGAGGTGACCGCCCAGAGGGAGCGCTCAGATCAAGCCACGCTGCCGAGCCAAGCGTCGCTCGGATTGCGCGCACTCCGACCGCGGCTTAGCCGCAGCTAAGCCGCGGATCGACTCCGAAGATCCAACCTTCCTCGGCCCTGCACGAACTGGGGACGTCGAACAGTGGACCCAAGCCCGTAGGGTTCGCAAACTCAGGCGGCCTCGTATTCGTGGATGAGTCCGCCGAGCAGATCGCGGCGGCGTAGCCGGGCGTTCGTGTTCAGCGGCGTCGAGTCGCGACCGTCGGGCGGGAGAAGGTCTAGCGCGCGGTGTGGCCGGTGCTGGTTGTAGTGGCGGCGGTAGACCCGGAGGACCTGCTCGAGATGCCGGTGACCGAGGATGAGGATCCGGTCGAGGCAGTCGGCGCGGAGAGTGCGCACCCAGCGCTCGGCGAAGGCGTTCGCGTTCGGGGCTTGGACCGGCGTGCGGATCACCCTGATCCCTTCGCTGCGGAAGACCTCCTCGAAGGCGTGGCTGAACTTCGCGTCGCGATCATGGATCAGGAACCGGAACGGCTGCTCGTCGCCGAGCTGCATGACAAGGTTGCGCGCCTGCTGGCTTGCCCAGCGTCCGTCCGGGTTTGAGCTGCAGGCGACGTACTCGATCCGCCGGGTCGCGAGCGAGATGCAGAAGAGGACGTAGATCCGTTGCAGAAACGCGGTCTCGACGGTGAGGAAGTCGCAGGCGAGCACCCTTGCCCCCTGCACTCGGAGGAACGCGCGCCAAGAGGAACGCGTCCGCTCCGGCGCCGGCTGCAGCCCTGCTTCGAGCAGCACCTTCCGGACTGAGGTCGCAGAGACGCTGATGCCGACTGCCTTCAGTTCGCCGACGATGCGCCGGTATCCCCAGTGCCCGTTCTCACGGGCGAGGCGCAGGATCATCGTGCGCAGCGACGACTCGAGTGGCGGTCGGCCTGGGCTCGTATGTGAGCACGTCCAGCGGCGGGCGACCAGTTGGCGGTGCCAACGAAGCAGCGTGTCCGGCTTCACCGGGAAGCCGGCCCAGGCCGCCCGCGGCAGCGAGCGGCTCAGCGCTGCCAACAACCCGCGATCGGCCCGGGTCAGCTTCGGCTGCGCAGCCTGCCGGCGCAAGATCGCTAGCTCGTGGCGGAGGACGAGAATCTCCAGCTCCTTCGAACGGCGTGGCCGCGCCAACAGCCACACCAGCGCGAACAGGTTCCGGACGACGAGATACACGAACGACCAAAGCAAGCAGCCCTCCTCCGAGAATCAGCCAAGAGCGC
>JBBRZA010000148.1:0-4711 GCA_038237145.1 Gaiellales bacterium
CACGACTCGAAGCGCATCCTCCAGTACCTCGACCACGCCTACGGAGACCGCTAGCCCCTCTACAATGCGTCGGGATGGATACCCCCAACACGGCGATAACCCTCACCGACGGGGCAGCGGCGAAGGTCAAGGAGCTGCTCGCGTCTCAGGAGGACGCCTCGGACCAGGCGCTGCGCGTCGCGGTTCGCGGCGGCTGCTCCGGCTTCCAGTACGCGCTGGCGTTCGACAAGCGGCGCGATGACGACCACGTGTTCGAGTACAACGGCGTCTCCGTGGTCGTCGACAAGGCGGGCATGCAGTTCGTGCTCGGCTCGGAGGTCGACTACGTGGACGGCCTCCAGGGCGCCGGGTTCGCGGTCAACAACCCGAACGTCGTCGCAGCCTGCGGGTGCGGCTCCTCCTTCCAGGTTCGCGAGGACGCCGCCGAGCAGCAGACGACCACGGTCTAGCCCCGCCGCTTCTCGGCGGGCTCAGTTCTCGATCTGGAGCGGCGGGCTCTGCCCGGGTGCGCCCTGGGCCGCCTCGGGCGCGGGCTCGACGCCGTCCGGCTGCTCGATCTCGAGCATCTCGGCCAGCTCTCCGGAGGCGAACATCTCCTCGACGATGTCGGCGCCGCCGACCAGCTCGCCGTTGACGTAGAGCTGGGGGAAGGTGCGCCAGTCGGAGATCTCCCCGGTGGCCTCGCGGAGCGGCTCGAGCGCTGGCAGCACGTCGATCGCGCCGTACTCGACGTTCAGCTCCCCGAGCACCTCGACGACCCGCATCGAGAACCCGCAGCCGGGGGCGTCGGGCGTTCCCTTCATGAACAGCAGCACCTGGTTCTCCCGGATCAGCTCCTCGACCTTGTCGTGCAGCGCGGCATCCGCCATCGGCATTCCTCCTCGACTAGCCCTCGGACTCGACCTCAGAGATTACGGAGTCCGACGGCTCGGCCGGGGTCGTGTTCAGGGACAGAGCGTGAATCGACCCGTCGTCCATGCGCTCCTGGACCGCCCGCTTGACGAGCCGGTGCTGGTCGATCGTGCCTAGCCCCCGGAACTGCGGCGCGGCGACGGTGGCTCGGAGGTGATCGCCCGTCCCGGTCTCGTCCACAATCTCGACCTCGGCGCCAGGGAGCGCCCGCTCGATCAACCCGCGGACCTCGTCCAGATCGACCATCGCAGGCGATTCTAGGCGGTGTCGCGAGGCGTGGATGGGCCGGCGCCTACGCGCGGACGGCGTCGAGGTCAAGCGCCGAGAGGTCGGTGAACTCCCACCCCTTCGCCTTCTGGTCCGGGAGCGGCAGCTTCTGCGCCAGAGAGGCGCCCTTGCGGCGCCTCTCGACGAGCCAGTCCGGCTCCGTTTGGGCCGTCGCGGCGCTACCCAATCGAGCCTTCCATCTGCAACTCGATCAGCCTGTTCATTTCCACCGCGTACTCCATCGGCAGCTCCTTGGCGATCGGCTCGATGAAGCCGTTGACGATCATCTTCGAGGCCTCTTCCTCATCGAGGCCGTGTGACTGCAGGTAGAAGATCTGCTCGTCGCCGATCTTCGAGACCGTCGCCTCGTGGCCGACGTCGGCGTCGTTCTCGTCGATGCGGATCGTCGGGTAGGTATCCGAGCGCGACTCCTCGTCGAGCAGCAGCGCGTCGCAGACCACCTTCGAGCGCGCCTCGGTCGCTCCCTTGCCGATCTCCAGCAGCCCGCGGTAGGTGCCGCGCCCGCCGTCCTTGGATATCGACTTGGCGAAGATCGAAGAGGTGGTGCGCGGGGCGCCGTGGATGATCTTCCCGCCGGCGTCCTGGTGCTGGCCCTCGCCGGCGAAGGCGATCGAGAGGATCTCGCCGTGGGCCTCCGGCCCGAGCAGGTAGATGCTCGGGTACTTCATCGTCAGCTTCGAGCCGAGGTTGCAGTCGACCCACTCCATCGTCGCGCCCTCTTGGGCGATCGCGCGCTTGGTGACCAGGTTGTAGACGTTCTGGGACCAGTTCTGGACCGTCGTGTAGCGAACTCGGGAGCCCGGCTTGGCGATGATCTCGACCACCGCCGAGTGCAGCGAATCAGTGGAGTACACGGGCGCCGTGCAGCCCTCGATGTAGGTCACGTCCGAGCCTTCCTCGGCGATGATCATGGTGCGCTCGAACTGGCCCATGTTCTCGGTGTTGATCCGGAAGTAGGCCTGAAGCGGCATCACCACCTTGACCCCAGCGGGGACGTAGACGAACGAGCCGCCCGACCAGACGGCGGAGTTGAGCGCCGCCAGCTTGTTGTCGTTGGGCGGGATCACGGTCGCCCAGTACTCGCGCACGATGTCTTCGTGCTCGCGCAGAGCGGTGTCCATGTCGGTGAAGATCACGCCCTGGGCCTCGAGCTTCTCGTTCACCTGGTGGTAGACGACCTCGGACTCGTACTGGGCGCCGACGCCGGAGAGGAACTTGCGCTCGGCCTCGGGGATGCCGAGCCGATCGAAGGTCTTCTTGATGTCGTCGGGGACCTCGCTCCAGTCGCGGCTGTTCTTCTCCGAGGCGCGGACGAAGTAGTGGATGTTGTTCCAGTCGATCTGGTCGAGGTCGCCGCCCCACTGGGGGGTCGGCCGCGACTCGAAGTGCTCGTAGGCCTTGATCCGGAAATCGCGCATCCACTGCGGCTCGTCCTTGTACTCGGAGATGCTCTCGACGACCTCGCACGAGAGCCCCTTCGGGGACTTGTACGCGTAGCCCTCCTCGGAGTCGTGGAAGCCGAACTTCTCCTCGTAGTCGGCGTTGATCCCGGCTATCTCACGCTCCTCGGTAAGTGTCTCAGGGGTGGCCATGGCTTAGGGGGAAACCTCCAGCTTGATTGTCCCGTCCTCGGTGGTAACGGGGAATGTCTTGGGCATGGTTGTGGCGCTCGTCACGTTATTCCTACTTCCGGACTCGGATATTAGCGGTCGCGGCGGCGAGTAGGGGCGGGGGAGAGCCTTCCAATGCAGTTCTTTTCGCCCCGCGTTGGCATCGCAGCGTTCTTCGAGACCCTCTTCACGCTCGGACAGCGCGGCGAGCTGACCGCAGGCGGCGCGCCGAGTCTCCTTCAGACCGCCGTCATGGTGCCCGAGTTCGGAAACGTGATCCGCTTGACCACACCGCCCTGGCCCGTCGTGCGCGCCCTATGCACGGTCCTGAGGCCGCTTGCCCGCCGCCGCCGGTACACGGCTCGCCTCGCCTTCCCCGGTGCCTAGGCGCTTCCGCTTTCCATGCAAAGGAGCAGTGCGCCGTCTGTTCGCAGCGCCCCAGTCGAAGGGCCTGTTCAGGCTCGTTCACTGCCGTGACCCCTCGATCCACGCACGAGGATCGGCTCAAACAAATGACGTTGGGGCACGGGGCATTGGCTCAGCGCGACGAAAGAAGCGAGGTTCGCTGAACCACTGGCGCTCTCGCTCTCACGCGAAAGCAGAAACCCAGCCGGGCGTGTGCGGCGTCATCGTTCCCTCGTAGCTTTGCCAGTGTTGGTCGACACTGAGCTGGCTAGCGTGCCGGACGGGTTCTACCGCCGGCGCGCCGCCGCCACACGGACGGCGGCTGGGAACGCAAGCTCGTCGCCGTCGCGATGCTCCTCGGCCAGGGCGTATGCGGCGGCTCTGACTCGCTCGCGGTCCTCGTCCGTCATCGCCGCGAGCAGGCCTGCGAGTGGTCCGGCAACCTGGCGGATGTAGTCCCACCACGCATCGGGCGAGTCGTGGCGCTCGATGGCCTCGAGCCGCTCGGTGTGGACCTCATCGAAGCCGGCGGCGTCCAGCATCCCGGTAAGCCGCTCGGCGCCCGCGAGCGCGAAGATGCCGGGCGCCTCGGGGTCCGGCGGAGGCGCGTCGAAGTGCTCCATGACCGGGCGCGCGAGCGACGTCAACCACGGGTTCGCCTCCGGCTCGGCCCATACGGCGAGGGCGACGTGACCGCCCGGGCGCAACACCCGGTGGGTCTCGGCGAGCGCGGTCACCGGATCTGCCATCAGCATGTAGCCGAAGCGGCAGAGAACGGCGTCGAACGCAGCGTCGGGCAGGTCCATCGACTCGGCATCGAGCACCCGGGTCTCCACGTTCTCCAGCTTACGCTCGGCGGCTCGGCGGGCCGCGACGTCGACCATCGGCGCCGCAAAGTCGGTACAGACCACCCGGCCCTCGGGGCCCACCTGCTCGGCCGCGCGCAGCCCGACGCCACCAGGCCCGCAGGCCAGCTCGAGGACCTCAGCTCCCGGCGCCGGCGCCGCGGCGTCGAGCAGCCACTCGGCGGCCTGGCCGGCGGCCCCGGTGTCAAGCCGCTCGGCGTAGCGCTCCCACCCGCCCGCGACACCCTCCCACTGGGCGCGACTCACGGCCCGATACTCGTCGACGCTCACGTCGCGACCCTACCTCGTGCCAGGCTTGGCTGCCACCGATGCGACATCTCGATGCTTCGACTGGAAGTCTTTCCCCGACTACTTTGACCTGACCATGAGCGGCGTTCGATTCGTTCGATCCCTGCGCTACTGCTCAGCGCGAAGAGCGGCAGCGCGCCTCTCACCGCTTCTATCGATGCACAGCGCTATAGACGAAGACCAGCTCGCAGGAAGAACCGGTGCGCGTCGCGCCCGGACGGTGTCGATGATCTCGGCGTTGTCGATGCCCCAAAGGTAGACCGAAGTGATCCCCAGATTCGCGTGCCCGAGCTGTCTTTGGATGACGTTCAACGGAACCCGCTCGCGGGCCATCTCAACTGC
>JBBRZA010000149.1:0-4477 GCA_038237145.1 Gaiellales bacterium
GTCGTCGGTGTCCTTCGTGATCGCGGCTGCTCCGGTGACGTAGAGCTTTCCGTTCGGGATCGCCCCGGCTGCAGCGCGCACCCGGTCCGTGTAGTTCTTGGCGTCGGCGGGCTCGAGGGCCGAGGTCACGGTCGCCGTGGCGGTGCGGTCCGATACCGCGCGGGCCGAGACAAAGCGTCCGGTGGGGATCTCGTCGGCCACCCGCTTCCCGACACGCTCGAGCGCCGGCAGCGCCTCGGCGGCCGTGTTGCCTGGGTTCGCCTGGTACACGAGCTGGAAAGAGCCGTCGGAGCGCTGCCCGAAATGGTCGTGCAGGATCTTCTCGGCCTTTGCCGTGTCACTGCCGGGAATCGAGAAGCGATTCGTGAGGAGCGCCGAGAGGCCGCTGGCGGCGAGCCCCGAGACGAGGAACACGACCACCCAGGCGGCGACGATCGCCCAGCGGTAGCGAATCATGGTGAGTGTCCAGCGTTCCATCGAGGCGGGTCCGGTCGAAGCTAGCGCTCGCTAACTTAGCGCGCCGGACGGGACCGCGTCAAGCGCCTACCGCGGCGCCGCGCGGCCCTTCTTGCCTTCGCCCGATCGGCGTTTCCGACGGCGGCGAACCAGACGTAGACTGCAAGGGTTGCCGTCCACCCGGCGGCTCGCCCGGCTCGGCGGAGGTTACTCACGAGCACAGCCTAATCCAGAGATAGTGCCAAACGGTTTCCTGACGATGCTCCCGGGTAGATACTTCTCACGCTAACGCGACGAAAGGAACACGGATGAAGGACAAAATCAGCGGCACGGTCGAAACCGCGCGGCCCTACGTCGAACGCCTGGCGCGTGACGAGGAGTTGCACGACCATGTCAAGAAGGCATACGACTCGGCTCGGAAGATCTACGACGAGTTGATCGGCCCCAGCGGCGCGACCGGCATGGCGTTCAAGGTTGCGAAGGACAAGGATCTTCAGGACGAGCTCAAGAAAGCCGTCGAGCAGCTCCGCAAGGCCGGCGAGCACGCCCAGGGCAAGAGCTCGCACGCCGGACGGAACATGACCTTGCTGCTCGCGGGGATCACGCTCGGCGTTCTCTTCAATCCGGCTACCGGGCCAGATACGCGCAGATGGCTCCGCGACAAGGTCCTCGGCCCGGAAGAGCCGTTCGAGTACCAGTCGAACGGCCCGTCCAGCTCATCCAGCTCTTCCTAACCGAGCGCGAAGCACGCAGCACCAGCCGGATGGCCCGGAAGAATCCGGGCCACCCGCACGGACCACTATCCGTTCTGCTGTGGTTGCGGCCTCGACGTGGGAGGCCTCGGCTTTGACTGGACGCTGGCCGGCGAGCGACTCGAGGCCCGGCACGTGTTCCCCGAAAGCTTCCAAGGAGCATCGGGGATCGTGCACGGCGGCATCGTCGCCGCCGTCCTCGACGAGGCATGCGGCCAGGTGGCGCGGCTCGCAACGTCGCCCGCAGTCACGAGCCGCCTCGAGATCCGTTACCTCGCGCCCGTCCCTGTCGATCAGGAGCTGAAAGTCGGGGCCGAGATCGTCGAGTCGAGTGGTCGGAGCGCGGTCACTGAGGCGACGATCCAGGACGACAGCGGCTTCCTGCTCGCGCACGCGCGCGCGGAGTGTGTTCACGTCAGACCCGAGTACTTTCTCTCGACGCCGCAGGGCAAGGCACGGGGAACCGACTGGCTTCCGACCTAGCGCGCCCCGTCCAGCGGACGGAGAAACGTGGCCCTCGGCGCTCGAGTCTGGTGACGGGACGGCCGCACGCGCCTACTGCAAGTTTTCGCCCCGTATAGGCCTCTGAGCCCTTGAGGGTCGAAAAACGGCCCGGGATGTGCTAATGGAAGCCTAGGGAGGTAGCTCTGCGGCCCTACCGTTGGGTTCTCATTGTCGGCTTGATCGCGACCGCGTTGACGGTTCTCGTCAGTGCGCTCCCGTTCGTCCACCGGGCGTACGAGAACCACTCCGCTCACGCGGCGATCGAGACCGGGGCGGCCCTCGTCGCCTGGATGGCCTCGTATCTCGTGTTCCTACGCTACCGCAGAAGCGGTCTTCTCAGCGATCTTCTCCTCGCGTCGGCACTGGCCCTTTTGGCGGCTACGAACCTTCTCTTCCTCGCCATTCCGGCGGCGTTTGCATCCGGCTCGGCCGAAAAGGCGGCGATGTGGGCTGCTGTCGTCGGGGGGGCGTTCGGCGCGGTGACGCTCGCCGGCGCGGCGTTCGCGACGCCTCGTCCGCTGAAGCGTCCCGCCGCGGCGGCCGGCCTCGGAGGGGTCGTGCTCGCCGTGACGCTGGTGATCGTCTCGGTTATCGCCGTCGTGTTCGAGGAGCGACTGGCCCTCGGAATCAATCCAGCCACCGCTCCGGACGCATCGACCTGGCCGCAACCGACCGGCAACCTGCCTTTGCTCGCTCTTCAGACGTGCACCGGCCTCGCCTATGCCCTCAGCGCGATCGGCTTCAGCCGCCGGGCGGCCTCGACCGGCGACCAGCTGATCTCGTGGGTTTCAATCGCCTGCGTTCTGGGTGCGTTCGCGCGCGTGAACTACGTCCTCTTTCCGTCGATCTACACCGACTGGGTCTACACGGGCGACATCTTCCGAACAGCGGTCTACGTCTGCCTCGCCGTCGGCGCAGTCCGAGAGGTGAACGCCTACCACCGTGGCCTCGCCAAGGTGGCCGTGCTCGAAGAGCGTCGTCGGCTCGCCCGGGACTTTCACGACGGGCTCGCCCAGGAGCTCGCGTACGTCGTCGCGCACAGTCGCAACCTCGCCCGTAGGACATCGGATCCGGCCTCAGGCCGGCTGGTGGCGGCTGCGGAGCGCGCCCTCGACGAGGCGCGCGGCGCCATCGGCGCCCTGAAACGGCAGGCCGACGAGCCGCTCGACGCGGCCCTCGCCGACACGGCGTCCGAGATCGCCCAGCGTGAGGGCGCGACCGTAAAGCTCGAGCTGGCCACCGGCGTGCGCGTGTCGTCGGCGGCCCAGGAAGCGCTCGTTCGCGTCGTCCGCGAAGCCGTGACGAACGCCATCCGGCACGGGCACGCCTCAACCGTCAAGGTTCATCTCGACGAGGGCGCCGGGATCCACCTGCGTATCGAGGACGACGGGCAAGGCTTCGACGTCTCCGAGTCCGTCGCGAACGGGCGCTTCGGGCTCTTGAGCATGAAAGAGCGAACCCGCGCCCTGGGCGGCGAGCTCAGCATCGTCTCCCGCCTCGGTGGCGGCACGGCAGTCGAAGTGATCCTTCCGTGAGCACCGAGATGCGAGTCGTCATTGCGGACGATCATCCTCCGACGCGTGCCGGAGTTCGCGCGGCGCTCGAAGACGGAGGCTTCACCGTTTGCTCCGAGCACGGGGATGCGACCGGAGCGGTGCGCGCGGCGCTGCAGGAGCGCCCCGACGTCTGCTTGCTCGACGTCAACATGCCGGGCAACGGAATCGCTGCGGCAGCGCGCATTCACGCCGCGCTCCCGGACACCGCGGTGGTCATGCTCACCGTCTCGAACGACAACAACGATCTCTTCGACTCGCTGCGCGCGGGCGCCTCGGGCTATCTGCTCAAGGACACCGACCCTGCACGCCTCCCCCATGCCCTCCGCGGCGTACTCGAGGGAGAGGCCGCGCTCCCGCGGGCGCTGGTCGCGCGCCTCATCGACGAGTTCCGCGACCGGGAGCAGCGGCGCGTCTCGCTCCTCAAGCGCCGCTCGGTCGAGCTCACGAGCCGCGAGTGGCAAGTCCTGGAGCTGTTGCGCGCCGGACTGACGACGGGCGAGATCGCGGATCAGCTCGTGATCTCGCGCGTGACGGTCCGGACGCACGTGTCGGCGATCCTCAAGAAGCTCCAGGTCGGCAACCGCAAGGCCGCGCTTCAGCTCTTCGAAGAGAACTGAGACGAGAAGAAGGCCGGCGATGCCGGCCTTCTTCTCGTCCCTCTTTGCGCGCTGCGCTCTACTTCTTCGGATAGAGGACGGCCTGGAGAAGAACCGGGCCGGTTGTGCTGCCGAGCCGAACGCGAATCGTCCAGTCGCTATTCGCAGACAGGTTCTTCGTCGACAGGTTGAAGATGTACATCCCGTCGGCCGTCCGCATCTGCGAGCCGCTGTCAGCCGCGCTGACGCTCTCGGCGATCACGTTCGTATCCTCAATGGCCTCGTTGCCGACTCCCTTGGCGAGCGTAATGTAGAGGGAGACGTTCGTAACCGCGCCACCCGTGCAGGTGTTGGTCAGCACGACCTTCACGGGCACGACGTTTCCGTACTTCGCGATGTTCCGCTCGTTGTCCTTGATCGGCGGCCGGAACCCGTTGCTGTAGACGCTCGCAGCGCTGTTCGAGTAGATCGGCAGCGGTGCAGACGTTCCGCCATCGTCGTCCTTGGCCGTCCCCGTGACCGTCAGGTTGTAACAACCGGGGATGAGCGTCCGCGTGTCGGAAGCGTGCCCGGTTGCGTCGGGGGCAGTGTTCTCCTCGGTGACAGACGCGTA
>JBBRZA010000150.1:0-4399 GCA_038237145.1 Gaiellales bacterium
AACGCTCAACCCACTGATCCGGGCGGGCAAGCGTGATCTTGCTTCCCTGCGGCGGCCCTTGGCAGAGGATGGCGCCGCCGAAAAACGCGAAGCCTGACAACAGGCGCCCTTGCGCTTTCGGGCCGACGCGTCGCACGACTTCGGCTGTCAGTTCCTCGCGCAGCAGGCAGCGGTCGTCGAGTGTGTCCAACACCGCGGCGCCGATCTCTTTCACGTCATCGAGTCCGAGCGCCGGGTGCAGTTCGCCTTTCGGATCGACCCAGGCCCCCAGCTCCTGCTCGGCCGGCGACACAGCTCGCGCGGCCGCGCACCACAGCGGCAGCTCATCGGCTGGATGGAGATGGAGGGTCCCGCGCAACGTCCACGCCTTCACGAGCTCCCGGCGCTCCCAGAGCGCGTCGCGGACGTCCTGCTGCGCAATTCCATCGACGCGCGCGGCGAGCTGGAGCTCCGCCGACGCCTGAACCTGCGCGTGGACGCCGCCGACGTCGTGAACCACTTCGAGCAGGCGGTCAGGGCTCGCTCGGCTCGTCAGGAAGCTGCGCGCAAGACGACGCGCGCGAACCTCGTCCCAGGTGGGCAAGGCGGTTAGAGGAACCGCTCGCGGTCGATGAGCTTGCCGCCGGTGAGCCAGGCAACCGCACCGCGCTCGAGGATCTGGAGGTGCACTGCCGCAGGATCGTCGTCCGCATGGTCTTCGCGGTAGTTCGCGATCCAGGCACGGACGGCGTTGTCCGAGTCAATGCTGGCCACGCGCTGTCCGTCGAGCAGGATCGCGTAATCCGTCATCAGCCGCCTGCGGCCGCGTACGCCACGGCTCCGCTGGCAGCGAGTGCCGCCTGTGCCGCAGCGAGACGTGCGAGCGGCACACGGTAGGGCGAGCAGCTGACGTAATCCAGCCCCAGGTCGTGGCAAAAAGCCACCGACGCCGGGTCTCCTCCGTGCTCGCCGCAGATGCCGAGCTTGATGTCGGGCTTCGTCGATCGGCCCCGCTCGACCGCGATCCGCATCAAATCGCCGACCCCCTCGACGTCGAGCGTCTCGAACGGGTTCTTCTCCAGCACGCCGTCCTCGAGGTAGTGCGTCAGGAACTTGCCCTCGGCGTCGTCGCGCGAGAAACCGAGTGCGGTCTGCGTGAGGTCGTTCGTCCCAAAGGAGAAGAAGTCGGCCTGCTCGGCGATCTCGTCCGCGCGGATGCACGCGCGCGGCAGCTCGATCATCGTCCCGCAGAGGTACTCGACCTCCGGCGCCTCTTCCTCGGCCACGCGCACGGTGAGCTCACGGAGCCGGCGCAGCTCCTCCGCGAAGCCGACGAGCGGATGCATGATCTCGACGAGCGGCGCCTTACCCGTTCGCTCCTCGACCGCGCGCGCGGCGCGAACGATCGCGCGCACCTGCATCTCGTAGATCTCCGGCCACTGCAGGCCGAGACGGCACCCGCGTGTCCCAAGCATCGGGTTCGATTCCTGTAGCTGCCTGATGCGGCGGCGCATCCGTTCGTCCGTCGCCTGGTCGGGCGGCGGCAAGAACTCGTGCAACGGCGGATCGAGTAGACGAATCGTCACCGGCAGCCCCGCCATCGCTTCGAAGATGGCCTCGAAGTCCCCCTGTTGCATCGGTAGCAGCTTGTCGAGCGCCCTACGCCGGCCCTCCTCGCTGTCGGCCAGGATCATCTCGCGCACCACCGGCAGGCGCCCCTCCGCCATGAACATGTGCTCGGTGCGGCAGAGGCCGATGCCCTGCGCTCCGAACTCGCGCGCCTTCGCGGCGTCCTCGGGTGTGTCCGCATTCGCCCGCACTTTCAGGGTCCGGTACCGGTCGCCCCAGCCGAGGATGGTCTCGAGATCGTCGTTCACCTCGGGCGGCACGAGCGGCACCTCGCCGACGATCACGGCTCCGGTGCCGCCGTCGATCGTCAGCAGGTCCCCCTCGGACAGAGTCCGGTCACCCACCGTGATCGTGCGCGCGTCGAGATCGATCGAGAGCCCTTCGCAGCCGACGACGCACGGCTTGCCCATTCCGCGGGCCACCACGGCTGCGTGCGAGGTCATCCCACCGTGCGCGGTGAGGATCCCCGCCGCCTGGATCAGGCCGTGGATGTCGTCCGGGGTCGTCTCCCAGCGGACGAGGATGACGCTCTCCCCAGCCTTGCCACGCTGCTCGGCCGCGTCCGCGTCGAGCACGATCGCACCGCAGGCCGCACCGGGAGAAGCGTTCAAGCCCTTCGTGGCGACTTCCCATTCGGCGGTCGGGTCGATCATCGGATGCAGGAGCTGGTCGAGCTGGGCGGGATCGATCCGCGCGACTGCGTCCTCGCGTGAGATCAACCCTTCGTCGGCCATGTCGACCGCCGCCTTGACCGCCGCAGCTGCAGTGCGCTTGGCGGAACGCGTCTGGAGGAGATACAGCTCGTTGTCCTCGACCGTGAACTCGATGTCCTGCACGTCGCGGTAGTGCTCCTCCAACCGGCGCATCGTGTCGATCAGCTGTTCGAAAGCAGCGGGAAGCTTCTGCTCCATGCGGGCGAGCGGCTCCGGCGTGCGAATGCCGGAGACGACGTCCTCTCCCTGCGCGTTCGCCAGGAACTCGCCATACAGCCCTTGCTCGCCGGTCGAGGGATCGCGCGTGAACGCGACGCCGGTGCCCGATTCGTCTCCCTTGTTGCCGAAGACCATCTGCACGACGTTGACCGCGGTGCCGAGCTCGTCCGGAATGTCATACGTGCGGCGGTAGACCTTGGCGCGCGGCGAGTCCCACGAGTCGAAGACGGCTCGCACCGCACGCGTGAGCTGGTCGCGCGGATCCTGCGGGAAGTCGCGATCGGTCTCCTCCCGGTAGACCGCCTGGTAAGTATCGATCAACCCGGCCAGATCACCGGCGGACAGATCGACGTCCTGCGAGGCACCTCGCGACTTCTTCAGATCGGTGAGCGCCTGCTCGAACCGGTGCCCGTCGATCCCGTCGACGACCTCGCCGTACATCTGGATCAACCGCCGGTACGAGTCGTTTGCGAAGCGCTCGTTCCCCGTCGCGCGCGCGAGCCCCACCACCGCCTCGTCGTTCAGCCCGAGGTTGAGGATCGAGTCCATCATCCCGGGCATCGAGACCGCCGCGCCCGACCGCACGGACACGAGCAACGGATCATTCATGTCGCCGAAGCGCTTACCGGTCTTCTCTTCCAGCGCGCCGAGGTGCCGCTCGATTTCCCCTTCCACCCCGTCCGGCAGTGTCTTACCATTCGACATGTACGCGCGGCAGGCGTCAGTCGTGATCGTGAACCCGGCCGGAACGGGCACCCCCATCTGCGTCATCTCCGCGAGACCGATCCCCTTGCCGCCTAATAGCTCACGGCCTCCTGTGGAAGGCTCGTCGAAGTCGTAGACGTAGCGCTGGGGCAAGTGGGAATCCTCTCACAAATCCCCTGCAATACTCGGCGTTGTGCCTGAGCCGACAATCGTTGCGATGGGCGGGGGCCCTGACGAGACACTGCTCGAGTACGTCCTCGACCTCGCGCCGGGAAGGCGGTTGCTCTACGTGCCGACCGCCGGGATGGAGGACCCGGCCCAGACGGTTTGGTGGTACGAACGGCTACGCGGGCGTGCCGAGATGACGCACTTGCATTTCTTTCCCTGGCCACCCTCCGGACTCACTGAGCTAGCGCTCGACCACGACGTGATCCTCGTCACCGGTGGGAGCACGGCGAACACCCTTGCGATCTGGAGAACGCACGGCTTTGACGAGATCTTGCGAGGAGCCTGGCAGCAGGGCGTGCTGCTCGCCGGCTGGAGCGCCGGAATGATCTGCTGGTTCGAGCACGGCGTCACGGACTCGTTCGGTCCCGAGCTCGCGCCGATGGAGTGCCTCGGCTTCCTGCCGGGGAGCGCGTGCCCGCACTACGACGGCGAGGAGCAGCGCCGTCCCGTCTATACGCGACTGGTCGCGGAAGGACTGCCGCCCGGCGTCGCCGCCGACGACGACGTGGCCCTTCACTACGCCGGCACCGAACTTCGTGAGGTCGTGAGCTCACGCGAGGGCGCGACCGCGTATCGCGTCGAGCCCCGCGGCGAACGAGTGCTTGAGACCAGGCTGTTGGGCTAGCGGCTGCGACGCCGACGGGCGCGGAACTCCGCCAGCCAGGCCAGTCCTCTGAGCCCCAGCCAGATCGGCGTCAGCAGCACGTAGAAGAGAATGAGCGCGGCTCCGAGGATGCACCACCACAAGGCCCAGCGCCACAAGGGCACGGGCGGCTTCGGCTTCACTTGGCCTCCGGCGCCGCGGCCTCCGCCTTCCGGCCTTCCACCGTGCGCAGGATGCGCTGCGCCGTCTCCTCGATCGACAGCTCCGAGATGTCGATCACGGGGCAGCCGAGCCGCCTCTGCACCGCAGCCGCCTCGTCGAG
>JBBRZA010000151.1:0-4320 GCA_038237145.1 Gaiellales bacterium
TGTCGAGATATCGCTCGTCGGAACCGGCGCGGAGCGCGAAAGCGTCGTCGCGCTGCGCTGAACTAGGCGCGACCTTTGACCGCCCACGCCTTCGCGCTGAGCGTGAAGGCGCCGTCTGGATCGCCTAGTCGCCGTCGGCACTCCTCACGCAACGCCGCGCGACGATCAGGATTGAGCGATACGCAGTACGCACCACCCGGACCGACACCGCCCGTGAACGGCTCCCAGTAGTCGTCGAAGTCTGCGTAGGAGGCTTCGACGACGAGCGCCTCGTTCTCAACTGCTTCGAGTCCCGCTCGTAGCCAGAGCTCTCGCAGGTCGTCCGGATCGATGTAACGCATCGTGCCCGCCTCGTCGGGCGTCTCTGGATCGAGCGAAAGCGCGGCGTCGAAGAACGTTCGCAGCATCGTCATCCCGCCGGAGTAGTCCCAGGTGCATGACGCGACCGTGCCGCCTGGACGGACGACGCGCCGCATCTCGGCGACGCCCGCGTCTGCATCCGACATGAAGTTCACGACGAGCTGCGAGAGCGCAACGTCGAACGTGTCGACAGGCCACGGCAACGACTCTGCAACTCCGACCTGAACATCCGCGGCGGGAACACGCTCTGCGGCGGCCGCTGCGAAAGGCTCGGAGGGCTCGATGGAGGCGACGTGTTCCGGTCCGACCACGTCACCCAGCGCTTCGGTCAGCGCGCCGGGCCCGCAGCCGACGTCGAGCACGCGGTCAGCCGGTCGAACTCCTGCGAAGGCGATCAGACGCGGGGCGAGCCGGTTCGCGTAGCGGCCCATGTACGCGTCGTAGGCGGCGCGGCTTGCGGCAAAGGTCACGGTGCCGGATCGTAAGCTGTTACGGCGCGGCTCGTTCGACGATCAGGTAAATCGTGCAGCGAGCGGTAGCCCTCGATTGCGGCTGCGATGTCCTCGTCGGAGACGTCCTTGCCCTGTTCGAGTGCCTCGGTGATCTCGTGGGCGGCGAAGTACTCCGCCACGATGTCGCGGTCGTCGCCCTCGCGCACCACCGGATCTTCGATCGCGTAACCCCGCGCCTCCAGCATTTGCGCAATCAGGCCGTCGAGCTCCGCCAACGCTTCCCCCGGGGATGTCTGCACGTCCTCCTCGAATTGCTGCCACCAGCTTTCCCAGAGGTGCTTGTCGAGGCCAGGGTCCAAGCATTCGCTTCCTACCTTCGCGATTGAAGCCGCTTTCAAGCTCGTCAAGCCCCCTCGCTAGAGTCCTCGTGTGAAGGTGCTTCTGGTCGGCTCGGGTGGACGCGAGCACGCGCTCGCGTGGAAGCTGAGCCAGGCGACGGACCTCGAGGAGCTCCACGCCGCCCCTGGGAACCCGGGGATCGCCGCGCTCGGCCGGTGCCATCCCGTGCGGGCGGAGGACGGCGAGGGCCTCCTCACGCTGGCACGGTCCCTGGAGGCAGACCTCGTGGTCGTCGGGCCGGAGGCGCCACTCGTCGCCGGCGTCGCAGACGAGCTACGGCACGTTGGGGTGCCCGTGTTCGGTCCGAGCTCCGGGGCCGCGGCGATCGAGGGGTCGAAGACGTTCGCAAAAGACGTCATGCGTGCGGCCGGCGTGCTGACTGCGGAGTCGCTGTCGATCGCACGGCCCCCGTGTGTGATCAAGGCCGACGGCCTCGCGGCAGGAAAGGGCGTGTTCATCTGTCACGACCAGGCCGAGCTGGACGTCGCCTTGCTGGCGGCGGCGGCGTTCGGGGATTCCATCGTGATCGAGGAGCTGCTCGAAGGTGAGGAGGTCTCCGTCTTCGCTCTTTGCGACGGGGCTCGCGCGCTGGCGCTCCCGGTCGTGCAGGACTTCAAGCGCGCCGAGGACGGAGATACCGGCCCCAACACGGGCGGAATGGGTTCTTACTCACCGGTGGCCGACTTCGGCCCGGCAGAGGTCGAGGAGGTCTTGGACACAGTTCATCGTCCCGTGCTCGAGGAACTCGCCGCGCGCGGCGCTTCCTTCGTGGGTGTCCTCTTCGCCGGGCTCATGCTCACTGACGACGGGCCACGCGTGCTCGAGTTCAACTGCCGTTTCGGGGATCCCGAGACGCAATCCCTCCTGCCCCGCGTCAACGGCGACCTGCTCGGTGCGCTTGCACGCGCCGCGGCTGGCGATCTCTCCGGCGTCGAGCTCGAGGTCTCGGACGCCGCCGCGGTCACCGTCACCCTTGCGGCAGGCGACTATCCCGCCGGTAACGACGTGGGGTCGCCGATCGAGGGGATCGAAGAGGCCGAGCAGGCCGGCGCGCTCGTCTTCCATGCCGGCACCGCGCTCAACGGGGACCGCCTGGTGACGAACGGCGGCAGGATCCTCAGCGTCACCTCCACCGGAGTCAGCGCTGCGGTTGCACGAGAGCGGGCCTACGCAGCCTGCGAGCTCATCTCGTTCGCCGGCATGCGGTATCGCAACGACATCGCAGCGATGGCCCATGTCTAGCCCGCTCGTCGGCATCGTGGTTGGTTCGGAGTCCGACCGGCCGCGTATGCAGGCGGCGATGGACGAGCTGGACGCGCGAGGGATTGCGCACGAGTTCGAGGTCCGCTCGGCACACCGACAGCCGGACGCGGTCGCCGAGTACGGACGCACCGCGCGCGAGCGTGGCTTGCGTGTCCTGATCGCAGGCGCGGGCCTGGCGGCCGCGCTGCCCGGGGTGCTCGCGGCCCACACCGACTTGCCCGTGATCGGCGTCCCGCTTCGTTCCTCGCTGAGCGTGCTCGACGGGCTCGACGCACTGCTCTCGATCGTGCAGATGCCACCCGGCGTACCGGTGGCCTGCGTCGGCGTCGACAACGCGAAGAACGCGGCTGTCCTGGCCGCACGGATTCTCGGACCGACGGCCTCTCTAGAATCGTCCCGGTGATCGCGCGCTACTCCCGCCCGGAGATGACCGGGATCTGGTCGGAGGAGAGCAAGTTCGCGCGGTGGCTCGAGGTCGAACTGGCTGCGCTCGACGGGTGGGCCGAGCTCAGCAGCATTCCCGCGACCGACGTCGCCGCGATTCGCGCGCAGGCCCGCCCGCCGTCACCCGGACGTGTCGCTCAGATCGAGCAGGTGACGGACCACGACACGGCGGCCTTCGTCGATGCCGTCGCGGAACAACTGGGGCCTGAAGGGCGCTGGTTCCACTACGGCCTGACCTCGTCCGACGTCGTCGACACCGCGCTTTCGCTGCAGATTCAGGATGCCGGGCGCCTGATCCTGGAAGGGATCGATCGAGCGCTCGCCGCCGTCATCTCACGCGCGGAGGAGCACCGTCAAACCATTTGTATCGGCCGCTCGCACGGCGTTCATGCGGAGCCCACCACCTTCGGGTGGAAGCTCGCCGGCTGGGCGTTCGAGCTCGACCGCGCGCGAGGCCGCGTCGCGCGCGCGCTCGAGACGAATCGTGTCGGGCAGCTGTCCGGGACGGTGGGCACGTACGCCCAGGTCGATCCCGAGGTCGAACGCATCGCCTGCGAACGCTTGGGGCTGGAGCCCGACCCGGTCTCGACACAGGTGATCGCCCGCGATCGACACGCCGAGTTGCTCTCGGCGCTCGCACTCGCCGCCACGTCACTCGACCGTTTCGCCACCGAGATCCGCCATCTCGCCCGTACAGAGGTTCGCGAGGTCGAAGAGCCGTTTGGCAAGGGAATGAAGGGCTCCTCGGCGATGCCGCACAAACGAAACCCAAAAGTGGCCGAGCGAATCTGCGGGCTGGCGCGCGTAATGCGCGGCAATGCACTGGTCGGTCTCGAGAACGTCCCGCTCTGGCACGAGCGCGACATCTCGCAGTCCTCGGCGGAGCGCATCGTCATTCCCGACTCGTTCCTCGCGCTCGACTACATGCTCGACCGCTTCGCCTGGATCGTCGAAGGCCTCGTGGTCTATCCCGAGCGGATGCGGCGAAACCTCGAGTCGAGTCACGGGCTCGTCTTCAGCCACCGGCTTCTGCTGGCGCTCGTAGATGCGGGCCTTGCGCGCGACCAGGCCTACCGCCTCGTCCAGGGCCATGCGATGCGCGCCTGGGAAGACGAGTCGGATTTCGCCGAGCTTGTCCGCGGCGATCCCGAGATCGCCGGGCGCGTGGATCTCGAGGCCGTCTTCGACCTCGAGGCGACTGTCCGGCACGTCGACACCGTCTTCGACCGTTTACACGCCCTCGCCCAGAAGGAGGTACCAGTCCATGCCTGAGGCCGCGCTCCACGTGGGCAGCGGGAAGGTTCGCGAGCTCTACGCCCTCGACGACGAGCGGTTGCTGCTCGTCGCCAGTGACCGCATCTCGACGTTCGACGTCGTGCTGCCGACCGACATCCCCGACAAA
>JBBRZA010000152.1:0-4239 GCA_038237145.1 Gaiellales bacterium
CCCAGAGGCAGCCGACATCGCCGACCCAGTACAGCGTCGTGCCGACGAAGGCTCCGCCGTATTCCGCACCCTGCGCGGCGAGTTTCTTGAGCATGTGAACCGCGTCGAGCGCGTGCTGCAGCACTGAGCGGCAGCGAACCCGAGCGGGACGGCAATCGCCCACGGAAGCGTGAAACCGAGGCTCGGATGCGTCGATCCACGTGCGAGAAGGATCACCGCGGCCAAAGCGGCGGCCGGCGCCAGAACCGCATACTCGAGCGCGCCGAGGCCGAGGACACGCGCCCGTGCCTGACGCGGATCCAGACCGGCCGCCTCGAGAGCCTGCCGGTCGACCACGAAGCCACCGCGGATCACGAACGCTCCAAAGCCGGCGGCGACGATCGCGCCCGCTCGTCCGAGCCCGAGCCGGGGACCGCCCTCTAGTCGCGCCACTTCGCGGTACGCGACGACGTAGCCGAAGTACGCCGCGAGCTCCATGCCGAATGCGACCGGCAGCCAGATCGGGTCGAAGTGCCGCAATTCGTGCAGCACGTTGCCGAATCCGGCGGCCCAGGAAATGCCCACGAGTGCTCCGAGCGCCAGCGCGCCGCCGATCGCGACGAGCAGCGCGTGCTGAGCCGGACGCCGATCCAGATGTGGCAGCGGCCGAAGGAGGTGCTTCAGACGCTCAACGCTACGAATAGGAATGCCGCCCGCGCCAAACGCGGAACATCGCATATCCGCCTCCGGCGACGACGCCGAGGAAGCCGAGCTGCTCGTACCCGGGGAACCCGTGCCAGAAATAGAGGCCGATTGCGGCCACTATGAGGAGCGCCGCGCCATAGAAGACGACGCGCTCGCGGGTCGACCAGCTCTCGATCTCGCCACGTCGCTCACGCCACATCAGGAAGATGAAGAAGGCGACCGCGAGAAAGAACGCGATCCTCAACAGCATCGCGATCGCGTTCAAGGCGGTGTACTGGTTCAGCGCCACGACCGCGAGCGCGATCAACGCGATGATCAGGAATCCCCGGAGCGTCGGCCGGTCTGCCAGGAATTTCCGCATCAGTGCCTCTGCCAGTAATGCCGTCGAGCTTCTGGGTCGCGAGCACCAAGCCAGAGGCCGCACTCGACCGCAGCAAGGCTGGTCTGCCTTGCTAAGGGCGCGGGTGGCCTCTGGCGCCGCGTGATCGCGGGCCAGAAGCCGACATGTATTGCTGGTAGGGGCACTAGGCTGTCATGTAGGCGCGGAGGGCAAGCACGGCTGCCAACAGGGTAGCCCCGGCGAACCACGCCAGCCGGCGCCTGGGATCGGGCGGCGCGTAGATCCAGGGCCATGCCACGGCGAGCACAGCGAGGGTGCCATACATGTAATGCACCCCCTTGTCTGCGTGGCGATGGTCGGCCAAGAGCAACAGCCCGACGGCGACCTGCGCGACGATCAGCGTCTGGGCCAGCGCGAGGGCGTGCGCTACCAGGGCGCCTCCGCCCCCTCGCCGGCGATACGCCATGAGCGCGAGCACAGCGGCGAGCAGGCAGACAGTTACCACGAGGAATGCCAGCGCGTGATGCACCGTTAGCATCGACGAGCGCACCCTACAGAGAGGATCTGTCGTGATCGAAGAAGGCAAGCCCGCACCCGATTTCGAGCTCCGGAGCGACACCGGCGAGACGGTCAAGCTCTCGAACCTCCGTGGCCGCTCGGTCGTGCTCTACTTTTATCCGAAGGACGACACGCCGGGCTGCACGATCGAGGCCTGTGAGTTCCGCGATGCGTACGACGTTTTCCGCGACCGCAATGCGGAAGTTCTCGGCGTCAGCCCGGACGACGTCGCCTCCCACGGAAAGTTCAAGACGAAGTACGAGCTGCCCTTCACGCTCCTCGCCGATCCGGACCACGAGGTCGCCGAGAAGTACGGAGTCTGGGCAGAGAAGAACTTCGCCGGCAGGAAGTACATGGGCATCAACCGCTCGACCTTCGTGATCGATCCCGAGGGCAATGTGGCCCGCGCGATGATGGGCATCAAGGCTGCGGGACACGCGTCGGAAGTGCTGGGCTCGCTCTCTTAAAAGGTTCGGGTCTGGCTCGCGCTTTACCCGGACACCGAGGTCCAGGTCGAGAGCGACGAGGGCGGCGCACCGGCGGCATAGGGCCGGACCGCACCGAGGTACGCAAGCGCGTACCGGGTCTCGAAGAGGCTCGAGATCTTCACGACGTCACCAGTGTGCGGCGCGTGGATGAACGATCCGTTCCCGACGTACATCCCTTCATGTCCTGGCACACCCGCGGAGTTCGCGTGGAAGAAGACGAGGTCGCCCGCCTGGAGTTGGTCGCGCGGAACGCGCGGTCCTGCGTAGTACTGGAAACCGGTGTAGTGGCCGAGCTTGATCCCGAGCTGGCCGTACACGTACATCGTCAAGCCCGAACAGTCGAATCCGGACGGCGACTCGCCGCCCCAGACATACGGCACGCCGAGGTAGCGATATGCGAGCGCGACTGCCTGGCCGCCCAGCGTGTTGGTCGGCGGCAGGATGTCGCGCGCGAGGAACGTAGGAACGCCTGACATCGACGCCTGCGCAGCAGGAAGCTGTGGGAGGCCGAGCACCGCAGCGGCACGGCTGGTCGAGGAGTCCGGGTGCGCAGCGCGGGCGAGCCCGACGAGCAGTTGCGTCCCGGGCGCCAGGCCGAGGGAGGGGTCCGAGACGAACGCACGGAGGCCCACCAGGCCGGACCCCGTCCTGCCCGGCGAGACTGCTTCCTGTAGCGCCACGATGTAGCTGCCGCCCTCGAGCGGGATGATCGCGTTCGGACCAACGACATAGCCCGTTCCATCCACGACGAGGCCCTGGATCCTCGCGCCGCCGAGCCCGCGGGACGGCACCACGAGCCGGCGCACAGTGATCCGGCCGTTGAACATCGACACGTCGCGCAACTCGACACGCGCGGCGTTCGCCCGGGACGAGCCGACCCGGAGAATCGAGCCGTCCGCCGGGTACGCGTAGGCCCCCGCCCCGGCCTTTCCGATCAACGTCCCGTCCGCCGAGCGCACCTCGGCGAGCCCCAGCGTCCCGGCCCGCGCAGGCGAGGCGAAGACGAGCAGGACGGCCGCCATCCCCAGTCCCCGTCGCAGCATCGAGGCTCGGATGTTACTGACGAATGAGAAAAAGCTCCAGAAAGGCGCGGTGCTCGACATCGGGGCCGGCGTGTCTTAGCCGAGCCCCGATGTCTTCCACGAGCTCAGTCGAGAGTGACGACCGTACAGTCGGTGACGTACGTCGCCGGTCCAGTGACCGTCCAATTGATGCTGAGGGTCAGGCCGCGAATCCCGGCGGCATCCGCAGGCGTGAACTTCACATCCGCCCTGCCGTTGCCGTTTGCGTTGGTTTCGATCGTCGCCGTCGGTATGACGAAGCTTCCCCCACTGCAATTGAGACTCGTGGGGAAGATGTGGAGCTCGACCTGATACGTCCCCGCGACGGCACCCCCGAGCACATAGATCTCGTGCGCGTAAACGATCGGGCCGTTCGGGTGGACATTGACGACCATCCCGCCACCTGGCGCACCGTTCAGGCCGCGGAGCTCGAGTCGCTCTGTGTGGTAGGCGCTGTCGGCCGAAGCGGCCGCGGCAAGTGTCGCAGCAAGGACGGCCACGACGGCGAAACCGAAGAAATGGCGCATCTCCCCTCCTCGGGTGGGAACCTCCCGAGAGGATGACGCATGGGGCCTTGGGAATCCAGACCTCCATTGGAGACGCCTTCTAAAACCGTACAAACCGCAAGAGAGCAATCCATACCTTTGATGGGTTGACGCCGGCTCTTCGCGCGCCAAGCTGAGAGAGACGTCTCGGGGAGGGGCGAACTGCGGACCATGCTGATCGGAGACACCGTCACCTATGACGGGCGGACCCACGTTGTCGTCGGCTTCACGCCGACGAGCGTGAAGCCTGCCCAGGTCGAGTTGAGCGATCCCCAGACGGGGGCGACGTTCTGGGTCGATCTGCAGCTCGAGCGGAAGCTGGACGCACCGCAGCGGGCTGCCCTTCGGCTCGTCCGCAGCGATCGAGGCTCGGGACGGCGCTAGGAGGTCGTTAGCCACAAGGCGGCTTTCGTCCTTCACCAGAGGTTGTCCCGTAGCTCGTAGAACTTGAGGTGGCGGTCCTCCCGCCTCGTCCGGTCGCGTAGCGACCGTGGCGAGTGCGAAATCGTCGATCGAGACAGGAGGATCCGCCATGGAGACCGTATCGCTGGGGCAGGTCGGCG
>JBBRZA010000153.1:0-3942 GCA_038237145.1 Gaiellales bacterium
ACGCCCGGCTTGTTCTCGACGAGGACGGCCAGGGTGTGCTTCATGTGGACACCGACTCCCGCTCGCCCGGGTACTCGACTAGGTCGAGCGCCGCGGCGCCGGCGGGAATGATCGGGAAGCAGTGCTCGTGGGCATCGACGCGGCAGTCGACGACCGCCGTGCGGCCGCAAGCGATCGCCTTGGCGAGCGTCTCCTCGAGATCCTCTTCCTGGTCGACGACGAACCCGCGGCCGCCGTAGGCCTCCGCGAGCGCGGCGTAGTCCGGCAGGTGCTGCGTGAGCTCGATCTGTGAGAACCTCTCCTCGAAGAACATGTCCTGCCACTGGCGGACCATGCCGAGGTGGCCGTTGTTGATCAGGACGACGACGATCGGCAGGCGTTCGAGGACCGACGTCGCGAGCTCCTGCTGGGTCATCTGGAAGCAGCCGTCGCCGTCGACGCAGATCACGGTTGCGTCCGGGCGCGCGGCCTTGGCCCCGATCGCTGCGGGAATGCCGTAGCCCATCGTGCCGAGCCCGCCCGAGGTGATGAACGCGCGCGGACGGTCGCAGAGGAGGTACTGCATCGCCCACATCTGGTGTTGCCCGACGCCGGTCGTCCAGATGATGTCGTCGCGCCCGGCCGTCAGGCGCTGCAGCGTCTCGAGCACGGGCTGTGGCTTCATCTGTTCGCCGCCCTTGCCATAGCGAAGCGGTGCCTCCTCCCGCCAGCGGCGCAGCTGAGCAAGCCATGGCTCCGTCGCGTCAGGGCGAGCGAGCTCGCGCAGGTCCCGGCCGAGATCCGCCAGCACGCTCTTCAGCGGCCCGACGACGGGAACGTCGGCGTGGCGGAGCTTGTCGATCTCCGCCGAGTCGATGTCGAGATGGACAACAGTGGCGCCCGGGGCGAACGAGGCGAGCTTGCCGGTCACCCGGTCGTCGAAGCGTGCGCCGACTGCGACGAGCACGTCGCTCTTGTTGAGTGCAAAGTTCGACCACTTCGGGCCGTGCATCCCCGGCCAACCGAAGTGCAGCTCGTGCGTCTCGGGAAAACCGCTCTTCGCCATCAGCGTCGTCACCACGGGCAGCCGTCCCAATTCAGCGAGCTCGAGGAGCTCCGTACACGCATCTGCATTGAGAACGCCGCCTCCCACGTAGAGCACGGGGCGCTCCGCGGCCGCGATTCGTGTTGCGGCCTCGCGGATCTGGCGTGGGTGACCCCGGCGCGGTGGCCGCCAGCCGGGAAGATCAACCGTGTCCGGATACTCGAAGTCGAGCTCGGCCTCCTGCACGTCCCGGGGGATGTCGACCAACACAGGCCCGCAACGACCGGTCCGAGCGATGTGGAATGCCGCCTTGATCACGTGCGGAAGTTCCTTGACGTCTTTCACGAGCCACGAGTGCTTGACGATCGGGATCGTGATTCCCGTGATGTCGCACTCCTGGAAAGCGTCCGTTCCGATCAGATGCGAGCGCACCTGACCCGTGATGCAGACGAGTGGTGTCGAATCCATCCACGCATCGGCGATTGGAGTGACGAGATTGGTTGCGCCCGGCCCTGATGTCGCGATCGCGACGCCGACGCGGCCGGAAGCGCGCGCGTAGCCCTGCGCCATGTGGCCGGCGCCCTGCTCGTGTCGCGCGAGGACGTGGCGAATGGTCGTCCCGCGCGCGAAGGCGTCGTAGGTGGGAAGGATCGCGCCGCCGGGAAGTCCGAAGACGACCTCGACGCCCTCGGCCTCCAGCGAGCGGAGCAAGGCATCGGCGCCGTTCATCCGCATGCTTCCTCCCGGTAGAACTCGGCGTTGGCCGCAGCGACCGGCAACTGCGAGAGCACGAGATCGGCGTGGCGGCGGGTGGAGGGGTCTCGCGCATCGTTGCGGCTGGCGAGACCGACGGCGCCGGAGAGCGTCGCTCCACCGCTCCGCTCACCGAGTCCCTCGGCCAGCATGAGAGCTGCGGCGAGCAGCATCGAGCTCGGATCTGCGACGCCCTGGCCTGCGAGCGTGTCGGCGGCGCCGTGCGCAGGACCGAAGATGCTCGGTGCGGTCGGAGCGAGCCGTCCCCAGGCCACCGTCCTGCCGTCGGCGAGGCTCGCAGCGACCTCGACCGCCGTGCGGGACAGCTCCGGTGTGCAGACGACGACGTCGAAACGCTCCGGCGTGAAGATGAGCGGGCGCATGGCGTCGCGCGGGGTGAGCCGCTCGATCTCCAACCCGTCGTGCCGCTGTTCGAGGCGTGCGGCTTCTTGCTCCCAGCTTTCGTCGACGCCGACGAGCGTGATTCGGCCGCGGCTCTCGCAGGCGAGCGAGAAGGCCCGTTCGAGCGTCCACTCCCATGCGTCCGCACCGAATGGCGCCAGGATCGAGAGCTCGGCGCGCCCCTCGAACCGAACGCGAGAGATCGAGGCGCGCAGATCGAGATCGGCTTCGAGCGCCGTCAGCGCGGCGTCGCTCTTCGCGGCAACGAGCACCGCGTCGGCTCCGAGCAAGGCGCTCCGTGACGAGAGTGGAAACGAGCGGCCGAAGCGTGTCAATGCGTCGGCTCCGAACGGGACATGCCGCTCGTCGACGTGGAAGCCGTGCTGGAGGGAGACGGCGGTGAGAGCGCGGCTCGCTTCGGCCATCACTTCCGGGCCGATTCCGTGGCGGGCGAGGCAGACGACGGTGTACGCGCGGCGGCTCACGCTGCAGTTACCTCTACGAACAGTTTGTTGAGGGACACATGCTGTCCGGTATCGGCAAGTGCCTTGAACCGCATAAACGCCTGAGTCAGGAGCTCCTCCTCTAGCTGCAGGCCCGCCTCGGTGCAGGCGCGGGCAAAGGCGTGTCGGCCGGAGTGCTTTCCGAGCGGCAGGGTCATCGCGAGGCCGAGCTCCTTCGGCTCGATGATCTGGTAGGTCGCCGTGTCCTTCAGCAGACCGTCCTGATGGATGCCGGCTTCGTGTGCGAACGCGTTCGCGCCGACGATGGCCTTGTTCGGCGGGACGTCGTAGCCGGTCAGCCGCGAGACGAGCGCGGAGGACGGGTCGATCTGAGCAGGGTCGATGCCGGTCTCGACACCGAGGGTGTCGTGACGGACACGTAGGGCCATGACGATCTCCTCGAGTGCGGCGTTTCCTGCGCGCTCGCCGATCCCGTTGACCGTGCACTCGACCTGTTCGACCCCTGCCTCGACGGCGGCGAGGGAGTTTGCCACCGCGAGGCCGAGGTCGTCGTGGCAGTGCGCGGAAACCGTGACGCTGTCGAGCTCCGGGCACAGGCGCCGCACTTCGCCGAAGAACCAGGCGTACTCGTTCGGGAGTGCGAAGCCGACGGTGTCGGGAAGATTCACCACGTCGGCTCCGGCGGCGATCACCTCGCGGCAGACGCGTGCGACGAACGACGGGTCGGAACGCGTCGCGTCCTCGCAGGAGAACTCGACCTCGTCCACGCGAGCCCGCGCATATGCGACGGCCCAGGCGGCCTGTGCCGCAACTTCGTCAGGGGTGAGCCGCAACTTCTTCTGCATGTGGATCGGGCTCGTCGCCAGGAAGATGTGGATGCGCGAGCGGCGTGCGTCGCGAAGCGCCTCGGCGCCCGTATCGAGATCCTCGCGCCGGGTGCGGCAGAGCGTGGCGACCGTCGCGCGCCGCGCGACGCCCGCGACCGCGCGGACCCCTTCGAAGTCGCCGGGAGAGGCGGCTGCAAAGCCGGCTTCGATCACGTCGACGCCGAGCCGCTCGAGCTGCTCTGCGACCTCTGCTTTCTGTTCTGGCCGCAGGGCGATGCCCGGCGATTGCTCGCCGTCTCTAAGTGTCGTGTCGAAGATCTGGATCCTGCGCGAACTCACTACAACCTCCTGTCAAGGGCACGCGGAGGGCGCACCAGTGGTGTCAACGGTGGGTGTATGCGCCTTGCGGCGCGTGTTCGCATTCCCCCCTAGAGGGGGAGAATCGAGAGGATGAGCACGATTGACCGGGACC
>JBBRZA010000154.1:0-3892 GCA_038237145.1 Gaiellales bacterium
CCCGGCCCAGGACGTCGCCGAGGTGATCCTGCACGCGCCGCTGCCTGCGCCCATGCGGCTGATCCTGCCGGCGCACCGGCTCTCCACCGCGGCCCTGTTGCCGCCTCGGCTCCGCGCCGAGTACGGACTCCGTTGGGACCCTGGGCGCGCGCTCGCGCTCCAGGCGGCGGCGCTGTCGCTCAAGTTCGCGGCCGTCCCGTTCTTCCTCGCGGCAGAGCGGGTCTCGCCGCCCGCGTTCGCGTTGGCACCCTGAGCCCCTTAGCGACCGTAGCGGCGCCGTCGCTGCTGGAAGCTGCGCAGCACACGCAGGAAGTCCAGCTCACGGAACGCGGGCCAGTACGCGTCCGTGAAGTACAGCTCGCTGTCAGTGCCCTGCCAGGGCAGGAACCCGGACAGCCTCAGCTCTCCGCTCGTGCGGATGATCAGGTCCGGATCGGGTACACCGGCGGTGTAGAGGTGCTGAGCGAGTGCGTCACGGGTGATCCCGTCGGCGATCCGCCCGGGTGACGTCCCCTCGGCAGCGAGCTGGCGGACAAGCGATCGCGCCGCATCGACGAGCTCGTCTCTGCCGCTATACGCCAAAGCGATCGTCAACCGGAGGCCGGTATTCGCTGCCGTTGCCGCCTTCACGGTCGCGATTGAGGCGCGCAGCCGCGGCGGAAGCTTCGCGTGCCGCCCCACCACCCGGATCTGCAAGGACTGGCCGCGATGCAGCTCTGCGAGCGCGTCGAGCTTGTCCGCAAGAATGTCCAACAGGCCTCCGAGCTGCGCTGGCGGGCGAGCGAGATTCTCCTGTGAGAGCGCCCACACCGTCACCTGGCGGACACCGACTCGCACGCACCAGTCGATCAGCTCGTCGAGCTTGTCCGCGCCGGCACGGTGGCCGGCCGACACCTCCGCGCGGCCAGTCGCCGTCGCCCAACGCCGGTTACCGTCCAGGATCACCGCAACGTGGGCGGGGAGTGGCCCCCGCTCAACCTGGCCACGCAACTGGCGCGTGTACGCCGCGTATACCGGCGCCAGCAGCGCCGCGCGAGCCGACCGCAGCAGCCCGACGTGGCGCAACCGTCTACGCGCGGAACGTGCGAACTCACCAGCCGTGGAACGGCCTCATCGCGGTCAGCTTGCCACGGCCGTGTCTCCCAGGCCCGCGCTCGCGGTCAGCAGCAAGTTGACCGCGAGACGTGTGCGAGCCCCCGCCGTTCCGAGACGGAGGCGGAGATACTTAGCCGGTCTTGGCGATGATACCCCGCATCTCGTCGGCGTCGAACGCGCGGAGCGTCGTCGTCCGGACGTTGCCCTGCGAGGCGAGCGCGAGAGCGAACGCCGTCGCGCTCTCGTCGTCCGGCGCCTCCGAGACGGCGACGACGTCGTACGGGCCGATCGTCCAGTAGATCTCCTTCAGGCTGCCGCCGAACTTGCCGGCCAGCTGCTTCCCCGCTTCGGCCCGGTCGACCGTCTCCTTGAACGCCCCGACACCCTTGTCGGTCCAGTTGATGAGGCTGATGTAGGTCGGCATCGCTCCTCCTTTCAGAGGGTCACGCCATGAATCCAACTCTCAACCCGAGCCCGTTTCAAGACCCGGGGAGGAGCTCTAGTCCCTGGGCTCAACGACGACCGAGGGCGCGGAACGGCGGGCAGCATCCCGCCCTGCCTCGCAACCTGACTGTGGGTGCGGGTTCGGAGCGCGCCAGCTACACGATCAGGGGGCCGGATGTACCCGATGCCGGACGCGGCAGGTACGTAGCAGACGGAACATGTCCGACGCAGAGTTCCGCGTTTTCAAGACGCACGAGCGACCGTCATGGCCTCCTGGCGGCTCACGGCTCACGGCTCACGGTCACGGCGCGCGCGACGTTTGCGGGGCAACAGTAGGGATGAGGACGGACGGTCAGTTCAACAGATCTCGAGTGGTGCCATTGCCGCAACAGACACCACGGCTGTGCCGGGTGCCAGCCGGGTCACCTCGAGGTAGCTCGTCGCGGCGACTCCGACCCGTTGAAAGCAATCGAGGATGCCCTGCGCACGTTCCCCGCCGACGAGATCATCGTTGTCACTCGTCCCGACGATCAAGCCGGCTGGCTGGAGGAGGGCACCGGCGAGACAGCCCAAGCGCGCTTCCGTCTTCCCGTCACCCGCGTCACGATCGCAGAGGACGGATCGTTCGCGCAAGCGGGCGGCCCGCCAGCCGACTGAAATCCGGAAGTCGCCGGCTCGGGGCGAGTGAGGGGGCGAGAGTTGACTAGTCGTGGATGACTACCTCCGAATCCGACGCGGACGACCCGCTCCCACGGGATGACGGGGTGGCCGTGCACCTTGTACGGGGCAACCTCTGAAAGAGCGTATCGTTCGGGTACGGGCGATCGACAAGGCCGACGCGAAGAAGGAGCGGTAATGGAGACTGACGAGTAGCCATATCACGCAGTCGAACGAGGAGGCGACCGAGTCGACTCCTGAGATCGATGCGGGCGCGGCGACGACCGAAGCGCCGCGGGTTGGGCAACCGAATCTCGCCGAGTGGCGCGGCAGGGATCTGATCGATCGCAACGGGGAGCGGATCGGCAAGCTCGAGGGTGTCTACTTTGATGTCGAGAGCGACGAGCCGCAGTTTGGGACGGTGAAGGAAGGCTGGCTTGGCCGCCATCTGACATTCGTGCCGCTGGTCGGAGTCACCATCGGGCCCGACAGATTGCAGGTAGCGGTGTCCAAAGAGCAGGTCAAGAGTGCCCACAATATGGGTCTTGAGGGCGACGAGCTCTCGCCTGATCAGGAATCGGCTCTCTATCACCACTATGAGCTGAACTACACCCCGACCGAGAGGGAAAGCGGTCGGAGGCTAGTCCGTCGCTGAGCCAACGGAGACTGGCGTCCCTGCAGGGACGCCGTCGGGCGTCAATCGATCTCAGATTCTGCGGGTCACGAGCGTAGATGCGCGATGAGTTTCGCGGCGTCCTCCGGTAGTAGCTGACGACAGTTCATCACCAAGCTGAAAGATAATCCCATGAGAAACGTGGTCGCATCGCTGTTCCTGTCACTCGATGGCGTGATGGAGGCGCCGGAGAAGGGCACCGATCACCCTTTACGGGCTGCTATTCACGATCGTGCTCCTGTTCGCGATCCAGGGCGACACGATCACCTCGCAGCCGCTTGACGTCGCCCGGATCGCGCTGCCGCTGCTCGCCTACTTTCCGCTGATGTGGTTCGCCGGCTTCGCGGCCGGCAAGCTGCTTGGCTTCCCCTACCCGCAGACCGCGAGCCTCTCGTTCACGGTCGCGAGCAACGACTTCGAGCTCGCGATCGCGGTCGGCGTCTTCGGCGCCAACCTCCGGCCAGGCGCTCGCCGGCGTCGTCGGCCCGCTGATCGAGGTACCGGTGCTCGTTGCGCTCGTCTACGTCGCACTCTGGGCGCGCAGGTACTTCCGCGACCAGCGACCAGGCGACCCGGCCAGGCCTCACCCAGCGGCCGCTCGTTTGTAAGTGCGTCGGCGTCGATCGGGGCACGGTTTCGGGCTCGCTGCCGTGGTCGGCTGTTCCGCGTTTGGGCCGCCATCTTGCTTGGCGGTCCGGTCCACGAGTTCAAAGCATCAGCCACCGCCGGAAGTTGCGGTCAGAGCGGCGAGGCTGACCCCAACCGCGAACAGACGCACGTGCGCTCGAGGGCACCGCCGGCCGAGAGGCCATCAGGCCGCGTAGGCGCCCGGACTCGCGACGAGCAACGCCGGCAAGACACAGCCCGGGAACCGGCGGGTAAGAAATCGGCCGAAAGTCTCGCATTTCGTGGTCTAGACGACGGGGATTCTTTCGGAGCGGCCCGGCGCCGAGGCGCGCCAAGGGCCTACCGGCTTACGCGCGGCTCGACGAAGGGCTCCTCTTTCTCAGGGTGCCCCGTTTC
>JBBRZA010000155.1:0-3339 GCA_038237145.1 Gaiellales bacterium
CTTAGCTTCTCGATCGAGCCCCGAACAGCAGGATCGTCTGTGGGACTTCGGCCTCCGCCGCTCGCCATTATGCGGGTGTCAACGGACTGGCGGAAACGTCGACGGGAGCGCGCGCCGGCCGAGGTCTCTGTCGCACTTCCACCAGAAAGTGACAACGCTCGCGGACGCAGAGTGGAGGCGTACGCGCTCGTGACAGCGGAGTCGCCGGAGGAGGCGGTCGACGTCTTCATCCGCCGCGAGGATGCCGACGCGGCGCTGGCCGACTGTCTCCGCGACCAGCCGGCATGGGTCGACGTTCTCAGCGTTGTGCCGATCGAGCTCGACGAGCGAGGCGTGTCGGCGAGCTAGGCTGCGAAGAGAAAGCAGGAAAGCCCGCAGTTGAGGTCCGAGAGTGCCTGGAGCAGGCGGCTATGTTGTCGGCGATGGAGGGGTCTATCCTCGAGCTGCTGGAGCAGCATGGCTCGCTTGGCTACGAGCAGATCGCGGCGCACCTCGGCGAGCCGCCTGACGCGGTTCGCAACGCGCTCGCAGACCTGCGAGAGAGCGGACTGATCGACGTCCTTAGCGTCGGCAAGCTAGAAGGGAATCTGACGACAGCGGCTTCCTACTGGCGGTTGACCGATGCGCGCGGGGAATTGGCGCGCCTTCGGTCTATGCCGTAGGGGTTCTATTAGGCGCGGCGCTGGTAAGAATCACCAAGGACCTCAAGAGGGCCTCGCGGACGCGCAAACAGAACGCGGGGTACGCGACCGCAATCGTGGACTGGCCGAGCTTTTCCTCGCCTTCAAGAGGAAAACGTGCGGGTTGCTCGTCATCGTGTCGATGAAGATTTCTTGCGCGGAAAAACACCGGGCAGGCCCTCGCTACGGTTAGCGCGACCCCTGTCGCCGGGGTGCATGTTAAGCGCCCGGTCGGGTTATGCGCGCACCTCGGTGACGAGTTCGATCGGGTTGCGGATGCAGTAGGCGCCGGGGCAGCGGTCGTCGGCCTGCTGCTTCAGTCGCTCGAGGGTGGCGGCGTCGACGTCTGTTTTTACATCGAGTGTCCAGCGGATCTGCTCGACGGGCGGGCTGTCGGTCGCTCCGAGCGCGGGCGCCATGTCGACGGTGGCCTCGACCGTCGCGTGCAGGCGGCTTACCTCGATGCCTTCGCGTGCGGCTTCCGTCGCGAACGTCATCGCGTAGCAGGCGAGGCCGCCCCAGAAGCAGTAGGCGAGCGGGCTGGGGGCGGCACCGGTGCCGCCGAGCGGCGGAGGGAAGTCGGCGGTGAACTCGATCTCGCCGTGCGGGTACGGGATCCGGCCGCGGAACTGAGGCTGGCCCTCAGTCAGCTCCCACTCGCCTCCAAGCGAGACGTTCTGCTGGAGCGCGGCCGGCTCCTGCCGTGCCTTCGCCGCTGATTCTTCGACTGCCTCCAGGTTCAGGTTCTGCATTCTGACTCCTCAACTTGACAACTATGTAGTTGTTAGGCAGTATAGCCGAGAACCTCATCTGCCAGGAGAGTTAATGCCTCGTTCCCACCCGCTGCCCGATCCGATCATCGAGTTGATCGCACGCCGCTTCCGCGTCATCGGTGAGCCGATGCGGATCAAGCTCCTCGACCGCCTGCGCGAGGGCGAGGCGACCGTTCAGGAGTTGACCGCTTCGCTCGATACGTCGCAGCAGAATGTGTCAAAGCACCTGGGCGTCCTGCTCGAGGCTGGGATTCTCAGCCGCCGTAAGCAAGGCACCTTCACCTACTACGCGATCGCCGACGACAGCGTGCTCGACCTGTGCGAGCAAGTGTGCGGCGGCCTGCAGCGCCAGTTCGCCGACCTCGCCGAGATGGTCGGGGGAACGCTCAGATGACCACCGCGACCGTCAGTACCCGCCGGGGGCGCACGACGCGCAGGTCAGGGCCGATCGGCAGGCTCGGCCGCTGGACGGCAGCGCACTTCCGCCTTGTCGTCGCGATCTGGATCGGGGTCGCAGTTGTTCTTGGTGTGTTCGCGCCGGGGGTCGAGACGGCGCTGTCGGGTGCGGGCTGGCAAGCGAACGGGTCAGAGTCGTTGCAGGCGCGTGCACTGATCCAGCGCGACTTCCGAGGGCTCTCGAGCTCCGCGCTGATGGTCGTCGTCCACTCCGACCAACATGGTTTCGGAGACCCCGCATTTGCGGGTGCCGTCACGCGCGTGGAGCGGTCGCTGGCGTCGAGCGATGCCGTCACGACCGTGGTGGGGCCACAACCCGGCGTCTCGATCTCCCGCGACGGCCACACCGCTGTGATCGAGGCGGGGGCGCGCCGCGACCCGAGCGGGATGGTTCGCGCCGCCGACGACCTGAAGGCCACTCTCGCCGCAAGCGGCGGAAACGGCGTGGATGTCAACCTCACCGGCGCCTCGGGGCTGTGGTCTGACTTCAACACGGCGAACCGGACGGCGATGATGAAGTCGGAACTCTTCTCGTGGCCGATCACGCTCGCGATCCTGGCGCTCGCGTTTGGCTCACTCGTTGCGGCGGGGCTTCCATTGATGCTGACGATCGTCGGCCTGGTGGCCGCCGCCGGCTCGCTCTATCTCGCTTCGAAGATCGGGGAGATCTCGATCTGGGCGATGAACTTCGCGCTGATGTTCGCGCTCGCGCTCGGTATCGACTACGCGCTCTTCATCGTCAGCCGCTTCCGCGGCGCCTTCTTCGGCTCCGAGTTGTCCGCGGAGGAGGCGGTCGAGGTGACGATGGACACCGCAGGCAAGGCCGTGCTCTTCTCCGGTCTGACGGTGCTGATCTCGCTGTCGGCGGTGATGCTCGTGCCGAGTCCGGCGTTCCGCTCGATGAGCCTTGGGATCATGCTGAGCGTCATCTTCGTGCTCGCGGCGACGCTCACGCTGCTGCCGGCAGTGCTGGCGAAGCTTGGGCCGCGGGTCGACAAGCTCGCGCTCAAATGGGTGCACGCTGGCGAACATCGCTCGCCCGTGTTCGCGCGCTGGGCGGAGCGGCTCTGGCGCCACCCGATCGCCTTCGGCTCCGCAGCCCTCCTGATTCTCGTCGCGCTTGCGTTGCCGGTCTTCGGCCTCAAGACGGGGATGCCGTCGATCAAGGTCGTGCCGCGGCACGACGCTTCGCGTCAGGGCTACATCGCCGTGCAGCGGGCGTTCGGGCCGGGAGCGCCGGGTGCGCTCCAGATCGTCGCACCAAACGCCGGCGCCGCTCGCGCACGGGCCGTGCTCGTCTCTGACAGTGGCGTTGCGCACGTGGCACCTCCGCAGCACGGCGCAGCGAACGACGTGATGCTGACAGCGACCCCGAAGGCCGATCCGTCGAGCTCGCAGGTCGGCGCAACGATCGACCGGCTGCGCAGCAC